>DATAUF010000053.1:0-88376 GCA_036268405.1 Mycobacteriales bacterium
TCCGAAGCCTGCCTGCGCGTCACCACCAACGCGCTACGAATCTATGGCGGCAACGGATACTCGCCGGAGTACGACGTGGAGCGCTACTTCCGGGATGCACCGCTGATGATCGTCGGCGAAGGAACAAACGAGATTCAACGACAGGTGATCGCCCGCCAGCTGATCGAGCGCGACCAGCGGAACCGATGATCTGCCGCACTTAGCGAACGATCCGGCCAGCCGCAGCGCCGGTCAGGCTTTCAGTCCTCGTGCATGTCACGAGCCCGGCGGCGATAGGCAGAAGGAGTCTCGCCGGCTATCCGGGCGAAGGCTCGCGAGAAGGCACTGAGGCTGTCGAAACCCACGGTGGTCGCGACATGGAGCACTGTGGATTCTGGCTCGGCCAGCATCGCCATCGCACGCAACAAGCGGGCCTGTTGCACATAGGTCCGCCACGAGATGCCGGTCTCTGCCGGGAACCGTCTGCGCAAGGTTCGGTCCGATGTACCGACGTTTCGGCAGACTCCGTCGATCGTGACATCGCTGAGGTTGTGATCGGTGTACTCGATCACCGCAGCGATCAGCGGATCGTCGGTGACCGGCAGGCGAAGCGGCGCTTCGTACTCAAGACAATCAGCCACCAAGCCTGCGAGGGCGGCGAAGTAAGCATCCGCCTGATGGTCGGTCGTGCTGCGGTTGATCGGCCAGCGCACGCCGTGCCGGATCATCTCTCGTACGACGGGAGTGACCGCGACGATCCGCATCGCATTCCGGTGGGTCGTGACCAGGTCAGGCGCGAAGAACACCGACACCGTACGCACTGAGCACGGAATCCGGGTCCGGTGCTCAAGACCGGCGGGTATCCACGCGGCTTGCTGCGGCGGCAGAAGATACCGGCCACCTGTCGTTTCCACCTCGACCGTCCCCGCGACGGCGTACTCGATCTGGTGCAGGTCGTGGGTGTGCCAGCTCGAATCGGTGACGCTGCCTTGGAACTGGAAGGTCCCCGCGCGCACCGACGACTCGACCCGCATCGCGACCTGGCCCCAGTTGGCCGGTCGGGGCAAATCCTTGGCCATGATGGCAGCGACGGACACCACCGTCTCAGCGTCTCATGGTGGACATGAACCAGGGACACCTCGACTACTTGGCCAGCCCCGAATGGGCGGAGCGCCTCAAGACCGAGCTGCTGCCATGGGTGGACAGCGTGGGCGACCTCGGCGACACCGTGATCGAGATCGGGCCGGGACCGGGCCGCACGACCGACCTGATCCGGCCCAGAGTGTCCTCACTGACTGCGGTCGAGCTCGACACCGACCTAGCCTCGAAGCTGGCCCAGCGGCTGTCCGGCAGCAACGTCAACGTTCTGAACGCCGACGCAACGCAGACCGGACTGCCAGACGGTCAGTTCTCGACCGTGCTCTGCTTCTCGATGCTTCATCACATGACCTCGCCCGCAGCGCAAGACCGGCTCTTCGCCGAGGTCGCCCGACTACTCAAGCCCGGCGGGATGTTCGTCGGAGTCGACGCGATCGACTCCGAGTTCATGCGCGACGCACACATCGACGACACCTATGTGCCCGTCGTGATGGACACCGCCACGGACCGGTTCATCGCAGCAGGCCTTACTCAGACCTTCATCGATCCCGCGGACTACCAGTTCCGGTTTCGGGCGAGCAAACCCGACGACGACCGGTAGATGCACGGCATGCCGAGGCGGCTCGAACTCGATCGCTGCTGCGCGCAGCTGTTCGACCGCACGTGCGCCGCCTGCGTTCCCCCACCCCAGGAATGAGATGGGCTTGCACCTCCACTCGACGAAGGCATGACGGCGATTCACATCGCGGTGTGGCGTCCGTCAGGTCACGGTGCCGTTGAAGACCGCCAGGATCACCCGATTCACACCTTCGCTGCGACGCAGGTCGATCGCGCCACGCATCTCCAGGATCCGAAGGAGCTGATACAAGGTGTCAAGAAGAACCGAGCTCTGCTGGAAGTCGGCCGGCGTCATCGGAATGGTGGTCGTGATGGGTCTGACGGAGCGCGGTCCGGCCGCGGCTAGGTCAACCCTCACCTGCGCGGAGATTGCGCGCCACAACGCGATCAGTCCGTCGACCGCTTCATCGCCCGGGATTCGCCCCTCGCTCCGGAGGGCCGTGACGGCGTCGAAGACTCGCTCCATGTAGCTGAGATACTCAACGCCCTCAGCAGGCAGATACGCCAGCGACGTCAACGGTGACACGCGCTTTACCCTCCCATGACCTAGGGCGATTTGCGATGGGTCATTTTGGGGACGAATCCAGCGGACTGAGTCTCATCATCGATGTGCCGGATCCCGTCCCGATCAGACGGTCAGCCCGAAGGCGCGGGCGGCATTGCTCCGCGGCACCGCCGATGATCTCGCGCATCGTCTCGGGCACCAGCTCGGGACGGATCAGGTAAGTCCCGTCGGCTCGGGTCTCGAGGTGAATGACCTTGCAGCGCAGTCGCTCCGGCAGCTCGTCCGCCAGCGTCGGCGGCGGCGCAATGTGGCAGTCGGTTGTGATCAACGGTCGAGTTGCCACACGTGGACCCTGCCACTCGCTGGCGATCACGTCAACGGTGTTCACTTGAAGGTTTGGGGGGTCCGTTCCGCCGTCATCTAGCCTGACGGCGATCGGATTTCGCAGGGCGGGCACGGGGAGGGGAAGCGTTGGCGACTCGGGCGGTACGTGCACCGGCGCCGCGCGCCAGTCTGTCTACCGAGGACATCGTCGAGACAGCGCTGGAGCTGATCGCCGAGTACGGCGTGGAGCAGCTGTCGATGCGGCAGCTCTCGGCGCGCCTGGGGTCGTCGCTGGGCGCGACGTACCGCCACGTGGCCACCAAAGAGGCGCTGCTCCAGCTATGCGGCGAGCAACTCATCGAGCGAAGCTTCCACCCGCTCGCAGCCGGTCAGGATCCGCTCATCTGGATCCGCGAGCAGGTGCTGCACCTGTACGACGTGGTCCGCGCGCATCCGGGCATGGCGGCATACATCGTCGGCCAACCCGACGTCGTGACGATGGAGCTCATCACCGCGGTTCATGATGCGCTGATCGCAACGGGACGATCAGAGGTCTCGAGCGACCACGCCCGCCTAGTGCTCTTCTTCTACTGCAGCGGCGCGCTGCTTACCGACGCAACAACGCTGCTCAGCTATGCCGGTGTCGCCGAGCCGAGACAGCTGATCGCCGACGGCCTGGACTACATCCTTCAGACCGGCACCACGTCCCTCGGGAGGGCGGCCACCCCCCCGAGAGGCCGCCGCCGGCGCAGCGCCTCGTGACACGGCGCCGGCTCCCGTTTGTACCGCTCAGGTCACGACGACCCGGGCGGAGGCGACATTGGACAGCTGCCGGTAGAGCGCACTGACGTCCCCTTCGCAGTGCCCGGTCACCCGCGCGGTGATGAAGTACGTTCCGGGCTTGTCGTACGAGTACGTCGTCGAGCAGTCAACATGGGCTGATTTGCCGTCGAGCTCCTCGCGCTTCGGGAACGCTCCCGAACCTTCGAAGTCCCACTCCAGCCCAGTGATGGTGCCGCCAGCCGGTGGCGCGTCCACGACCGCGGTGATCGCCACCGATTCGCCCGCCTTCACCTCGGCGCGACTGCTGCCGTTGGCGGTGATGGTCACGACCGGCTGAACCCCGCCGCGGTCGGCGGCGCTGGCAGGCAGGCTCACCTTGCCATCGGCGTAGCTGTAGTTGGTGCCGGCCGGCTCGACTCCCTGCTCGCACCAGGCGGCGAGGTCGACCAGCCCCTGCTCGATGAGCGGCATGTAGTCGATCAGCCAGGTGGAGGTCGCCCGCTTGGGATCGGACGGCGCGAACATCACCGGGATGTGCTCGGCGTTCTGCGACCAACGCTGGCGGAAGCGCTTCTGCAGGCCTTCCTCGCCCTGTGCACGTCGCACCGCCTCGCGGTAGACGGTGCCTTGCGGTGGCCACAACGAGGCGTCGTGGGTGTGGTGGATCCACAGCAGCTTGCCCTCGTACTTACCCGAGTACGGCGTGCCCATCAGCGGCGACTGGAGCGGCACCGGGTGCTGCTGGTAGATCGGGACGCCGTCGACCCTCAGGAAGTCGAACTGTGGGTCGTCCATGAGGTGGTGGCGGTAGTAGTAGCAGAACGCCAGGAAGGGCCGGTTGTCCACGTGCACGGTGTCGCCGACCTCAACGCCGGTGAACCGCTGGAGGTTGGCCTCGCCGACACCGTCGCACTGGAAGACGTCGCCGACACTGTTGAGGCAGTAAAGCTGGCGCCCTGCGGCCTTGCCGCTCTTCACCTGCACGCCGGCTCCGAGCCGGTACCCACTGTCGATGCCGTTGATCTCGACCGCGACCGGCAGGTCCATCCCTTCAGCTCCGGCCATCAGGGTGACCATCAGTTTCATCATCGCGAACTTCTCGTCCGGGAAGTCATCAGGGTTCTCGAGGAATACACGGGGGGTGATGACCCGGCTCACCTCGCCAGTGAAGTCGAGGATGTCGTCCGCCACCAGGTGCGGCGCGTCATGCCCGATGTAGCCGGGCTTGGTCCAGAAGCTCTCGAAGTAGTCGGCATCGACCTCCCGAAGCTCGCTGGCCATCGAGGTCCACAGCCAGATCTGACCCATCGGCTGGCCGACCATGAACTCATCGCCCCGCGGATAGCCGAGCCGGTAGAGAGTCGCCAGCTCCTCTCTCTCATGGGTCGTCAGGCCGACGTAGGGATCCCCGCTGCCGCCCGCTGCCGTCGCATCGACGACGTCGGCGATCTTGTCGCGCAGGATGCGCTGCACGTTGAACATCGCGGCAAACGACATCACCTGCGCGCCCTGGACATGCTTCGTGGTGCCGTGGTCGTCGATGTCGCCGCCACCCATGAACGGCAACGCGCCATCCCAGATGTCGGCGCCGTATTCGAGATTCAACGGCGATCGCCGCCCGCCGCCACTGCCGCCCCAGACGTAGGAGTGATGCGGCGCCTCGCCGTAGACCTGTGCCGCGACGTGCCGCGAGAACCGAGCGGCCTCGTTGTTCGCACGGAAGCCGTAGATCGTGGGGTCGTCGCCGGCTCGTGGGTCGACGTCATCGCCCGCGTGGCCCTGGTTCGACTCCGCCAGGTACCCACCGAGCCGGATGGTCAGGTCGAGGCCGCCGATCATGGCCCCCATCGGGCCACCAAAGGCGTCCTCGTGACCCCCGTGAGCCCCCTCGAGCGGGCTGTACATGCGTCCCTGATAGGCGTCCGGCGACGGGAAGTAGAAGGTGAACCGGGTAGCAGTGTCGGCGAAGCCGCCGTGCACGTGACGATGCGGTGCGGGGGTCTCTCGCCACTCGTCGATGTCGATGTATGCCGCCCCGAAGTAGGAGTCGGTCGGCTGATAGCTCGCTGCCTCAAGCGTGCCGTAGTCGGGACCGAACTTGGCAGGACCGGACGCCTGATCGGCAGCCGTTTCCGTGGCATCAACCGTCATGGGAGTCTCCTTCAGTGAGCACGATGTGAACGATGTTGACTTTGAGGTAGTCGCGCTGTCAAGCGCGACTGGAGGGTCGACCGGCGGCGACCGGCTTGGGCTTGGGTGGCGTCGATGACCGCGACTTCGACGAACGCGGCGCCGCCTGCTTGCGACGACTAGTCGCTCGGGCACCCGAACGATTGATTGCCGCCTCGTCGACGCCGAGGTAGCTGGCAATCACCCGCGGGTCGTGGCGCACCTTGGCAGGCGAGCCCTCGGCGATCACGCGACCCTGGTCGAGGGCGTAGACCCGGTCACACAATCCCATCAGCAGCGGAACGTCATGCTCCACGATGAGGATGGCGCAACCAAGATCGTCGCGGATGCCTCGCAGCAGTGGTCCGAATGCCTCGGCGTCGCGCTGAGCGACACCGGCTGTCGGTTCGT
The DNA here is from genome assembly GCA_036268405.1 of Mycobacteriales bacterium. Lineage (GTDB taxonomy): Bacteria > Actinomycetota > Actinomycetes > JAFAQI01 > JAFAQI01 > DASZTV01. The sequence continues at coordinate 5,888 of DATAUF010000053.1, forward strand.
CGAGTAACAGGAACCGCGGCCGTGCCGCGATCTGCAGCGTGAGGTCACAGATCCGGCGCGTGCCGGTCGACAGGTCTGCGGTCAGGGTGTCGGCCCACGGTGAAAGGCCGGTGCTCGCCACAAGCGCCTCCGCCTCGGCGCGGATCTTGGCTTCCGCGCCGGTTGCCCACGGCGCCCGCACCATCGAGGAGATGGCGCCGATGCCGCGACGGGCACCGAGCACCGTCTGCACCGCCTCGCGGACGGTGAGCCCCGGGAACAGATGAGCCGCCTGGAAGCTGCGTGCCAGGCCGTACGCCGACCGCAGGTCCGTCGGCAGCTTGTCGATCCGTTGGCCGTCCAGCCAGACCGAGCCGGAGTCGGCCCGCAGCAGGCCGGTGATCACGTTGAGCAGCGTGCTCTTGCCTGCGCCGTTCGGTCCGATCAACCCGACGATCTCGCCGCGTTGCACTTGGATCGACGCACCGTCCAGCGCCCTGATCCCCCCGAAGTCGAGGGTCACCGCATTGACATCGAGTGAGGAAGACCCTTCGGCCACGCTCGTCGCGCCGCGCGTGCGCACTTGGCGACTGACCCGTTCCAGCACCCGCTCCCAGCGATCCTGGATCGCACCCGCGATGCCGCTCGGGTACGCCAGCAGGACGCCGAGGGTCAACAGCCCGCTCAGCGCCAGCTGGGCACCGGCCTGTCCTCCGGAGCCGAAAATACTGCCCAGATGGGGGCCGAGGAAGAAGACCGAGGCGTAGATCAGGAACGACGCCGCCACCGCACCGGTCGCCGAGCCCAACCCGCCGATGACAGGCAGCGCGAGGATGGTGAGCGACAGGTCCGGGGTGAACTGATCCGGACTCGCGGTCCGCCACGCAAGTCCCCACGCAACACCGGCAGCACCGGCGAAGAACCCGCTGATCGCAAGCGTCATCAGCTTGACCGTGGCCGGGGTGACGCCGAACGTGGCACTGGCTCGCTCGTTGTCGCGCACCGCGATCATCAGGCGGCCCGGGGTGGATCGACGCAATGCGCGGGTGACCAGCATGACCGCGACCAGGATCACCAGCGCCAGGTAATACACCGACAGCAGTCCGTACACCGACCCGACCCCGCGCAGCACCGGGGTCGGGGACAGATCGACGTTCGGGGTGTCGGAGCCGGTGAACCAGTGTTCCCGGAAGAGCCACTCGTTGGCCACCAACGCGAAGCCGAGGGTCGTCACGGCGAGCGTCAGACCACGCACCCGCAATGCCGGGATGCCGACGACGGTCAGGACTGCGGCGCCGGCGGCGCCCGCAGCCAACACGAGCACCGGGATGCTCACGCCGTGCGATGCGAGCCGGGCAGCCACGAAGGCGCCGACCCCGAGCACTGCGAAATGCCCGAGGCTGAGCTGTCCGCCCCAACCCACGAGCATGGTCACCGAGACGGCGACGACGGCGTAGATCAGGATCAGGCTGAGCTCGAAGCGGTGACCGTCCGAGCGCAGCCCCGGCAACAGCGGGAGCAGCACCCCGCAACCGAGGCCGGCCAGCCGCAGCATCCCTGTGTGGCGGCGCACCAGGAATCGGTCGCGGATGTTCTCCGGGACACGCAGCGGGGCCCGGTCGTCGCTGGCCACACCTTGCGTCGCGAATGCGCGGGCGATGTCGCCGCCGCGGACCAGAACGACGAGCAGAACGACTGCGAACATCACCAGCAGCGCGGTGCCATCGTTGGAAGAGACGGAGATCGTGACCTGCTCGACGACCCCGAGGGTGATCCCACCGAGAAGCGCGAGCGGGATCGAGCCGAACGCGCCGAACGCCGCGGCGCCGAGTGCGACGAACAGCTGCTCGGGTCCTAGCGCCGTCGCGTTGAAGCTGGCATCCGACGGGGCCTGGAGGATGGCCGATACGGCGGACAGCGCACCCGCGATTCCCCACGTCACGGCACTGACCCGGGAGGGCGAGATGCCGCACAGCCGCGCCGCATCGGGATTGGCCGCCGCCGCCCGAATCGTCTTGCCCATGACGGTGTAGCGCAGGAACAGCGCGATCGCGGCGACCAGGGTCGGCACGAGGATCAGGATGAGGACGTACTGCCCGCCGAAGACCACCCCGCCAAAGGTGAAGCCGCTGTTGACAGGCAGCGGGAACCCCTTGAGCTGAAGACGAACCTGGTTGGGCTGCAACGCCGGGATGACCAGCAACGCGAGCAGCAGTTGCGAGACACCGAGCGTCAGCAGCAGCACCGACACCGTGGAAGACGACCGCGCGCGCATCCGCCGGATGAACAGCCGCTCGACCAACAACCCGGTCAGGACCCCAACGGCAATCGCCGCCGGAAACGCTGCCGCGTAGCTCCAGCCCGAGTCCAGGCACAGCTTGGCAAGAACCAGCGCGGACAGCGCGCCGAGCTGACCGTGAGCAAGGTTGAGGAAACGGTTCGCCCGGTAGACCAGCACGAGTCCGACGGCGAGCAGCCCGTAGAGCATGCCCGTCAACACGCCCAACGTCAGTGAGCCGAGGTTCAAGCCTGCTGACCCCCTGGTAGCAGCCCGACGGGAATCGTCGTGGCTTTGGACGGATGAAGGTGGGGGCAGCATGCCGCCGATGAACGCTGTTCGCAAGCGGGTGCCGTAACGCCGCGCCGAAATCCGATGTCCCTTGCGCGGATATGCAAATGGTGCAATCGTCTGCCGAAATGCTGCAGCCCGGTCATGCCCGCGATGGATGACACCACCTCCGACGCCGAGGCACTTCTCGACGTCCGGAACGTGAGCTTCTCCTACGGCTCGCTGCAAGTGCTGTTCGATGTGTCGCTGAACGTGCGCGCGGGAGAGGCGCTGGCGCTGCTGGGCTCAAACGGCGCCGGAAAGACGACCCTGCTCCGCGTGGTCGCGGGCCTCGAGCGACCGCAGGCTGGGCGGTTGTTCTTCGACGGGGAGGACATCACCAACACCACCGCCGAGCGACTGCCGGGACGCGGCCTTCTCCTCGTCTCAGGCGGCAACGGCGTCTTCGCCGACATGACGGTGGAAGACAACCTCGAGATGGCCGCACTGCCCGCGCGGCGTCAGCGGCAGTCACTGCGCCAGCGGCGGGCCCAGGTCTTCGACGTGTTCCCTCACCTGGCGCAACGATTGGACCGACGCGCCGGCACTCTCTCCGGGGGCGAGCAGCAGCAACTGGCGCTCGCGAAAGCGCTGCTGCTCGAACCACGCCTGCTGTGCATCGACGAGCTCTCGCTCGGCCTGGCACCGATCATCGTCGCCCAGCTCATGGAGATCGTCCGCAACATTCAGGCATCAGGCGTCGCGTTGATCCTCGTCGAGCAAAGCCTGAACATCGCTGCCGAGATGTGCGACCGTGCCGTATTCATGGAGAAGGGCGAGATCCGGTTCGAAGGTGCGCCGGGAGATCTGCTTGAGCGCGAGGACCTCGCGCGGGCTGCCTTCCTCGGTGGCAGCTGATGATTCCACCTACCTGCCCAATGAACCGCGTGTGCCCCAGGGAGGCCCGATGACGCCGTTCCAGCAGCTGCGAATGTGGTTGCGGCAGGGACCGCCGGCGGAGTGGGCGATCGCATCAGTGGTCTTCGCCGTGGTCCTGGCGATCGTCGCTTGGGCCGCGATCCCGACGTCGTCCGGCGACGGGTCCTCGGCAGGGCTGATCACCACGACCTCACCGCTTCCGCAGAACTCTCAGCCGACCGGCCAGTCCGGTTCCGGCAACAGCCGGCACGGCTCGAAGGGCCACCCAGGTGGTACGGAGAGCGGGCGCTTACCCACTCCCTTCATCAGCCCCAGCGGCTCGAGCGGGTCGGGCCCGACCGGCGGCTCACCGGACAGCGGCGCAACGGCCCCTGCTTCGAACGGGCAACCGACGACCAGCAGCGGCTCCGGCAAGCCCGGGGGCAGCGGGCCGACGACTCCGCGGTGTCCCAGCTCTCCGTCCGGCCAAGGAGTGACGAACAGCACCATCACCATCGGCGTCGTGATCGTCGATCTCGGAGCGTTGAACTCCCTCGCAGGGCTCGCGAGCGCCAAGAACGAGCAGGCGGCCTACCAGGCGATGTTCAACCACATCAACGCGACCGGCGGCGTGGCGTGCCGCAAGCTGGTCCCGAAGTTCTACTCGGACAACGTCATCAGCGCGAGCTCGGAGCAGACCGCCTGCCTGAATATCCAGTCAGATCATGACTTCGCGGTGATCAACAACTTGTACAACCCGCAGACGATCACCTGCATCCCACAGGCCAAGATTCCGAACTTCTGGTACACCTCTGCGCACGTCCCGACCCTGAAGAAGTACTACCCCTACATCCTGGGATGGGCACCGGACTACGACCGGATGATCGCGGACTACATCCTCGGCGCCAAGCAGGTCGGCTGGTTCAAGGGGACGACGAAGGTCGGCATCCTGGACTCGAGCTGCTACCCCGACGAGAGCAGCGACGTCCGGCGCGAGCTCACCCGCGCCGGCTACCCGTCGAGCAAATGGTCGGTCTACAACTACGGCTGCACCACCAGCGCGCTCGGGACCGCAACCTCCGCCCAGCAGACCGCCGCAGCGGTGCAGTTCAAGAAGGCCGGGGTCAACCGCGTCGTCAGTGTTGCCTACGACACGACTCCCGGATTTGCCAAGGCTGCGCAGAACCAGCACTTCTACCCCAAGTACGCCCTCATGAGTGACGCCGAGGTCCAGCTCACCGACCACTCGACGAGTCGAAACCCGGGCAGCATGAACAACGCGCTCGACATCACGACCGATCAGGTCGGGATCCAGGACACGAAGGGGTACAAGTTCAACGCCGCCACCAAGACCTGCAACAAGATCATGACGAAGGCCGGTCTCCCGGCGCCGACCAGCGGGGCGGCCAAGACGGCCGGCGCGCTCGAGGGCGTTGCCTGCGTAAGCACGTCGATGCTGGTCGCTGCCATCGAGCACGCGCCCTCGCTCAACCGCAACTCGCTCGCGGCGGGCCTGGCAAACGCGGGAAGGATGGATCTCGGCTATCCCGCCGGCCCCGCCGTCTTCAACGCGAACGACCCGACCGGAGGCGAGTACTGGCGCACTGGCGCCTTCCACTACGCCTGCAACTGCTGGGTCGTGACCAGCCAGAAGTGGCGACCTGGTTTCACCCCGTGACACGGCCACATCACGCCACTACAAGGAACAGATGACCAGCCCAGCACTCAGCGACCTTCACATCGGCGCGTTCACCTCGAACGGGCCGTGGATCGTCCAGCCCGACGCGATGCCGTGGCGGACGGGACTCGACGAGCGGCGCGAAGCCACCCAGCGGCTGGTTCCACCGCTGATCCGGCGCCGTTGGTTGCCGGGCCTGCACGCGGTCCGCGTCACAGCGGTGCTCGCCCGGCTCCTGCTGCCGTGGTTGCTGTTCGAGCGGCGCCGTGGTGGAGACGAGGCCATCGGCCTGCTCGCCGTACGGCTTCGGCGCGCGTTCGAGCGTCTGGGGCCGACCTTCATCAAGCTGGGACAACTCGTCGCCTCCGGCGAGGGCCTGCTCCCCGCGCCACTGATCACCGAGTTCAAGAAGCTGCAGGACCGGGTCGGCGAAATGCCGCTGTCAACGGTGGTACGGGTCGTCGAATCCGATCTCGGCGGCACCGTGTCGGAGTTCTTCGAAACCTTCGACCCGACACCGATCGCCGCGGCGTCGATCGCCCAGGTGCATGGCGCGACGTTGCCCGGCGGGCAACCGGTGGTGGTCAAGGTGCAGCGGGAGGGCATCGCCGAGACCGTGCGCAAGGACTTTCGGGTCATGATGTGGATCGCCCGTCTGCTGGTGGGTCGGATCAAGGCGGCCGGTCTGGCCAACCCCCCGGCGTACGTCGAGCTGTTCGCCGAGACCATCGTCGAGGAGCTCGACTTCCAGCTCGAAGCGCAGAACCTGCTCGACATCGCCGAGGTGCTTGCACGCACCGAGCAGCGACAGATCGTCTGTCCTCGACCTCACCCGTCGCTCGTCACTCGTCGCGTGCTCGTGATGGAGCGTCTCTACGGCTACCGGATCGACGACATCGACAGCATCAACGCCGCCGGCATCGACACCGCCCGCGAGATGCTGCGCGGCCTGCTGAGCAGCTTCTTCGAAGGCGCCATCATCTTCGGCGTGTTTCACGGAGACCTCCATGCCGGCAACACGCTGGTGACGTCCGACGGTCGTGCGGCACTGTTCGACTTCGGGATCACCGGCCGCTTTCCGGAAGCGAAGCGCCTGGCGGTCATGCAGATGATGATGGCGTCGGCAACCCAGGACTACCGGTCGCAGCTGTCGGCCTTGCGGGACCTCGGCATGTTTCCCCCCGACACCGACATCGATGTCGTCCTCGCCGACCTCGACATCGACGCGCTGACCGCAGCGGTGACCGCCGCTGCGGACACCGCGGTGATGGTCGAGAACATGAAGCTGGTGTTCGGCAAGATGCTCGGCTACGGCGGCAAGATCCCCAAGGAGCTGATGCTCCTGATCAAGGGCATCATCTATCTCGACGGGGCGATCACGACGCTGGCCGCCAACCTCAACATCGGCGAAGAGGTCGGCCACCTGTTCACGTACATGCTCGAGACCCACGGTGACGCGCTGGCGGTCGCGTTGGGCTTCGATGTGCGGCTCATGAACATCGACCCGAAGGAGATGATGGCCCAGATGACGGCGATGTCCGGGCTGGACACCGACGGGGATGTCACCTTCGGCGAGATGCGTCGCCTTCAGGCGCAGCAGCAGGCTGAGATCCGAGAGCTGATCCAGCCGGGAAGGCGCAAGAGGTCCGCCGCGTCAGCGCCCCGTGACGAGCAAGCCAACGTCTGATCGGGCGCGCCGCGTCGCGGTCGGGCTCACCGCGGCCGTCGCGATGTGCTTGTCGGCGCCGACAGTCTTCGGTGCGAGCGCCGCCGCCGCGGCCTCCCCCGCCCTCAATGGCCCCGCGGCGACACGTGGGCCGCTCGCCGTGAGCGACAAACGCGAGCCGAACCCGACGGTGACCGGCCCGTTGACGGGCGGCGTGCACGGACACCCATTCATGGCCACCGCGTTCAAGGTGTCGGACTACGGCTACACGCAGCGGGAGTTCATGTTCTCCGGCGTCGCGACCGCCTATGCCGGTCACCAGCCTCCGGCGTCCTATGCGACGCGGATGCTGATCTATGCGCCGAAGAACCCGAAGCGGTTCAGCGGCACGGTGATCGTCGAGTGGGACAACGTCACCGCCCAGTTGGACGCGCCGGCCGATTTCGAGTGGACCTACCCGCAGGTGATGGCGGATGGCGATGCCTACGTGGAGGTGACGGCGCAGCAGGTCGGGGTCTGTGGTCTGGGACTGACCGGCGATCCAATCGCAGGCAAGGTCGCAGTCTGCACCCCGACGTCGCTGAAGGGTTTCGACCCGGTGCGCTACGCGGCGCTTCACCTTCCTGGCGACGCGTACTCCTTCGACATCTTCTCCCAAGCGCTGCAAGCCGTGAAACATCCACGTGGGATCAACCCGCTCGGGCGCCTACACCCACGCGTAGTGCTTGCTGCCGGCGAGTCGCAGGCGGCCTTCGAGCTCGACGACTACATACAGAACGGCGCGGACTCGGATGCCCGGCTCGCCGATGGGTTCCTCGTCGACTCCGACCTCAACCACCCGGAACCCCACTCCTACCGGGTGCCGACACTGTTCATCTGGGGTGAGGACTCCGTCCAGAAGGTCACGAAGACGTTCGGGCGCAATCACGTCGCGTGGTCGGTGTCCGGGGCAGGTCACACCGACTACTGGCTGCTGCAGCATCTCGTTCCAGCGGTTGCCGGGACCGAGCTCAACACCCCACCGGTGTCCAAGCCCCGCGAGCAAGCACTCGAGCTCACCGACGGCGACTACGGTCAAGCGGGCGGCGTCCTGTCGGATACGTGCGCCGGTGGTGAGCAGTACCCGCGTCGCTACGTCCTCGATGCGGCGATCAACGATCTGGCCCGCTGGGCGGGCACCGGCAAGCGCGCGCCCACCGTGCCGCCCTTGAAGTTCAGCAGCCGTGGGCTCCCGCCGAGCTCACTGTTCAACCTCGGCGTCGTCTTCACCACCGACCCGCAGGGCAACGCGCTCGGCGGCCTGCGCGAACCGCTCATCACCCACCCGGTCGCGACCTACATCGGCAACGCATGCCCGCTGCTCGGCACGTCGACGCCGCTCACCCACCACCAGCTCGTCGCGCTCTACCCCACGCACGCCGCCTACGTCCGCAAGATGATCACAGCGACGTCGGCGTCGGTGCTACGCAGGTTCATGACCCAGCGAGACGGCCGGGACCTGATCGCCCGCGCGTGCCGCTCCGCCATCCCGGGCTGGGGCACCACGGCAACCAGCTCGCAACCACCGATATGCCGCGCGTTGCCGCGCGACGTAAGGTAGCCACGACTCAACCAATGAGTTAAAGGTATTACCGGTATTCGACGGGAGACGACATGGCGGGACGCCTTGAGGGCAAGGTCGCGTTCATCACGGGGGCGGCACGTGGTCAGGGCCGCAGCCATGCGGTTCGCATGGCGCAAGAGGGCGCCGACATCATCGCTGTCGACATCTGCCGCCAGATCGACTCGAACCCCTATCCGCTGTCCACCCCGGAGGACCTCGCCGAGACCGAGCGCCTCGTCAAGGAGCTCGGCCGGCGGGTCATCGCCCGCCAGGCTGACGTTCGCTCACGCCCCGAGCTGCAGGAGGCGCTGGAGGCCGGTATCCGCGACCTGGGCAAGCTCGACATCGTGGTGGCCAACGCAGGGATTCTCCCCATGGCCATGGGCACGCCGGAGCGGCTGGACTTCTCCGATGCCGTCGACGTCGACCTGGTCGGCGTGATCAACACCGTTGTCGCGTCGCTGCCCTCGCTGACGCAGTACTCGTCGATCATCATCACGGGCTCGACCGCGGGCATGATGCCGAACACCACGGACAACCCCGCGATGGGGCCTGGCAGCGCCGGCTACGGCTGGTCGAAGCGAATCCTCATCGAGTACACCGAGCAGCTCGCGCTCCAGCTCGCGCCGGAGTTCATCCGGGTCAACTGCGTCCACCCGACGAACGTCAACACGCACCTGCTGCACAACGACGGCCTCTACAGCGTGTTCCGCCCGGATCTCGAGAACCCGACCCGCGAGGACGTCGAGCCGGCGTTCACGTACTTCCAGGCGATGCCGGTCCCTTACGTCGAGCCGGTCGACATCTCCAACCTCGTGCTGTTCCTGGCGTCGGATGAGTCCCGCTACATCACCGGCCAGCAGATCCGGGTCGACGCCGGCTCGTACCTGAAGTTCCCGAACGGCCCGACGGGCTGACGACATGGACCTAGGGATCAGCGGCAAGGTGGCCTTCGTCACCGGCGGCAGCCGAGGCATGGGCAGGATCGCCGCCGGCCTGCTGGCCGCGGAGGGCTGCAAGGTGGCCGTCGTCGCGCGCACGAAGACCGACGTCGACACCGCAGTGTCCGAGCTGGTCGCGGGGGGCGCCCAGGCGGTCGGGGTGTGCGCGGACATCTCCAGCGCCTCGGATGCCGACCGCTCGGTACGTGAGGTCACCGACGCGTTCGGACCGCCGCTGATCGTGGTCGGGCAGACGGTCTTCCAAGCGCCCGGCGACTTTCGCGACATCACCGACCCGGAGACCTACGTCGAGTCCTTCCGGGCCTACACGATGAGCCAGATCTATCTTCTGCACGCGGTACTGCCCGGGATGCAGTCAGCGGGATGGGGCCGGTTCGTCCATGTTGGCTCTGCCACCGCCAAGGAGCCGACCGGCGAGATCCACCATGCGGTCGCGAACGCCACGCGCCCCTCGACGACCGGCCTGCTGAAGACGGTGGCCGACGAGTACGCGCGCTACGGCATCACCGTCAACACGATCGCGCCCGGGTGGATCGAGACCGAGAACGCCAAGCGCTACATGCGCGACAACGTCGGCGCGACCAACGAGGAGGAGCGTCGGCGGTTCATGCTCGAGAAGGCTGGCGTCCCTGCAGGACGGATGGGTGACCCAGCCGAGATCGCCTCGGCGATCGTCTACCTGTGCTCTGAGCAAGCCGGCTACATCACCGGTGGATGGCTCGAGGTCGACGGCGGCCACCACCGCTCCGCGATGTAGCCCGTGACCCGGCTCAACCGTCGACGGGCACGAAGCTCGGCGCGACGAACTCGCCGTCGGCCGAGACCGGCTCGAGCACGGCCTGCACGGGCAGCCCGACGCGCACAGCGTCGGGCTCGGCCTGCACCATCGCCGACAGCCGCAGCCCCTCCTGCTCGGCGAGCTCGACGAGGGCAACGACGTACGGCGGTTCGCGGCCCGGCACTGTCGCCTGCCGGATGACGATGAAGGTGTAGACGGTGCCTCGGCCACTGACCGGCTCGAAGGCCGATGCGCCACCGCAGCGTCGGCAGTTCTCGGTCGGTGGATGCTGCCAGATCCGACATGACTGACATCGGGAGATCGTGAGGCGCCCTTCCCGGGTCGCCGACCAGAAGGCTTCGGTGTCCGGATCGGGCAACGGCACCGGCCCGGACATCCCCGCTCCCGTCACGGCGCGTCTCTCGAGTAGACGTTGGCCCCGCCGTACGGCCCGCCACCAGCCGTCACCAACGCAAGCCTCGCGTCGGCAACCTGGCGGTCGGCGGCGGCACCACGAAGTTGCAACGCGGCCTCGTAGTGGTGGTTGAGACCATGGATGTAACCCTCCGACAGCAGTCCGCCGTGCGGGTTGACCACGACGTCACCGCCGTACGTCGCACGTCCTTCGGCGAAGAACGCACCGACGCCGCCCTTTTCGCAGAAGCCGTAGCCCTCCATCGTCGCCATGACCGTGTAGGTGAAGCAGTCGTACATGCACGCCACGTCGATCTCGGCCGGCGACAGCCCGGTACGTGCCCAGATCTTCGGTCCGGCACTTCTCGCGTACATCTCGGTCGGATCGTCCCACTGCGACCAGGGAACGCCGCTTTGGGAGTTGGAGGATCCGACCAGCCACACCGGCGGTGTCGCGCATCCTCGCGCGACGTCCTCGCGAGCGAGAACGATCGCCACCGCCCCGTCGACCTCGGCCGTGCAGTCATAGACGCGGAACGGCTCGTTGATCCACCGCCCCGCGAGGTAGTCCTCCATCGTCATCGGCGTGCGCATGGTGGCGTGCTCGTTGGGCACGGCGTGCGCTCGCTGAGTGATCGCGATCTGCCCGAGGTCCTCGCACGTCGAGCCGTAGACATGCTGATGACGCCGAGCCCACATCGCGAACCATTGCGGCGGGACGACCCAGCCCGACGGCGCGTCGAACTGCTCGCTCCCGGCGATCCGCATCGGGCCTTCGACGGTCCCGAATCGATGACCGGACCGGCCGTTGAGCGACCGGTAGAGCACCATCACGTCGCACATGCCGGCCTCGATGACGGCCGCGGCGGTCGCTACCTGGTCGGCAACCGCGTTGCCGCCGGCGTACATCGAGTTCGCCCAGGCCAGCTCGTCGACTCCGATCGCCCATGCGACGTCGATCGGCTGGCAGGAGTCGTTGACCTGGTACGTCGACATTCCGTCGACGTCCGAGGGCGAAAGCCCCGCGTCGGCGAGGGCGGACCGGGTGGCCTCGGCGGCCATCGCGAGCGGCGTGCGACCCGACTTCTTCGTGAACGCGGTCCGACCTATTCCCACGATCGCTACGGTCACGGCGGACCTCCCGGAGATTGGCTGTCACCTTTGGCACCTGGCAGTATCGTCTAGGTAATTAGACGATGTCATCTGTATGTCACCGGCAAGGTGAGGACCGCATGACCGAGACGGTGCGAGCGTTCGACCTGGCCGACGCCCCCATGGCCCGAAGCCGGACCGACGGCTGGCGCTGGGTGCGCGATGCGGGAGAGGTCTTTCAAGCCGCCAACGGCACCTGGATGCTCACCAGTCCAGTAGCCGTGCAGTACGCCCATCGCAACCCTGACCTGTTCTCCTCGGCGAAGGCGTTCGACCAGCTCGGCAGCCCAGTCACCCTCATCCCGATTGCGATCGACCCACCCGACCACGCCCGCTACCGCCGGGTCCTCGACCCGATGCTCGCCCCCAAGGTCATCAATGTGATGGACGAGGCACTGCGGGCGCAGGCACGCGAGCTGATCCTGGCCTTCGCGGACCGCGGCGAGTGCGACATCGTGGACGACCTTGCCCGCCTCTACCCCACGCAGGTGTTCCTCACGGTCTTCGGGTTGCCACTCGCCGATCGCGACCAGTTCATCCGCTGGGCAGAGACGATCATCGAGAACTCGGGCCAGACCTTGGAAGACCTGTCGCCTGAGTTGATGGAGAACGCGCTCGCACTGTTCGCGTACCTGCAGACCTGCATCGCGGACAAACGCGCGAACCCAGGAGACGACATGCTCTCGCGGATTCTTTCGATCGACGGCGACGAGGCGTGGACAGAAGAGGAGGTCCTCGGACTGTGCTTCCTGTTCGTCCTCGCCGGCCTCGACACCGTGACCGCGATGATCGGGTTCATGATGCATGAGCTCGCTCGTGATCCGGCGCTGCGCAGACGCGTCATCGCTGACAACAGCCTCGTCCAGCCGATGATCGAGGAGGTCCTACGGCTCGAGCCGCCCGCGCCGATGACGCCGCGGGTGACCACCCGCGAGGTCGAGGTGTGCGGGGTGACGATCCCCGCCGACTCGCTGGTGATGCTCTGCCTCGGAACCGTCAACCGCGACACCGCGACCTTCCCGCAGGCCGACTCGGTCGATCTCGACCAGGCCGACAAGGGTCATCGCGCGTTCGGTGGCGGCAACCACCGGTGCCTCGGCTCGCACCTTGCGCGCCGCGAGCTGCGGATCATCGCGGAAGAGTTCCACAAGCTGATCCCGGACTATGAGATCGCGGCCGGCCTCGAGCCCGAGATCGCCTGGCCCTCGGGCACCTTCCACCTCAAGCACCTGCCGATCGTCTTCGCGAAGGCAGCGACACGGTGAGGGTCTCGATCGACACCGACCGGTGCAGCGGGCACGGCCGTTGCTACGTGACGGCGCCCGGGGTCTTCTCCGACGACGACGCCGGATACGGACAGGTCGTCGGCGACGGCTCGGTGTCCGACACCCAGCTCGACTCGGTGGAACAGGCGATCGCGGCGTGCCCCGAGCTGGCCATCACGCTCGAGCGCCCGTAGGCGCCGAATCCGTTCCCATGAAGGTCGACATGATGTCGTTGCCGATCAGCTCCGCCGGCTCTCCGCGAAAGACGACGCGGCCTCGCGACAGCAGATAGACCTGGGAGGCGATGTCCAGCGCCTTGGCGACGTACTGCTCGACCAGCAACAAGCTCGAGCCCTCGGCCACGAGCTTGTGAAGGAACTCGAAGATCGCATCGACGATGATCGGGGCCAGTCCCATCGAGACCTCGTCGAGCATCACCAACGGTGCCCGCCGGGCGTAGGCCCGTGACAGGGCCAGCATCTGCTGCTCACCGCCGCTCATCGTCCCCGCCACCTGCGACAGGCGCTCGCCGAGCTTCGGGAAGGCGCTGACCGCGCGCTCCATCGCCTCGGCTTCGGCGGTGGCACCCCTTGCCGCGAACATTCGCAGGTTCTCGCGGACCGTGAGGCCGGGAAACACACTGCGACCTTCGGTGACGTGACAGATTCCGGCCTTTGCAAACCGCTCGGCGGCCGACCCCGTGACGTCGTTGCCGTCGATCCTGATCCGTCCCTGCCGAGGTCGCAGCAGGCCCGACGCGACCCTCAGCAGCGTCGTCTTGCCCGCGCCGTTAGGCCCGAGAAGCGCGACGATCGTCCCCGCCGGGACGACCAGGTCGACGTCGCGAAGCGTGATCGTCTCGCCGTAACCGGCCGTGATGCCGTCGAGCTCGAACCTCATCGCGGCGCACCCGCCTTCGCGGGGAGGCCTTCGTCCTCGCCGAGGTACGCCGCGCGCACCTCGGGGCTCGATCGGGTCTCGGCGGGAGTGCCCTCGAAGATCATCGAGCCGAAGTCGAGCACATATATATAGGTGCACACTGCCATCACGAGCGTCATGTCGTGCTCGACCAGCAGGATCCCGACGCCGCGCTCGTCAACGACCCGCGTCAATATCTCCCCGAAGCGCGCCGTCTCCTCCTCGTCGAGCCCGGACGACGGCTCGTCGAGCAGCAACATGGAGTAGCCGCCCGCCAGCACCCGCGCTAGCTCCAGCAGCCGTCGCTGACCGGTGCTGAGGATCGAGGCCGGCGTGTCCGCGAGATGCGGGATCCCGCAGTCCTCGAGTGCCTGCTGAGTCCGCTGGGCGACCTGCCGTCGCTGCTCACGGCCCCCGGTGAACTGCCGGAGCGGATTGCGGCCGATCAGGGTCACCTCGGCACCGAGCGCGACGTTCGCGCGGACGGTCATGCCCGAGCACACCTGCACCTGCTGGAAGGTGCGACCCATGCCGAGCCGAGCCCGCATCGCCGTCCCCATCCCGGTGACCTCGCGACCATCGAGCAGCACCCGCCCGCTCACCGGCTTGACCAAGCCGTTGCAAGCGTTGAAGGTCGTGGTCTTGCCGGCGCCATTGGGGCCGATCAAGCCGGTGATCCGGCCAAGCGGTGCGTGCAGCGTCGCCTCGGACACGGCGACGTTTCCGCCGTACGACACCAACAAAGCAGTCGTCTGCAAGCCCGTGCTCATCGGCTCACCACCGAGACGAACTCGTCCGCCGCCGAGCGCGATGACACCGGACTGTGCGCGAGCCGGTCACCCTTCGCGATGCCTTGCGCCCGCAGCCACGCCGTGAGCCGGTCCTGGTTGGCGAGCACGAGCCCACAGACAACGGCAGCGATACCGAAGGACAAGGTCTGGTCGTCGGTGTTGAAGCTCGTGACGTAGCCCGGCAGGACCGACATGAGCAGTGCCGCAAGACCGGCGGTGAGCAACAACCGCGTGCCCACGATGGCGCAGATCGCGAGAACCGCGACGAGCACGAGGGACTGGATGGGCATGAACACCGTCGTGCCCACGGGGAACTGGGTGATGACCAGTGCCCCACCGATCCCGGCGAAGAACGCCGACAGGCAGAAGACCATCAGTCGGGTGACGTTCACATCCAGGCCGAGAGTCGTGAGCATCATCGGGCTCTCCGACATCGCCCGCAGCAACCGACCGAACCGGCTCCGATGGATTGCCACCAGTGCCACGCACACGAGGGCGATCACGATGAGCGAGACGTAGTACGTGGACTTGTCGCTGCCGGTGAATGGGCCGAGGGTCGGACGCTTGACCGACAAGGCCGACGTTCCTGAGCCGAACATCAAGAACGTCGGATAGAACACGAACTGCATCACGATGCCGAAGCCGAGCGTCACCAGCGCGAGGTAGATGCCGGACAGCCGGATGGCGGGAACCGCGATCAACGCACCCACCGGCACGGTCAGCAGTCCCGCGATCAGCAGGGCCAACGGCCACGGAACGCCATGCCCCGCCATGTGGGCCATCGTGGTCGCACCGAGCGCGGCAAAGGACATCTGACACAACGAGATCTGGCCGGAGGTCCAGATCAGCAGAGCGAGCGAGCCGAAGATGACGAAGTTGCTCTCCGCCGAGATCCACTCGGGAAGATGCGAGCCGGCGACCTGCGGGACCAGGACCAGGATGATCGCAAGCCCACCGACGATCACCGCTCCACCTCGCCGGCTGAGCTCTGCCGCGTTGGAGACCAACCCACGGAATGCCAGGTTGCCGCGCGGCAGCCATCGGGTCGGAACCGCCAGCAACACCACGATGAGCACGAGGAACGGGACCGCCTCGGACAGCTGACTGAACGGCGGATTGCTGAACCAGTCCTGGCTCAGGGCGGCGACAACCCCGACGATCAGGCCACCGACATAGGTCATCGGAAGGCTCGAGAACCGCCCGATCGCGCAAGCCCCGAACGCCTGGACGACGAGGAAGGTCAGCTGTGTCACATCGAGACCCTGCGAGCGGGCGAGCAGGATCCCGGAGACAGCGGCGAACCCACAGCCGATCGACCAGGCGGTGCGCCTGATCCTGGCCGGCGGCTCTCCGGTCAGCCGGACCAGCGTCGCGTTGTCCACCACGGCGCGCATCGCCACCCCGATGCGCGTCACCCGCAGGAAGACGTAGAGCGACGCCGCACCGACCAGAGCGGTCAGTGCGATGATGATGTCCTCCCAGCTGATCAGGTAGTCCGAGACGGTGAAGCCGGTCTGTGGAAGGAACGGCGGCAGGCTGCGGACGACGTCGTGGACGCTGACGGAGATGGCGCCGTCGACGAGCAGGAAGAGTCCGATGGTCACGACCACGACCACCGCCGCGGGTGCGTCCCCGAGGGACCGCGTCAACCACTCCATGACGAAGCCCACGCCGACCGAGAAGACGGCAATGACCACCAGACCCGCGATCGGCCACGGCACGTTGTGCTGGTCGTGCAGCGCATAGAAGAAGAACGCGGCCGCAGCCGCGATCGCACCGTGCGCAAAGTTGAACACGCCGGAGGTGCGGTAGGTCAGTACGAGGCCCAGGCCGGACAGACCGTAGAGGGAGCCGGTGACGAGACCACCGATGATGAAGGGGAGCACTACGGTTCGCAGAGCTCACAAGGGAGGCGACCCGCGCGCTCGTGTGCGCGGCGAGTAGTGGCTGCCGTCTGCTTGCCCGCGACCATCGGACAGCTCGGGCGGTGGTAGCGGGTCATCGCGGCCGCGGCGACCGGGCGGTTCTCAAGATCTTCTGCAAGCCGGTCGCCCCACCCGTCGCCGGGCCGTTTTGCGCGCGGCGGCAGCACCATCATGCGCGCGCGACCTATGTGGCTGCGGCCGGAGAGCAGCCAGTAGCCGTTGCCGACTCCAGACACGATCAGACCCACGACGCCGACGTTGAACCAGGCGAGCTGGTCGCGCACAGTGAGGTCCCCGCTGACCTGGTACCAGCTGACCACGATCAACACCAGGCCGATCGCGTTGAAGGTGATCAGCCGGCTCAGCAGCGGCGGCGTCCAGGGACGTAATGCACGAACGTCGCGCTGGATGACCCGCTCGAGGCTCAGCGAGCCGGCTCCGTCAACCGGCACGACGGGTCCGCCGCGGTGCGCCACCGGACGCGGTCAGGGGTTGCGCAGATTCGTCCACGCCGGCGCGCTCCTCGCGCTCCTGTCGGAGGTCCCGATGGATGTCGTCGAGCTTGCGCCATTCGTCGCGCAGGTCGGCCGAGAGCCACAACGTGGCGCCGACGCCGAGCGCGAAGATGCCGAACAGACCGTTGGATGCGAGGTAGGGAATCTGCTCTGTCGGCAGCGTCGCATCACTGACACCCAGGTAGCCGACGATCAACAACACCAGCCCGACGATCGTCGCGACGATCGCCAGCGCTCGATCCCACTGAGCCCTCACCCATCGGTAGAGGTCCACGGCACCCGCACTCCTATCCATCGGGTCAGCTGACCCACACCGAACGCTGCCACGGCGGCAGCGCAGACGATCAGATACAGACTCCTGACACCGAACAGCCCGATCAGCGCCGCCGGTGCGGCATTCGGGGCCGTCGTCACGCCGGCCACGTCCGGGGCCGGTCCGCCAGTCGTGGGAACGACTGAGCTTCCCGCCGGCGGCAGGCCGCTCAGACCGCCCGAGCCGGTCGGCCCGGAGCCTGCCACTGTGGCACCACCGGCCGGCGGCGGTGAGCTGACGGTGCCCGGGCTGATCGTCGACTGCATGGCCGCCGTCGCCCCGCCGAGGGTGATCGTGTAGGTGCCCTCGGCCGTCCCGATGCCCTTCGACGGAACGGGACCGTCGATCTCGACGGCTGGCGCGATCACCCGGCCATCGTGGATCTGCGCAGTCGCCACCCTCAACGTGACGTGCTCGGCTTTCAGCGCGCTCGTGAGGATCGAGCTGAGCGGGAGAGGAACGGTCGTGCCCGCAATGTTCAGGCCCTTGGTCGAGACTTCGACCGGCAAGGTGCCGACACGGGCACCGTCAATGATGATCGAGCTCGTCGGCGTCACGTTGCCCGCGGTGTCCATCGTCTCGGTTGCAGTGGAGGTGATCTGCCCGAGGGTGACCGGGCCGATCGTGAGCCCCTGGATGTCGGAGGTTGCCGTCGCGGTGACGGTGCCATCGAACGCGACAGCGATCGAGGAGGTACTCGTCAGCAGCGCGGTGTTCACGCCCACGTCCAGGCGCAGACCAGCCGTCGCTGATCCGGTGCTTTCCGTCGCGGAGTTGGTGGCATGAAGGGCATAGGAGCCCGCGCCTGCCGATGCCGTCGGCGTGGTCGAGCTCGCGCTCACCTCGAACGGATAGTCGGGCAGCGGCGGTAGGTGGACCGGCGGAAGGCCCGCCGCCCCCGTGCTGAGCAGCCCGGCGACCAGCCCCGGCAAGGAGAGGATGAACTGTCCAGGATCTGGGAACGCCGCGTAACCGGTGCCTTCCCCGAGCGAGTTCAGCGACGCCTCACCGCTCGGTCCACCGCTGTCGACCGGAGTCGAGCTCAACGGAGCGCCAGGCAGGTTCAGTGCCACCTCCGCGCCGACGGCCGCGGACGTCGCCTGGAAGGCGTGTGGCGCAACATTCGCGTCGGACGAGACGGCGCTCCACGCAGAGGCCGCGCCGAGCATGCAGGAGACGCCTACGGGGACCGCGACGCCGGCGAACCCGAGCGCCCGCAGTCCCACGACGTCTCCAATCCGGCGCACTGGTGAGCGCCAACGGAACCAGGCCATGCGCGGTTGGCAGGCGATGCCAGACGTTTACGATGCCATACCTGTAGACAAGTTAAGTATATTGCGTCTGCTGTTGTCCCGTCGTCATTCGCCGTCCAGTGTCGGGAGCTCTCATGCACGTCCTTGGTCGGCGAGGTCGCGCACGCGCGATGGTCGCGATGGTCGCCGTCCTGGCCCTGGCCGCCTGTGGAAGCAGGCAATCCCACGAGACCCTCGAAAACGCGTTGCGCGGCAGCGCCGTGGTCCCCGCGACCCAGCAGCCGGGATCAGTGAGTACTCCGGCCGCGGTTCCGACCGCCGGCAGCGGAACCACCGGTGTCGCCAGCGCTCCGCCAGGCAGTGGCACGTCCGATGTCGGCGGTGGCACCGTCGGCGGCAGTACGGCGAGCGGCGGCTCGAAGGCCTCCTCCGGCGCGGCCGGTACGACGGCGGGCGGATCGAGCGGCGTGACGAACAGCCTCGTTCCCGGCGTGGAGAAGTGCGCCGCACAGAAGGCTCCGGTGGTCATCGGCAGCGTCGGCGAGCAGTCGGGGCTGGCGGGTGCAGCAGTAGCGGGCGGCGCGTCGATGGTCTCGGCCTGGGCGGGCTACGTGAACTCGCTCGGCGGCCTGCGCTGTCACCCGATCAAGTTCATCAAGGCCGACGACGGTGCGGAGCCGTCCCGGAACGCCGCTCTGACGGAACAGCTCGTCGAACAGGATCACGTCGTGGCGTTCGTCTACAACAACGCGCCACTCGCGGCGACCGGAGGGGAGAGCTACCTGATCTCCCATCACATCCCGGCGATCGGCTCGGAGGGTGCAGACGACTTCTACAACAACTACCCGAACTTCTTCCCGCAGATGCCGTCCGGGAAATGGGCGATCTACGCCAGCTATGCGGGCCTACCGAGCCAGCTGACACCCACGCAGCGCAAGCACGTCGGCCTCATCTACTGCATCGAGGCATCGGCGTGTTCCATCTTCGGAAGCGCCGCTGGAAAGACCGACATCGCGCACGACGGGATGCACCTCGTGTACTCGGCGAGCGCGTCCCTGACCGCGCCCGACTTCAGCTCCCAGTGCCTCGGTGCGAAGCGCGCGGGCGCCACGTTCCTGATCATCGTTCTCGACCCGAACAGCATCCACCGGGCAGCCTCGAACTGCCGGTCTGCGGGTTACACCGGCAGGCTGGGAACGGTGGCCAGTGTCGTCGTACCTGACGACGCAGACGACAAGAACCTCAATGGGGTCATCTTCGACAGCATCGTGAAACCGTGGACCACGACCGGAAACCCGCAGATCACGCTGATGAACCAGGTGATCAGCCAATACGCACCGGGCCTCAGTCCGATCGGCACGCCGGTACAGGGTTGGACCGCCGCGCAGATCTTCGCGTACTCCTCGACCTTCTGGCCGAACAAGCAGACGATCACCAGCGCCGACATCACCACCGCTTTGGACAAGGTGCGCAACTACGACGTCGGCGGCCTCACCGGGCCGATCAGCTACTACCCGGGCAAGCCGGCGCCGCCCGTCGTCTGTTGGTACAACATGAGCCTGAACAACGGGAAGTTCTCCACGCCCAACAACGGGGTACGCCGTTGCAAGGCATGAGCCCACAGCAGGACCAGACGGTGCGCGCATTGCTCGATGCCATCGTCGCCAAGGACATGAGAGCGGCGGCCGAGGTCTTTGCGCCTGACGCGAGCTATCACGTCCGCGCCTGGGAAGACCCGGTGATCGGGACGGCCGCGATCACCGCTGAGTTCGAGCGCCAGGGTGGGATCTTCGCCGACTTCTCCTACGAGATCCTCACGGCGGTCTCGACGGACACCATGGTGTTCATGGAGCGCATCGACAGCATGCGGATCGCCGGCAAGCCGGTGTCTTTGCACTGGGCGAGCGTCGTCGAGCTCGACCGCGAGGGCAGGATCACCGTGATGCGCGACTACTACGACACCGTCGAGCTACAGAACCAGCTCGCGACTACCTCAGCCGATTGATCGACGCCTCGGTCATCCCAACGATCCGGTTGGGGTAGCCCGTCGAGTCTGCCAAGGAGATCGAGCCGCTTTTCACCGCGTTGTCGGCGATCACGCTGGTGATGAGCATGATCCCGACGTCCGCGAGCAGCTCGTAGTAGTCGATGTCCGCGATCGACCCGCCGCCGAGCTCGGCATAGCGCCGGATCGTGCCGGCACGATCGGCGATGCCTTCGAGCCGCAACGCACCGCGCGCTTCGCAGAGCAGGTTCTCGAACATCAGCCACCACCCGAGGTCCACGGCGGGAGGCCCGGTCGTCGCTGCCTCCCAATCCAGCATCGCCGCCACGGTGAGGTCGCCGCCGAACACGATGTTGCCCATCCGTGCATCGCCCCAGATCACCACCTCGGCGTCATCGGCGGGCACCAGGTCGCCGACCAGCTCGAGCGCTGTTGCCAGCACGTCACCGCCGTATCGCCGGCCCGGCTCGCAGGCGTCGTACCAGCGCCGCAGCATCGCGACGTTGCGCGCGAGCGCTGTCCCCTCCCCCGGCTCGACGAGGAACTCCAGACCGTCGCGCCAGTCGACGCGGTGAAGCGCGACCATGGCGGACAGGCCGTTGTCGTAGAGCTCCGTGCGGCGAGCGGGGTCGAGATCCACCGTCCATCCGCGCGAGTGCCAGCTCGGTACATCGACAGGAACCCGGCCGTCGACGCGATCCATCACGTAGAACGCGGCTCCGAGCGTTGACGGGTCGGGCTCGACGAAGCGAACGTGCGGGACGACAACGCCTTCGAACCGCGACAGCTCCTGCATCGTGCGGGCCTGCCGAACAGCGTCGGCAGCGAGGTAGACCTGATGGTCGGACGACTGCATCCGCAGAACCAGGTCGTGGGTATGGGACTCCCCCTCGGCATCGCGCCACGACGCAGCGAAGAGCACGGTCTCACCGGAGAAGCCGGCGCTTGGCGCCGACAGGACGCCGAGCCACACCTCGCGGCAACCGTCCGCGCGAAGTCGATCGGTGATCCACCGGGCGATCTCGTCGCGCATGTCGAGCAGCACGGCCGCCCTATCGTTTCCGGATGCGAACGGATGAGAACGGCACGCAGCTCGACGTCCGCCGGCTCGGTGCATACGTACTGCCGGGGCGCGTGCGGGACCCGCGGCCCGTCATCGCCCAGGCGCAGTCCGCCGAGGCGCTCGGCATGGGAACCGTCTGGCTCTCCGAGCGCTGGGGCACCAAGGATCTCGGCGTCATCGCCGGGGCGCTGAGCCAGACGACGTCATCCGTACGAATCGCGTCGGGCATCACGCAGTTCCTGATTCGACAGCCCGGAGTGCTGGCGTCGATGGCGATGACGGCACAGGCTCTGACCGGCGGCCGGATGGTGCTCGGCTTCGGCCGTTCGGTCGCCGCCCTGTATCGCGCGGCCGGGCTACCTGCCATGACCGGCGAGATCCTGATCGACTCCGCGGACATGCTGCGCCGCCTGTGCCGGGGCGAGAAGGTCTCCTACGACGGGCCCGCCGGCACGTTCCCGTCGCTGCGCCTGGCCGACCTTCCTGACGCGCCGGTGCCACCACTGGTCCTCGCCGCGATCGGACCGAAGACGCTCGAGCTCGCCGGCGCGCACTTCGACGGCGTCCTGCTCCACCCGTTCCTCACCCCCGACGCGGTCGGACGTTCCGCCCGGATCGCGCGGCAGGCCGCCGAGGCGGCGGGCCGCGATCCCAGCGACCTCACCGTCTACGCCACCGTGGTCACTGCATCGGGCTTGCCTGCCGAGGAAGAAGCCGCGGTCGTCGGAGGCCGAGCCGTCACGTACTTCCAGATCCCCGGCTTCGGCGAGCAGCTTGTCCAGATCAACGGCTGGGACACCGAACCGCTCCGGCGGCTGCGTGAGCACCCCCAGCTCTCGGGCATCCGCGGCGCGGCCGACTCGGTGCGGACGCGCGACCAGCTGACCGAAGCCGCCGATGCCCTGCCGCGGGAGTGGCTGGCCGCCGCGTCCGCCGTCGGGAGTCCGCAGGACTGCGCGCGAAGGCTCGGCGAGTTCGTTCACGCCGGCGCGGACGAGCTCGTGCTGCATGGCAGCACCCCTGACCAGCTCGGCGACGTCGTGCGCGCTACCTCCGATGGCGATCCCCGAAGGTGATGTCGGCGAGGCGGGCGATCCCGGGAATGTCACGCCCGACCCACGACGGCTTCGCGACATGGCCAGCAGGCGGCCGCGCCCAGTCGACCCAGTCACCCCAGTCGGCACGCGACAGCGGGTCGGCCTCGGGAAACTTCGAGAGTGCGGCGACCCAGTCGGTGCCGAGCAGGCGCATCTCGCGGGTCGTCCACCAGTCGTCCTCCGACGCCCACTTGCCGTTGCCTGCGTACTGGATCACCTGAAGCGACGGACACTCGAACGGCGAACCGCCGGACTCGGGGTTGTCGGCGCGGTTGATCACCTTGTAGACGACCTGCGAGCCGTCGATGTTGTACCAAATCAGCGGTGAGTACACGAAGGACGCGTACGACATCGTTCCTTCGAGGAACCGCTGGATCTCGGCCGGTCCGTGGAACGTCCCCCAGTAGTGGTCGTTGTAGGTGGCGCCGTCGGTGAACAGCTGCGACCAGGCGATCCAGTCCTCGAGCACCGGCCCCGTCATGAAGTAGTGACGGAAGGCCTGCTCCACTTCTTCGCGGGGATACGTCGGTTCACTCATCAGGCCTCCAGCCCTCGGCGCTGCCGCGCATCGGCGGCCTGCGGTGCGTGATTTCGTTCGTACTTCTCGAGCCACTCCGATGGCAGCGCCTTCCACGCATCGCCGACGTTGAGCCGATGACCGTCACGCAGTCGCTCTGCGGCGACGACATCGGCGAGGAAGACGGTGTTCTCGTCGCAGTCCATCGAGTTGACGACCCGGCCTTCGACATAGGCGAGTGCGTCAATGAGGATTGGCGACCCGGTCACGCCGTCCTTGGTGGCGAGCGTCGACAGCTTGTCGCCGTCGCGCCCCGACGACGCGCCGAGTGCCATGACGATCGACAGCGACGCGTCGAGCGCTTCAGGCGGGTCGGCGGCAAGCAGATGCATCGCGAACACGCCCGAGCTCATCACCAGGTCGTGCGTGAGGTTGTACTTCGACAGCCCGATCATCGCGCGGGGAGCGTCCGCGACGATGCTGCCAGATCCCCCGGACAAAGCGATCAGCCCGTTGGCCGTGTCACCGGAGCGCGTCGTGACCGCAAGCGGATACATCCGCAGACCGCCGAGGGTGAATGCCGCGGCGTCGAGATCCATCGGGCGACCGTAAACGCAAGCGTCAGATCGCGTCAACGACGGCCGAACCGACCGCCGTGCGCTCCGATCACCCGGAGAGGCCGGTCGACGAAAGGGCGAGCGCCTCCGCGAGCCGCACCGGTGGCCGCGCATCTTGGGGGTCGTATCTCGGCCCGAGGAGCTTGGGGAGGAACTGCAGCGGCCGGCCGAACGCGTCGCCCTTCGGAGGGCGTCGCGCACGGCGATCGACGGGGGCGCCGGCGGCCGCGGCGTCCGACTCGATCAGATACGTGTGCAGGCTTCGTACCCTCTGCCCGATGTGTCGGGCGGCGTGGAACAGACCGGCCAACCTCATCCGGTAGAACCGCAGCCTGCGCTGGCCGTAGAGCGCCTTGAGCACTCGGAACGCCACGGTTCGATGCTCGTACTCCTCGGCGAGATGCCATCTCCAGAGCGCAATCGGCCGGGGATCGGCATCGGGCAGCGATGTCTCGAGCCCGCCGTCGACCCAGACGTTGGCGATCGCCAGCCCCATCGACTCGAAGCCTTCGCAGTACCCGAGCAACCAGCCGAGTGGCTTGGTCTCGAGGAAGGCGTCGTACTCCCGCGCAAATGCCCGCTCATGGTCGGCCATGCCCGGATAGCCGCCGTCACGAATCCACCCGTTCAACGCGACGTGGAACTTGAAGTGCTGGGCTTCCTGTCGCTGGAACACGTCGAGGTCGCTCAGCAGCTCCGCGTCGGCAACCGGGTCGAGCAGCGGTCGTGCCCGCTGCATCACCTTGATCAGGAAGGGCTCGACGTAGGCCGGAATGATGCCGATCGCGTTGACCCAGTGAACCAACGGCGCGTCACTCGCCCAGACCGGGTCAACGCCGACAAAGTCGAATGCCGGGTGACGGACCTTCACGGGATGCCTCCGTGGCGGTGAACAGCGTTGACAATATCAACTCGGACCACCTAACCACCGTCCGCCGTGGCTGGGCCCGCCGTCCCTCGCTGCGCAAGTGCCCGCACGCCGAAGCCTCCGTCGATCGCGCCCTCCATCCACTCCCGGCGCCGGCTGATCCGCCACCGGCCGTCGACGCGGCGGTACTCGTCGTCATAGCGGCCCCAGTGGTCGAGACCGTGCTGCATGAGCACGAAGTAGTAGAGGCTGGCCTGAGCCTGCGTCTCGGACACGACGCGGATCGCGACCGTCGAGGTGAAGTGGCGCAGGACCGGACCACCTCGCGGCACGCCTGCTGCCTTGGCATATGCGACGAAGCTGCGCCCGGCGTCCCTCATCACCTCGGCGATCGCGTCCCTGCCCTGGGTGGCGACTCCTTCGATCTCCATGACCGCGTCGTCGGTGAACACGTCGAGCATCTCCGCCATCCGGCCCGCGTCGCCATGCGCGTTGTATCCCGCGATGCACTCCCGGATCTCCTCGCGGGCCACCAGCTCCCAGATCTCCATGGCGCGGAGTATGCCCGGGAGCCGGCTCGACGTCCGCACGGCACCCTCGACCGAATCTGACATCTGTGATTACCCTGTCAATGTGACGACCACCAGCGGCTGCCCGGTCACACATGGTTTCGATCCGCTCGACGCCGAGTTTCTGACGAACCCGTTCCCCCAGCTCGCCGACATGCGCGCAGCGGGGCCTGTGCTCCACCACGCCGAGCTCGACTTGTACTTCGTGACGAGGTACGCCGACATCGAGCAGGTGCTGCTCGATCGCGACACCTATCTCGCGGCGAACGCCTCGTCGCCGGTGTACCCGGTGTGTCCCGCGGCAGCCGAGATCCTGGCCGGCGGCGTACGCCGAGTCCCCACCCTCACCAACGCGGACCCGCCGCGGCATGCACCGATGCGCACCGCGGTGCTGCGCAACATGTCTCCGCGACGGATTCGTTCCCTCGAGCCGGTCCTGCGTGAGCAGACCCAGAAGATCCTCGACGGCTTCAACGGACAGGCGAGCGTCGACCTCGTCGCAAGCCTGGCGTTCCCGCTACCGGGCTACGCCGGGTTCAGCCTGCTCGGTTTCCCGGAAACCGACTGGGAGCTGCTCAAGAGCTGGTGCACCAAGCGGATCCTGCTCACCTACGGCCGGCTCTCCGACGAGGAGCAGGTCGAGGTGGCGCACAACGTCGTGTCGTTCTGGAGCTACGTCGAGAACCACGTCGCCAGCCGCCGGAGCGACCCTGCCGACGACTTCACCTCCGACCTGCTCGCCTGGTCCGACGAGCACGAGGAAGTGACCTTCAACGACTGCGTGAGCATCGTCTACTCGATCGCCCTCGCGGGGCACGACAGCACGACCAATCTGTTCACCGGCGGCCTGCGCTACCTGCTGTCCAACCAAGACCAGTGGAAGATGCTGGTCGCCGACCCGAACCTGATCGACAACGCGGTCGAGGAGATGCTGCGGTACGACCCGCCGATCCTCGGCTGGCGGCGGATCACGAGCCGCCCGACGACGCTGGCCGGCGTGGACCTTCCGCAGGGCGCGCAGCTGTTCATGACCTTCGCCTCCGGCCACCACGACGACGCGCACTTCCCCGAGCCTGACCGGTTCGACATCACCCGGGAGAACGCGCGCACCCACCTGAGCTTCGGCAAGGGAGTACACCTGTGCCTCGGCGCTCCGCTGGCGCGCCTGGAGATGAAGATCGCGCTGGAGCTGTTGACTGCTCAGTACCCCGATCTGCGCCTGGTCGAGAGCCAGGAGTTCGCGATGGTGCCCAACCTCGTCTTCCGCACGATGCACGAGCTCCTCGCCCTCACATGAACCTCGGCCGCCTGCTGACCAACGCGGCGCGCCGGACACCAGACGCGCCGGCCATCACCCAGGGCGACCGCACGACCTCCTACCGTGAGCTCGCCGAGCGCGTGAACGCCCTCGCCCACGCGTTGCGCCGGCTCGGTGCCACACCCGGCGAGCGTGTCGCCTGCCTGATGCCGAACTCCCTCGAGCTGATCGAGACGATGTTCGCCTGCTTCACCGCCGGCGTCGGCTGGGTGCCGCTCAACGCGCGGTTCCAGGCGGCGGAGGTCGCCTATCACCTGGCGGACTCCGGCGCGGTCGCGATCGTCACCAGCACCGCGATGCGCGACGTCGTGGTCGGCGCGGAAGCCGACAACGTCCACGTCGTCGCGGTCGACGACCCGACACGTGCCGAGCCAGAATGGGTCGGCACGTCGGGCTACGAGGCAGTGCTCGCGGCCGAGCGGGATCGGGAGCCGCTCGAGGTGAGCGTCGACCGCGACACCCTCGCATGGCTGTTCTACACATCAGGCACGACCGGTCGCCCGAAGGGGGCGATGCTGACTCACGGCATCCTCAACTTCGTCGCCACGTCGTGGCTCGCCGACCTCACGCCGATGTCGAGCCGTGACGTCACGCTGCACGCGGCGCCGCTCACGCACGGCGCGGGATTCCACGCGCTCGCCACGACCGCCCGCGGTGCGCATCACGTGCTCGCGCCGGCCGGACGCTTCGAACCGGCCGCGATCTTCGACCTCATGGCCGAGCACGAAGTGACGAACACTTGGCTGGTGCCGACCCAGATCGTCATGCTCACCGACGCAACCGGCGATCGTCCTGTCGACCTGCCGAACCTCAAACAGATCGTCTACGGCGGCGCGCCGTTCCCGGAGCCGGAGCTCCGTCGAGCGCTCCGGGCATTCGGGCCGCGCCTGGTGCAGCTCTACGGCCAGGGTGAGACGCCCATGACCGCGACCGTCCTCACTCCCGACGACCACACGGCCGCGCTCGCCGAGCCGGCTCCCTCCCGGCTGGCGACCGCGGGCTACGCCCGGCCCGGGATGTCCGTCCGGATCGTCGACGAGACCGACAACGAGGTACCGGCGGGCGTCGTCGGCGAGCTCGTCGTCAGCGGTCCGGCGGTCATGACCGGCTACTGGAACAGACCGGAGGAGACCGCGCAGGCCCTGCGCGGTGGCTGGCTGCACACCGGTGACCTGGGCCGCCTCGACGAAGACGGCTGCTTGACGCTGCTCGACCGGGTCAAGGACATGATCATCACCGGCGGCTCCAACGTGTACGCCGTCGAGGTCGAGTCCGTCCTGCTCGACCACCCGGGCGTCAAGGACGTCGCCGTGATCGGCATACCGGACCGCACGTGGGGTGAACAGGTGGTTGCCGTGGTCGTGACCGATGCGGACGATCCCGTGGTCAAGGCCCAGCTCGAGGAGCTCTGTGGCACCTCGCTCGCGACGTACAAGCACCCTCGCCGCTACTGGTTCATCGACATCCTGCCGCGCAACGCCTACGGCAAGGTGCTCAAGCGGGAGCTGCGAACGATGGTCGCCGACGGGAGAGCCGGATGACAGCGCCACGGCCGCGCAGCGACCTCCCGACGATCGAGGCCGAGACGGCGCCGTTCTGGCAGGCCGCGGCGGAAGGTCGCTTCTTGATTCGGCGGTGTTCGGACTGTGGTCGCGCACACCACTATCCGAGACCGTTCTGCCCGTTCTGCTGGAGCGCCAACGTGCCGTGGCAGGACGCCAGCGGGCGGGCAACGCTGTACACGTACTCCACCGTCTATCTGAACGATCTGCCTCCGTTCGACGAGCAGCTGCCGTACGTCGCGGCCGTCGTGGATCTCGAAGAGGGACCGCGGGTCATGACCCGCATCGTCAACGCCACTGCCGAGGAGCTGAGCATCGGAATGCCGTTAGAAGTCACGTTCCAGCCGCTGAACGACGACATCGTGGCGCCGTACTTCCGGCCGGTCCGTTGAGCATCGAGCGCAACCTCGTCGCCGCGACGGCCAGCGCCCACTCGCGCGTCGAGATCTACTCGGGCGTCGCCCGACTCGCGAAGACGGTATGGGCGAGTGAGGTCCGCGAGTCCGGGACGCCGCGCGACACCGCGGTGATGTTCTGCCACCCGACGGCGAACTTCCTCGGCCACTACGCACTTCCCGGCATCGCGGCGCGCGGCTTCGGCGCGATCGGCCTCACCACGCGCTACGTCGGCAACGACTCGTCGCTGCTGATGGAGAACTGCCTGCTCGACATCGGCTCGGTGGTCCGGCACCTGCGCGAGGTGCTCGGTTACCGGCGCGTCGTGCTCGTCGGAAACTCGGGCGGCGCGTCGACCGCGCCCTATTACCAGGCCCAGGCGCTGACCCCGACCGTCAGCAGCCCGCCCGGAGGCGGGCCCGACCTGACCCAGGCCGACCTGCCGCCGCTCGACGGGCTCGTGATGTTCATGGCCCACCCGAGCCGCGCGCGACTGTCGAGCGAATGGCTCGACCCCGCGATCACCGACGAGCTGCGCCCGTTCGCACGCGACGCCACCCTCGACATGTACGACGAGCGGAACGCACCGCCGTACACCCCGGCGTTCATCGCGACGTATCGCGCTGCGCAGATCGAGCGCAACCGGCGGATCTCACGCTGGTGCGAGGAGCAGCTCACCGGGTTGAGCTCGCACAGGTCCGGTCCCGATGGTCTCGACGACCTCCCGTTCGTCGTACACGGCACGTGTGCCGACCTGCGGTTTCTGGACGGCGCGATCGATCCGAGCGACCGCCCGATCGGGGTGTCACTCTGGGGCCCGCCCGCGGTCGCCAACTACCTGCCGGCGGGCATCGGGCGGTTCAACACGGCGCGCGCGTGGCTCAACCAATGGTCGATCGACCACTCGTTGGGCAACGCGCTTCGATGGCTGCCCGACGTCGGGGTTCCGGTCCTGGTCGAGTACGGCACGGCCGACGTCACCGTCCATCCGCACATGGGCCAGGAGATGCACGAAGCGGCCGGCGACACCAGCGAGTTGGTCGCGATCAAGGGCGCGGGCCACTACTACGAAGGGACACCGGAGCTGCTGGAGGAGGCACTCGACGCAATGGCCGACTGGGTGACTCGACGGGTCGTGCGTTGACCCGCCGGGTGGCGGTCGCCGGGGTGGCACTCGCCGATCTCGCCCAACCGGAGCCGGCGACGCCGTACGGCCTGCTTGCCCAAGCCAGCCGCACGGCGCTCGCAAGCAGCGGGCTCGGTCCGGGCGACATCGACGGCTTCGCCTCCACAGCGCTCGGTGCGCTCGCGCCGATCGACGTCGCGGAGTACCTCGGGCTGCGACCGCGATGGCTGGACTCCACGGCGGTCGGCGGTGCGGCCTGGGAGGTCATGGTTGCGCACGCCGTTGACGCGATCGCCGAGAACCACGCCGACGTGATCCTGCTGGCCTACGGATCGACCGCCCGGTCCGACATCCGCAACCGGCTGCGCATGGGAAGCCTCGACTGGGGCTCGCGCGGACCGATGCAGTGGGAGGTGCCGTACGGCCACACCTTGATCTCGAAGTACGCGATGGCGGCCCGCCGGCACATGCACGAGTTCGGTACGACGATCGAGCAGCTCGCGGAGATCGCGGTGTCCGCACGATTCAACGCCGCCGACAACCCCGAGGCGCAGGAGCGCACGCCGGTCACCATCGATGACGTGCTGTCAGGGCCGATGATCGCGGACCCGTTCACCAAGCTGCAATGCTGCCTGCGCTCCGACGGTGCCGCCGCGGTCGTGCTCGTCGCGGAGGAGCGGGTCCGAGACCTTCCGGTCACGCCGGTCTGGGTGCTGGGCACGGGCGAGGCCGCCTCGCACGTGTCGATGAGTCAGTGGGACGACTACACCACCGGGCCGGCCGCGGTGTCAGGCCCACTCGCCTTCTCTCGCGCCGGTGTCACACCCGCCGACATCGACGTCTGCGAGATCTACGACGCGTTCACCTCAATGCTGCTGATCACGTTGGAGGACCTGGGATTCTGCGCCAAGGGCGAGGCCGGGCCGTTCGTCGCGGACGGCCGGCTCCGGCTGGGCGGCGACCTCCCGACCAACACCGACGGCGGCGGCCTGGCGGCCTGCCATCCCGGCCAGCGGGGCTTGTTCCTCGTCGTCGAGGCGGCCCGCCAGCTGCGTGGCGAGTGCGAGGCACGCCAGGTTCCCGACGCCAAGCTCGCCTGCGTCAGCGCGACGGGCGGGTGGTTCTGCTCATCGGGCACGCTGATCCTGGGTGCCGGCTGACGATCGCGGCGTGATCGGGGGCGCCGGACAGCGAGCTCAGAACAGGCCGCGAACGATCACCCCGGTCATCAGGTCGACGAGCTGCTCGCTCGTCAGGTCGTCACGGGTCGCGACGGCCTGACGCGGCACTCGCTCGACCACCGACAACAAGACCCACGCGGCCGCGGTGGGCGAGAAGCCCGGCACCGGCTTGCCGCCCGACAGCCCTTCGGTGAATGTCGCGATCAACATCCCGATCGCCAGATCCGCGGTCGCCTTGAGCTGCGGGCTGACCGGCTCCTCGAGCCAGATCCGCAGGATCCCGCCCTCGCTGTTCGCGAACCTCACCACCGACGCCACCCAGTCCCGCACCGCGACCTCGCGATCGGATGCCCGAGCTACTGCCGCGAACGCCGTTCCGAGCTCAACGACGTGGGCGGCGCAGCGGTCGGACACCATCAGCAGTAGGTCGAGCCGGTTGTCGAAGTACTTGTAGAACGTGCGTCGCGACAGACTCGCGGCCGCAAGAATCTGGTCGACGCTGGACCGCCGGTATCCCGACGCCGCAAACACCGCGGCTCCGCCGGCGACCAGCTGCTCGATGCTTGCTCGCCCGGCGCCGCTCATCGTCGCGAACCGCTCGCGGTCGAACGCGTCGGCGGTGTCCGGACCAGCGCTTCGACGGTCCGCGAGCGGCAGCCGCGCGACAACCGGTGCCGGCGCATCGTCGATGGTCGCGGCGTACGCCGACGCCGGGGTCGACGGGAAGAGCAACCGCTGCACACAGATGGCGAGGGTGTCCAACATCTCGCTGTCGCTCACGCCGGTGTGCTGCGAGAGCCGGTAGTAGTTGAACCGCTCGATCATGGTCTGCAATGCGAGCGCGATCGGGGCAGGCTCGAGACCGCCGAACCTCGCATCAGCAAGCCGGTCCGCCAGCCGCGCCGTGTAGTTCTCGACGAACCTCACGATCATCGGTCGCAACGGCGTCTGTGGCCCGTCGATGTGCGCCCACTCGACGAAGATGGTGGAGTACTTGTCGTAGACGTACGCCCACTCGCCC
The DNA here is from genome assembly GCA_036268405.1 of Mycobacteriales bacterium. Lineage (GTDB taxonomy): Bacteria > Actinomycetota > Actinomycetes > JAFAQI01 > JAFAQI01 > DASZTV01. The sequence goes on from DATAUF010000053.1 coordinate 37,906, forward strand.
AGCCACCAGTGCACGTTGTCGTAGCCGGCAGCGGTCGCGCTGAGCGGCCCGAGCCGTCGCACCACCCGCATCAGCTCGGCGCCACACTCCTCGACCAGCTCGACCACCACCTGGTCGCGGCTGTCGAAGTACTGGTAGAACGCGGCTCGCGACACTCCGGCTTCGCGAGCGATGTCGTCGACCAGCGTCGAGTGGACGCCGTTGTCGGCGAACAGCCGGAGCGCGATGTCGAGCAGGCGCTGCCGGGTACGCGCCCCGCGCCGACCGATGACCGGACTGTTCGGCCCGTAGCTCGCGCGACGGGTCAGCGCCTTGCCGGTCACGCGTCGCCCTGCAGCCAGGGGTCGGACCATTGCGCCTCGCGAGCAGCCTTGAGTCCCTTCATGCCCTCCGCCTGCAGGATGTCGCGAAACGTCCGGCCGTCCGGAGCCCGTGCTCCGGCGGCCTGGTGCAGGGTCGCCGCGTCGCGCGACAGCGACTCGGCCCGGCCGGCCGCCTCGCCGCACTCGTCGGCCACCGCATCGATCGCCGCCTTGTTCAGCACCAACCCGTCGCGCGGCATTCGTGCCAGCCGGATCCCGAGGTCGAGGCTGCGTGCATCGAGCTGCTCGTCCTGGACGACGGTGAGCGCCAGACCGATGTCCCGGGCCCGCCAGGCATCGATCGGCTCCCCGGTCATGATCAGGAACTTGGCCCACTGCCGGCCGACCAACGGCACGAGCGGGCTGGCGCCGATCAACCCGAGCCGACCCTCGGGCAACCCGAACCGGGCGGTCGTGCTCGCGACGACGATGTCCGCGCTGCACGCGAGCAGCAACCCGGCGCCGAGGCAGTGCCCGCGGACGGCGGCGATCACCGGAATCGCCGTACGCCGGATCGACCGATGGAAGGCGTCGGCCTCGGCCACGAACTCGAGGTCGGCGGCGAGCGTCAGCCGAGGTGTCGCCGCGGTCAGGTCGGCGCCCGCGCTGAAGTCCGCACCCGTGCTCGTCAGCACGATCGCCGCGACGTCAGGGTTCGCCTCGGCCGCGCTGAAGGCGGTCAGCAGCTGGCCCCTGGTGCCGTCCGGACCCGGGGACAGGACGTTGCGCACCTGCGGTCGGTCCAGGCTGATGACCGCGACGCCGTCCACGATCGCGACGACGACCTGCTGATCGCGCACCTGGTTATTCTGACACGCATGTTGATCCGCGAGGGTCCGGCGAACCTCGCCCGGCTGCTGCGCCCCGGGACCGTTGCCGTGGTCGGCGCGAACGAGTCGCTCGCGATGTCCAACAACGCTGTCCGCCCGATGCTTGCCGCCGGTGTCGACGTCCGCATGGTCAACCCACGCCGCGACGAGGTCTACGGACTGCCCTGTGCGCCGAGCCTCGCGTCGATCGGCGAGCCGGTCGACGCCGTGCTCGCACTGGTCAACGCCGAGCGCTCGGTGGAAACCGTGGCCGAGGCAGCGGAGCTCGGCTGCGCAGGTGTGGTGGTCGCGGCCGCCGGGTTCGCTGAAGCAGGCGACTCCGGCGTCGGCCTGCAACAGCGCCTGAAGGACATCGCGGACAGCACGGGGATTGCCGTCGTCGGGCCGAACTGCAGCGGCTACATCAACGCGCAAGCGGGCATCAACATGTTCACCGGCGGCGCGATCTCGCCCCGTCCGGGCGGGCTCGGGATCGTCTCGCAGAGCGGCTTCCTCGTCCGCTCTGCACTGGCCGCCGCCGGCCGACGTCATCTGGGCGTCAGCATCGCGGTCTCCTCCGGCAACGAGGCCGTGTGCGGGCTGCACGACTACATCGATGTCCTCGCCGAGGACGCCGACACCTCGGTCATCTGTCTCGTGGTCGAGAAGGTTCGCGCGGCCGAGCCGTTCTTTGCCGCCGTGCGTCACGCCCGCGAGCGAGGCACCGCGGTCATCGCCCTGAAGCTGGGTCGTACCGACTCCGCGCGCTCGATCATCCAGTCACACACCGGAGCGATCGCCGACGCCGCATGGGTCTACGACCTCGCATTCCGCGAGCACGGCGTCCTCACCGCACATGACATCGACGAGATGCTGGACATGGCGCAGCTGTTCGACCAGCTGCCACGACGGCGGTGGCGCCCGATGCGGCGCGCAGCGCTGATCACCAGCTCGGGTGGGGTGTCGGCACTCGCAGCCGATCTGGCCGTCGGCGCGCAGACCGAGCTGCCACCGATGCCCGAGGTGGCCGCGTGGGTGCGCGAGACGATTCCCGGCGCCGAGACGGTGAACCCGTTGGACATGACCGGATTCGTGGTCACCGACCGCGCCGTCCTCGGCGAGCTGTTCACGCGGTACGCCACGGCAGCGTCGGTCGATCTGCTCGGCTTGTGCTGGTGGGTCGGTCCGGGTGACGCGAACTGGGGAAAGGTGCTGCTCGAGCCGTTCTCGGACGTCGCCGCGACGAGCGAGACGCCGTGCGTGGTGACGTCGCTGGAGGACGCAGCAGTCGGCGAGTGGACGGCCGAATGGCAGGAACGCGGACTCACGGTGACCGCCGGAGTGCGCTCGCTGTACCGAGCCATGGACGCGATGACCGCATACACGACGTACGTCGATCCGGCACCGCTGGACCCGACCCAACCCGCCAAGGCGGACAACCCCGTTGCGGGGTTGGCGCCGGGGTCACTCGTGCCGTTTGCGCAGGCGATGGACCTGCTCGGCGAGGCCGGCGTGCCGACCGCCCGCTACGTCGTCGTTCCGGCGGGCGCCGAGAGCATGCCCGACGTGCGCCACCTCGGTGACCGCTTCGTCGTGAAGCTCGCGGACATCCCGCACCGCACCGAGCTCGGCGCGGTGTCGCTCGACGTCGATGCGGGCACCCTCGAGCGCGAGGTATACCGACTTCGGGAGATCGCCGCGCGCGAGGGCCTGCCCGCCGGGGTCGTCGTGCAGCAGCAGGTCACCGCGATCGGCGAGGCCTTCGCCGGACTGCAGGTCGGCACCGACGTCGGGTCGTTCGTGCTGTTCGGCCGAGGCGGCGTTCTGGTCGAGACCACCGGTGGTGTCGGCGGGCGGCGGCTTCCCCTCACCCGACTGGCCGCCGAAGGCCTGGTGGAAGAGGTCGCCGGCGCCGAGGCGATGGCGAGGTTCCGCGGCCAGGCGCAATGGCCGACGGCGGCACTCGCCGATGCGCTGCTCGCCGTCGACCGGCTATGGACCCGCCTCGGCGCGCACGTTTCGTCCGTCGACATCAACCCGCTCGTTGTGACCGCCGATGGGGTCGTCGCGGTTGACGCGCTGATCCTCACGAGGCCCTAGCACCCCTGCTTGCAACCCCGACATCTCTGCTTGCCGAGAGAATCTGACACTCGTGTTCCACGGCTCTATAGTGGGTAGATGAGCGGTTCCCTACGCCCCGGCAAACCCACGATGCTCAGTCACGCGGCGTTCGTCACCCACGACACCGCAGCGACCGCCGACTTCTTCACCCGCGTGCTCGGCATGGAGCTGGTCAACGCCGTTCTCGACGACAAGATCCCCTCGACCGGCGAGCCGGTGCCTTACTTCCACTCCTTCTTCAAGATGCGGGACGGGTCGACGATCGCGTTCTTCGAGGCGCCCGAGCTCCCCGAGCGCCCCGCACCGCCGCATCCGGCGTACGACACGTTTGAGCACCTGGCGATGCAGGTCGACAGCCGGGAGGAGGTCGACGCGTGGTCGCAATGGCTGACGGCCAACGGGATCGACGTCGTCGGCCCGGTCGACCACCAGATCATCTACAGCGTCTACTTCCACGAACCAGGTGGTCTGCGGCTCGAGATCACCACTCCGCTGCTCCCGGTCTGGAATGACAACGCGGCCGCGGCCGCAGAGAGTCTTCGCGAGTGGGAGGAGATGAAGAAGGCAGCCGCCAACGACGGTGTGCCGCTCACCCAGGCCGTCACCGAGCTGGCAACCCGGCGCAGCCACCGGCGCACCATGGACGACCCGCCCGTCGAGTCCGTCGAGTCCTAGAAAGGCTCATCGTGGACGTGCCGAAGATCATCAGCGTCGATGACCATGTCGTCGAGCCTGCCCACGTTTGGCAGAACTGGTTGCCACAGAAGTTCCGCGAGGCCGGGCCACGCGTCGAGCGGCGCGGCATCCGCACCATCGAGTTCACCGGAGCGGCGGCATACAAGGAGGAGTTCGACGAAGACTCCCCCACGAAGGTCGACTGCTGGCGCTTCGGCGAGCTGGTCTACACGCACAAGCGGATGGTGGCGGCGGTCGGGTATCCCGTCGAAGAGATGACGATGACGCCGATCACATACGACGACATGCGGCCGGGCTGTTACGACCCGAAGGAACGGCTCGCCGACATGGACGTGAACTGGACGGAAGCATCGATGTGCTTCCCGACGTTCCCGCGCTTCTGCGGCCAGACCTTCAACGAGCACCCGGACCGCGACCTCGGCCTGGCCTGCGTGCGGGCCTACAACGACTGGATGGTCGAGGAATGGTGCGGTGACTCGGGCGGCCGACTGATCCCGCTTTGCCTGATCCCGCTGTGGGACGCGGATCTCGCAGCGGCGGAGGTGCGCCGCAACGCCGGTCGAGGCGTACGAGCCGTCGCGTTCAGCGAGCTGCCGTTCCACCTCGGCTTGCCGACGATCCACTCCGGCTACTGGGATCCGTTCTTCGCGGCATGCGCCGAAACCTCGACGGTCGTGGCGATGCACATCGGCTCCTCATCCCGGATGCCCGCCACGACACCGGACGCGCCGCCCGCGGTCACCGCAACCCTCGCCTTCGGCAACGCGATGTTCTCCCTCGCCGACTTCCTGTTCTCCGGCGTCCTGGTCAGACACCCCGACCTGAAGCTCTGCTACGCCGAGAGCCAGGTCGGCTGGTTGCCGTACATCCTCGAGCGGATCGATGACGTGTGGCACGACAACCAGGGCTGGGCCGACACCAAGCGGATCCCCGAGCCGCCGTCGTCGTACTACTACCGCCAGGTCTACGGCTGCTTCTTCAAAGACCAGCACGGCATGGACTCACTCGCCCAGGTCGGCGTCGACAACGTGTTGTTCGAGACCGACTATCCGCACAGCGACTCGACCTGGCCGAACAGCAAGGCGGTCGCGGAGAAGCTGTTCGAGGGGATGCCCGAGGGCGCTGTCTTCAAGATGATCCGCGGCAATGCGATCCGGATGCTCGGCCTGGACCACCTTGCCCACAGTCGCTGACGCCTTCGACGACGCGGTTCGCCGTGACGGCGAACGCGAGGCCTACGTCGAGGGCGACCGCCGGATCACCTTCGCGCAGTGGGGCGTCCTCGCCGACGCACTGGCAGCCGAGCTCGTGGATCGCGGCGTACGCCCGGGGCAGGTCGTGGCGATCATGCTGCCGCCGTCGATCGACTTCGCGATCTGCTACGCAGCAATCATCCGCTGCGGCGCCGTGGCGACCGCACTCAACCTGCGGCTGGGACCGCTCGAGACCGCGGCGATCATCGCTGCCTGCGAGCCCGCAATCGTCATCCACGACAAGATCGAGGCCGCGGTCCCGCCGACCGACGCTGCGCTGATCGAGCGCACCGAGCTCGATGCGATCTGTTCGCGCGAGGGCCTTGGTCCGCGACGTCCGCACGTCGAGGCGAGCGATCCCGCGGTGATCATCTGGACAAGTGGCACCACGGGGATCCCGAAGGGCGCCTGGTTCGATCACGACAACCTCGCGGCAGCCGTCGCGTCCGCCGGTGTCATGGCTGCCCGGCACGACCGCCGGCTCGTCGCCACGCCGTTCGCGCACGCCGGCTACATGGCCAAGCTGTGGGAGCAGCTCGAAACTGCGGCCACGATCGTGATCAGCCCGACGCCGTGGCGGGCCGAGGACACCGCGCGGCTCGTCATCGAGGAGCGAATCAGCATGCTCGGTGCCGCGCCGACCCAGTGGGCGAAGCTGACCGAGCTGCCACAGCTGCGCCGAGAGTCGATCCCGGCGCTGCGGATCGGGATCTGCGCCACCGCGCCGGCACCCCCCGAGCTGATCGAGCGGGTCCGTGAGCAGATCGGGTGCCCGCTCATCGTGCGGTACGCGATGACCGAGGCACCGAGCATCACGGGCACCGACCCCGACGACGCTCCCGAAGTGCAGTTCCGCACGGTCGGCCGGGTACAGGCGGGTGTCGAGATCCGCATCGTCGACGAGCGTGTCGAGGTCCGAGGCTCGACCGTCATGCGCGGCTACTGGCGGGCGCCAGAAGCCACGGCGGAGGTGCTCGACGCGGAGGGCTGGCTGAGGACGGGTGACCTGGGTCGGATCACGCCCGACGGCAACCTGGTGCTCATCGGTCGCGCGTCGGACATGTACATCCGTGGCGGCTACAACGTGCATCCGCTTGAGGTGGAGAACATCCTCGCGACCCATCCTGCGATCGACCGGGCCGCAGTCGTCGGGGTCCCTGCCAACGTCATCGGCGAGATCGGCGTCGCCTACGTTGTGCCGACCGACCCTGCGCAGCCACCGACCCTCGGCGAGGTGCGAGAGTTCGTCGCTTCTCAGCTTGCCGACTACAAGCGCCCCGACCAGCTCGAGATCATCGACGCGCTGCCGCTCACTGCCATGTTGAAGGTCGACAAGCCCGCGCTGCGCGAGCACGCGACGAACCTGCGCGGACGCGCAACGAAGGAGACCTGATGAGCAACCTGCTGGAAGGCAGGGTCGCGATCGTGACCGGCGCCGGCCATGGCATCGGCCGAGGCCACGCGCTGGAGCTCGCGAAACACGGCGCGACCGTCGTGGTGAACGACCTCGGTACGTCGGTGCGCGGCGAGGGCCAGGGACGAGACGCGGAGATCGTCGCCGAGATCATCAAGGGACGAGGCGGGACGGCCGCTGCCAACTTCGCCGACGTCGGCGACGAGGATCAGGCGACAGCGCTGGTCGACGAGACAGTCGCGGAGTTCGGCCGACTCGACATCGTCGTCAACAACGCCGGCATCGTCCGCGACGCGGCGATCTGGAACATGCCCGTCGATGACTTCGACCTCGTCATGAGGGTCCATGTCCGGGGTACCTGGCTGGTCTCGCGGGCGGCGGCAAAGCACTGGCGGGCGCAGGCAAAGGCGGACGGCGGCAACGCCTACGGCCGGATCATCAACACGACCTCGGGCGCGGGCCTGCTCGGGAACTTCGGACAGACGAACTACGCGACCGCCAAGGCAGCGATCGTCGGCATGACACTGACCCTCAACCTCGAGCTGGCAAGCATCGGTGTCACCGCCAACGTGATCGGGCCGGGCGGGCTCACGCGGATCTCGGCGACGATGCCGGGGATGCCCGACCCGGTCGAGCCCGACGAACGGGCCGAGGAGGACTTCGATCCGCTCGACCCGTCACTGTGCTCCCCCGTCGTCGCCTGGCTCGCGAGCCCCGAGGCGGGGCATGTGAGCGGCCAGGTGATCCGTGCACTGGACGAGCGCATCATCTTGATGAACGGGTGGACCGAGGAACGGATCGTCAGGAACGCCGGCAAGCGGTGGGATGCGACCCAGCTCGGCACGCTGCTCGCGACTGACCTGTTCAAGACCCGCGCCGGCGGCCTGCGGATGGGCTAGGAGCGGTCAGAGCAGTGCGAGCTGGTGGTCGCGGACCGAGCCGAACACCCCAGCGAGGGCATGCACGCGCTTGAGGTAGAGATGCGCCGGGCACTCCCAGGTGAAGCCCATGCCGCCATGCACCTGGATCGTCTCTCGCGCGTTCCACATCGCCGAGCTGGTCGCGACCACCCGAAGCGCCGCGACCTGCTCCGCCGCGTCCGGCCGGCCCTCGTCGAGGCTCAACGCCGCGAAGACCAGCTGCGCGTCCGCGACCGCCGCGCCGACCGCCATGTCCGCGCAGCGATGCTTGATCGACTGGAACGCCCCGATCGGCGACCCGAACTGCTCTCGGGTCTTCGCGTGGTCCGTTGACATGTCGCAGCAGGCCTCGGCGACGCCCACCAGAACGGCCGACGTCAGCAGCGAACCGCGCCGGAAGACCGGGTCGACCGCGGCCGCCAACGAGGACAACGGCAGGCCGGCGAGCCTCGCGGACTCGCGAGTGGATGCCTCGTCGATGCTCGGCAGCGCTTGGCGCCCCTCGCAGTCGGTGGCGGCGTAGAGCGAGACGACATCGGGCGCAGCGACGAGCAGATGCGTGGCCGCGCCCGCGTCGACCAGGGTCACCTCGTCACCGGCACCAGGGATCGTCACGGCCGCCCGCGCTGACCCGGACAGGAAGTCCTTTGCGAGCGCGTCGCACCCGGAGTACGCCGCGACCCGCGCGGCGAGCACTGTCGCGACGAGTGGTCCCGGCGTTGCGTGGTGCCCGATCTCTTTGGCCACCAAGGCTTCCTCGACCACGCCGAACCCCGCGCCGCCCTGCTCCTCGGGAAGCCCGAGGCCGAACCACCCCAGCTCCACCGCCCCTTGCCACAGCCGCTCAGGGTCGTCACGCCCGACATCGGTCAGGAGCTTCCCGACGGACGCGACGATCGAGCGCTGCTCGTCGGAGACGGTCAGGTTCATCGCGGCAGTCCGAGGACCCGCTCGCCGACGATGTTGCGCTGGACCTCAGATGTTCCGCCACCGATGGTCTGGGAGTAGGACATGAGGTACTCCTCGTCCCACGCCCCGGGCCCGACGATGTCGAACGCAAGCCTCATCAGCCGTTGCCGCAGCTCCGAGTAGAACAGCTTGATGATCGAGCCCTCCGGCCCCGGCTGCGGCTGATCGGCGTTGCGCATGATGCTGGCGTACGTCAGTGATCGAAGCGCCATGATCTCTGCCCGCATCGTCGCGAGCCGGACGGCGAGCTCGTCATCGGCGATCGCGGGCCGTCGCCCGTCCGGCCCGAGATGCTCACGGGCATGCTCGACGAGGCGGTCGCACATCTCCGACAGCTGTACCTGGCCCGCGGTGAACGCCGTGCCGCGCTCGAACGACAGCGTCGACATCGCCACCCGCCAGCCGTCGTTGATCTCACCGACGGCGTTGGCGACCGGGACCCGTACGTCGTCGTAGAAGACCTCGCAGAAGTGCTCGTCGCCGTTGATGGTCGTGATCGGCCGGACCGTGATCCCGGGCGTGGTCATGTCGCAGATCACCCAGGTCAGGCCGCGATGGCGAGGCTCGGCGGGGTTGGTCCTGATCAACAGCTCCTGGTAGTCGGCGATCTGGGCGAAGCTGGTCCACACCTTCTGGCCGCTGACCACGAACTCGTCGCCCTCGATCAATGCCGAGGTGCGCAGCGCGGCGAGGTCGGAACCGGCTGAGGGCTCGGAGAAGCCCTGGCACCACACGACGTCGCCGCGAAGGATCTTAGGCAGGTGAAACGCCTTCTGGTCCTCGGTGCCGTTGGCGATCAGCGTCGGACCGGCATGGCTGAGACCGACGAACCGCGCGTCGATGTCGGGCGCGCCGGTCCTCGCGTACTCCTCGAACCAGATCAGCTGGCGGAGCACGGACAGGCCGAGGCCTTCGTACTCCTTCGGCCAGCCGACGCCCGCCCAGCCGCCGTCCCACTGCCGCCGCTGCCACCCGAGGTCGAAGCCGCGCATGGCCTGGTGGTCGCGCGGACGCGGCTCGGTCGGGAAGTTCTCGGACAGCCACTGGCGGGCGGATTCGCGAAACTCCTCGTCGGCAGGCGAGACGCGCAGATCCATGACGCTCCGGGCTCCGACGGTAGGGGTAACACTACTGTCAGAAGATAGCCGGTCCGGCGGCCGCGACGAGTTTCTGCCTGCTAGGTTCAATTGTTAACCGGCTTGGCGTTCGTGCCTGGAGGACAAGGTTGGGTCCGATCCCGCAGCCCGACTTGAGCGCCGGCCAGCGCGGAGTGCTCGCGGACCTCCTGGCGCTGCTCGACCTGGAACGAACCGGCGAGGACAGGTTCCGTGGCCACAGCTCCAACGCAGCCGCCGGCTATCGCCTGTTCGGCGGGCACGTCGCCGCCCAGAGTCTCGCCGCCGCCGGACGGACCATCGGCATCGACCGACACCCGGCGACGATCCAGTGCACCTTCCTGCGAGCGGGACGCCCGGACGAGCCTCTGGACTTCGCGGTCGAGCGGGTGGGCGACGGACGCAGCTTCTCGTTCCGGCGCGTGCTCGCCACGCAGCGGGACAAGCCGATCTTCTCGATGCTTGCGACCTTCCATACCGGCGACGAGGCACCCGGGCACTCGACGCCGTTCGCCCCAGTCGCCCCGGAGTCGTTGCCGGAGTTCACCCCGCAGGTCTGGACCATGGTGCTCGGCGCGTTCGAGGTCCGGCGGGCGGCAAGCGAGCCTGGCACCGGATCCTCGACCATGGCGCTGCGGACCGCAGGCCCGATGCCGGACGATCCGTTGCTGCACGCCTGCGTGCTGGCCTACGCCTCCGACCTCTACATCCTCGACACGCCGTTGACCCGTCACGGGATCGTGGCCCTCGACCAAGGAGTGGACTCGGCGAGCGTCGATCACGCGGTCTGGTTCCACCACCGGCCGAAGGTTGACGACTGGCTGGTCTACGACCTGGTCAGCCCGATCGGCCACGACGGGCGAGCCCTGATCCGGGGCGAGCTGCACACGGAGAGCGGAACACTCATCGCCAGCGTCACGCAGCTGGCGATGTTGCGTGTCACGACGCCGCGAGACGGGACGAACGACTGATGGGCTCCCTCGACGGTCGCATCGCTCTCGTCACGGGGGCGAGCCGGGGGCTCGGCGCGGCGATTGCCGTCAGGCTCGCGGGTGCCGGCGCGCACGTCGCACTCAGCGCGCGGACGATGGACCCGGATCCTCGCTATGCCGGGACGCTGCGCGACACCGTCAAGATCATCGAGGCGAACGGCGGGACGGCAAGCGCGTTCCGCGCCGACTTGTCGAAGACGGAGGAACGCCAGCAGCTGATCGCCGACGTCACCGCGGCAACGGGCAGGATCGACATCCTGGTGAACAACGCGGCCGTGACCTTCTTCCTGCCCTTCCTCGGGTTTCCCCGCAAGCGGCTCGATCTCATGATCGAAACCCAGTTCATCGCGCCGTTCGAACTGTCCCAGCTCGTGGTTCCCGCGATGTACGGACGGGGCGAAGGCTGGATCCTCAACATCTCCTCGCGCGCGGCCGAGCATCCCGATGGCCCGCCGTGGGACTCGATCTTCGACTCCGGTTGGACGGCGTACGGACCGTGCAAGGCCGCCCTGGAACGACTGACGACGGCACTGGCTGCTGAGGGCTACAAGCAGGGACTCAGGGTCAACGCGCTCGCCCCGCTCTACAACGTCGCGACGCCGGGCGCAGGCGCCCACGACCTGGTCGCGAACTTCGAGCTCGAGCCGCCGACGTTCATGGCGGAGGCCGCACTCGCCCTGGTCGAGGGCGACATCACCGGGCGGATCGTGCTGAGCCAGCCACTCCTCACCGAGCTCGGGCGAACACCGACCCCGCTCCCCGACGGACTCGGATGACAATCTCCTGGTGGTCGCTCGTCGACGCCGCTGCCATCCGCCGGCCCGATCGGCCGATGCTCTACGACGACAACACCGTCCCGATGACGTTTGCGTCCTACCGCGAAGCCGCCCTGCGGGTTGCCGCAGGGCTCGCGGCGATGGGTGTTTCGCACGGGTCCGTCGTGAGCTGGCAGCTGCCGCCGTCGATCGAAGGCGCCGTGCTCACCAGCGCGCTGACCCGGCTCGGTGCAGTTCAGAACCCGCTCGTCACGACCTTGCGGTCCGCCGAGATCGCCTTCATCACCGCGCAGATGGGCACCGACGTGCTGATCACGCCCGGCCGATGGCGCGGCTTCGATCACGGGGCGATGGCCCGGGCGACCGGACTGGTGACGGTCATCGTCGACTTCGACGACGCGTCCGGCGGGCTGCGGCTGCCCGTTGGTGACCCCCTGACCTTGCCGGCTTATGTCCCGCCGGCGTCGACAGACACCCGCTGGGTGTTCTATACCTCCGGCACCACCGGCGAACCGAAGGGCGTCAGACACTCCGACGCGACGATCGTCAGCCAGTCGGACATTCTCGTCGAACAGCTCAAGCTCGGCGAGGACGAGGTGTTCCCGGTCGTCTTCCCGATCGCGCACATCGGCGGGCCCGGGATTCTGGCCGCGTCGCTTCGGACCGGGCTTCAGCTGCCGATGGTGTCGAGCTTCGACCCCGCCACGACACCGCAGACCCTCGCGCGCTTTGCACCAACGGCGCTCGGAATCGCGACCCCGTTCTTCCACGCCTACCTCGCCGCGCAGCGCGCCCTCGGCCCCGAGCGACTGTTCCCGCATCTGCGGATGTGCCTCGCCGGCGGCGCACCGGTGCCGAGCGGCCTCAACGAGCAGGTGCGGACGGAGCTCGGTGGGGTCGGCATCTACAACGGCTGGGGCCTCACCGAGTGCCCGATGGCGACCTACGCTCCCCGGGAGGAGACCGGGGATCGCATCGCCGCCACGGTCGGCAAGCCGGGGCCCGGAGTCGAGCTGAAGGTCGCCGGCAGCGGCGAGCTCCTGCTCCGCGGTCCGCAGCGCTTCCTCGGATATCAGGACGGTCGGCTCGACGCCGACGCCCTCGACGCCGACGGCTTCGTCCGCACGGGTGACATCGGACACGTCGACGACGACGGCTGGGTGCACGTCACGGGACGGATCAAGGAGATCGTGATCCGAGGCGCGGAGAACATCTCGACGCGCGAGGTGGAGGACGTCCTGGTGCTCGATCCGCGAATCGCCGACGTCGCGGTGATCGGCCTTCCCGATCCACGGACGGGCGAGCGCTGCTGCGCCTGCGTCGTACCCGCGGCCGACGCCACGATCGGTCTCGACGATCTCGCCGCGATCTGCCGCGCCGCGGGCCTGGCCGCCTACAAGATCCCGGAGCAGATGGAGACCGTCGAGGCGCTTCCGCGCAATGCCATGGGCAAGGTGGTCAAGGACGACCTACGACGTCTGCTGCTGGGTCAGGAGCAGATCGCATGACCGAGCACGACATCGCGCGGGAGAATCCCGAGCAGACCGTGCTCTACGACGTCGGGGACGACGGCGTCGCGACGATCACGCTGAACCGTCCCGAGCGGAAGAACGCCTGGACCCCCGTGATGGAACGCCGCTTCTACGCCGTGATCGCCGAGGCCGACCACGACTCCCGGGTACGTGTGGCGGTGCTTACCGGCGCCGGTTCGGCGTTCTGTCCGGGCGTGGACATCCAGCGGCTCGACAGCATCGCGGGCGCGCCGATGGATCTGGCCGGGCGCTCCGTCCCGAGCCGGACGCACTCCTTTCGCAAGCCGCTGATCGCCGCGATCAACGGGCCCTGCGCGGGCCTCGGCCTGGTCCAGGCGCTGCTCTGCGACGTGCGGTTCATGGCTCGCGGCGCGCGGCTGTCGACGGCGTTCGCCAGACGAGGGCTGCCCGCGGAGTACGGCGCGAGTTGGCTCATCCCGCGCATCGTCGGGATCGAACGCGCGCTTGACCTGATGCTCACCGGCCGCGTCGTCGACGCCGACGAGGCCCTGCGGATCGGACTGGTGGCCTACGTCGTCGAGCCCGATGAGCTGTTGACGAGCGCCAGGACATACGCCGCCGACATCGCCGCGAACTGCTCGCCCACGTCGCTCGCGCTGATCAAGCATCAGACACTCACCGATCTGGACGCCGGATTCGAGCGCGCGATGCACAACGCCTATCGAACGATGGCCTACACCGCGACGAGTGCCGACTTCCGCGAAGGCGTCGACAGCTACGTCCAGAAGCGGCCGCCGGCCTTCTCGCCGCTCGCGGACGACTTCGACCCGGCAGCCATCACCGGAGCGGCCATGCCGGCCGCACACCACGAAGCACAGCAGGCAGGGAAGCACTGAGAGAGGAGCGGCCATGTCGAGCGACCGGATAAGGGTCGGCATCATCGGCGTCGGCTGGGGCAGCATCGTGCTCGCCCCCGCCTTCCGCGCCGTACCCGAGTTCGAAGTGGCCGCGATCTGCTCGCGGCGGCCCGAACGAGTAGCGGAAGCAGGCGAGAAGCTCGGCGTCGAGGACACGTCGACCGACTGGGAGTCGTTCGTCCGCCGTGACGACCTTGACCTGATCGCGGTGTGCACCCCCACCGACCTCCATCACGAGCAGACGATCGGCGCCCTGCGCGCGGGCAAGCATGTGCTGTGCGAGAAGCCCGCCGCGGTCAACTCCGCGCAGGCAAAGAGCATGCTCGACGTCGCCGAGCAGAGCGGCGTCGCGCACGCCGTCAACTTCGAGGGCCGCTGGCTCGCCGACCGGCTCCCGGTCTGGGATCTCGTCGACGACGGCTACCTTGGCCGGCCGTACCTCGCGCGGGTGACGACGGTCGGCGACCTGTGGCATCCGAGCCGGCGACTTCAGTCGGAGTGGATGTACCGCGTGGAGGACGGCGGCGGCTATTTGATGGGCTTGTCCTCGCACGACATCGACTTCCTCACCGCACTGTTCGGCGAGCCGGAGGCGGTGTGTGCCGACGTCAAGACCTCGGTGCCGACCCGTGCACGGGAAGACGGCAGCGTTCTCGAGGTCACGGCCGACGACACCTCAACCGTGCTGATGCGCATGAAGAGCGGCGTCAGCGTGTCGGTCTCGTCGTCGATGGTCGGATTGCATGTGGATCGGCGCGTGCTCGAGGCCTATGGCAGCGACGGGACGATCGAGATCACCAGCACCCTGATGGGCGGCGAGCGCGACTCGGCCATCCGCGCCGCCAAGGTGAACGAGTCCGGCTTGCAGGACGTCGCGCTCAGCAGCCGCCGCCCACGAAGCGGAGTCGAGATCCCGGCCCGTCGTGCCGGCTCCGCGATCCTCGCGCTCTCGTTGATGCTCGAGGACTGGCTGCCGGCCTTTGACGGGAAGCCCGCGCCTCGGGTTCCGACGCTTCGCAACGGCTGGATCACCCAGGCTGTCGTCGACGCGGCCCGCCGCAGCTCAGCCGGCGAGGGCTGGGTGGACCTGGCGTTGGACCAGTAGATGGCGGTTGCGCTACGAGAGCTGGTCGACCCGGCGCACACGGCTGTTGTCATCTCGGAGATGCAGCGGGGAATCGTCGGCGACCTCGCGCGGCCGCCGATGCTCGAGATGCAGCAGGCGGTCGCCGAGCACGGTGTCGTCCCCGCCATCGCGCGCCTCGCCGACGCCGCCCGCGCCAGCGGCTCACGGGTGGTGCACGCGACTCTGCAGTTCCGTGCGGACCGTGCCGGCGTCCGGATTGTGACGCCGCTGATGGCGGTGACGATGAAGGATCCCGATTATTTGTTGGTCGGCTCCGCCGAAGCCGAAATCGTGCCGGAGCTCGGTCCCGACCCGCGCGACATCGTCGCCGCCCGGATCCACGGCATGTCGGCGTTCACCGGCACCGAGCTCGACCCGATCCTGCGCAGCCTCGACATCAAGACGCTGGTGGTCGCGGGCATCTCGCTCAACGAAGCCGTCATCGGGATGGCGATCGAGGCGGTCAACATCGGATACCGGGTCGTGATCCCGCGCGACGCGGTGATGGGTCTGCCCGAGACCTTCGCGGCGGACATGCTGCGCTATGCCTTCGCACTGCTCGGCAGGGTCGTCTCGGTCGACGAGGTCATCGACTGTTGGACATCCGCATGAGCGGCCGAGTCGTTCGTACGACGAGTGTCGCGATCGACCCGGCAGCCGGTGTCATCACCGGACATGGCAGCGACGTGGTCATCAACGACGGTCGCCACGACGTGGCACGCGAGGTCGAGATTCGCGCCGAGATCGACCCGAACCAACAGCTCATGACGCTCGATATCTCGTGGGAGGCGCCGACCGGAGAGCTGATCGGCCGCCGCGTCGCCAGCGGCTTCCGCGCCGCTCTCGGCAACCTGGTGACGACGCCCGACCAGCGGCTGCTTCGCCGCATGCTGTGGGACCTGCCGATCCTGGTCCAGGTCGGCTCACAGACCTATCTGCTCGACCATCCCAGGGCGCGCGCGGATCCGGTGATCGGACTGTCCGGCGCAGACCAGTGCTCGGGATGGCGCACGGGCGGGGAGATGCTCACCCAGATCTCGAACGCCAACGGTGTGCTGCGGATGCCGTTGACGCCGGAGGTGGCCGACCCGTGGGAGCCGCGCCTCGGGGCGATGGCAACCCGGCGAGCGCGGACGATGACCGTCGCCGGCCCCGACCCGGTCGAGGTCAGGGCGACGTACCGGGACTCCTACGCGGACCCGGATGGGGTCGAGCGCGCGCTGCACGAGTGGGTGGTCGAGGCACGTCTCGACGACGCCGACCGGATCGCGGAGATCAGCGCTGCGCCCGGCCAGCTGCCGTGGCTGGAGTGCCCGTTCGCAGGACAGAGCGCGGCGCGCCTCGCCGGATTGCGGCTCTGCGACATCGAGGCAACGGTCGCGGCCGACTTCGCGGGAACCAGCACCTGCACGCACCTCAACGACACCTTGCGCTCGCTCACCGAGGTGCCGGACCTGCTCGCCTGAGGTTCGCCCTATCGGGTCAGCAGCAGGCATCCCGCGATCGGGCCACCACCGTTGCTGACGACCGCGACCTCGGGGTCGCCTTGGACCTGACGATCGCCGGCCTCACCCCGCAGCTGCAGGCAGGCCTCGTGGAACACCCAGTAGCCGTGCATCCGGCCCGCTGACAGCTGGCCGCCGTAGGTGTTCAACGGCAGCTCGCCATCGAGCGCGATGCGTGTCGCACCCTCGACGTAGGAACCCGCCTCGCCCTCACCGCAGATCCCGAGCGCTTCCAGCCAGGCGAAAGTGAGGTAGGTGAATCCGTCGTACAGCTCGGCGAGGTCGAGATCGGAGGGTGTGAGGTCGGTGCGGCTCCACATCTCGATGGCGGCATCGATGGAAGCCATCTGCGGGTAGTCCGGTCGGTGGAACCAGCCGCCGGTGCCGCTCGAGCCGCCGACCGCCTCGACCCGCACCGCCGGCTTCGGGCAGTCCGGCGCGTAGTCCGGGGCCGACACGACAACGGCAATCGAGCCGTCGACCGGGACATCGCAGTCGAACAACCCGAGCGGTGAGGACACCGGACGGGCCGCGAGGTAGTCCTGCATCGTCATCGGATCGCGGTAGACCGCCCGCGGGTTCAGGGCGGCGTTGCGGCGCGAGTTGATCGCGAGCCAGCCGAGCTGCTCCTTGGTGGTGCCGTAGATCTCCATGTGGCGGCGGCAGTGCATCGCGAGCCAGTTGACCGCCGAGAACGCGTTGGCCGCGAGCACCTCTTCGATGTCGGCCATGACGTCGATCAGGTTGCCGACGCCCTCGTCCGGCTCGTCACCGCCGCCCTCTGCCTTGTCCGCCACGAACTCGCCGCCCATCATCTGGACCGTCCGGTAGACCAGCACGTGGCGCGCACGCCCTTCGACGACCGCCTTTGCGGCCGACATCACCGGCGACAGCAGCCCGCCGGTGGAGATGCCGCCGCCGCGATAGGCCGGCTCGATCCCGAGGGCCGCCGACGCCGCCGACACCGGGGTGTCGCCCATCGTGGTGACGCCGTCGATGTCCGAGGGGGTCAGCCCGGCGTCGGCGATCGCCTCGCGCGCGCTGTGCAACGTGTTGTCGAGGTGGGAGATCCCGGTGCGCCGGCCGATCTGCGAGATGCCGATGCCCGAGATGACCGCGCCCTTGCACGGAGTGTCGGTCATCGGTTTTGTCCGCTCAGCTCGAAGACGGGGTAGAAGACCTCACCGTGGTCCTCGAACCGGACCTGCACGGCTGAGCCGCTCGCTACGTCGTCCTCGGTGCAGCCGATCAGGTTGGTCATCAGCCGCAGGTCGTCCTGCTCGTCGAGCGTCACGATCGCGATGAGGTTCGGCGGCGGGACGTCGGGATGGAACTGGTGGTAGTTCGTCGTGTAGGTGAAGACCGTCCCGCGGCCGCTGACCGGGCGGACCGTCACGGCGCCGCCGCACGCCGGGCAGGCCTCGACCGGAGGCAGGAGCCAACGGTCGCAGGCATCGCAGTGCTGCACGAGCAGGTCGCCGTTGGCGCCGCCGGTCCAGAACGCGCGGTTGGCATCGGTCAGCTTGGGCAACATCCGCGTCGGCACGACGTCGTCAGGCAAGGCGGACAACCGCTCGGGCCGCGGAGAGCACCTTCGTACCTTCACCGATCGAGGCGGTGAGCAGAATCCGAACCCGGCCGCCGTCGAGCTTCTCGGTCACCTCACCGGAGATGGTGAGGTCGGTGCCCTTGTCGTCGTCGGGCACCGGCACCGGTGAGGAGAAGCGCACCCCGTAGGACTCGACCCGGGTCGGGTCTTCGACCCAGTCGGTAAGTAGCCGGCCGGCCGCCGCCATCGTGAACATGCCGTGCGCGATCACGTTCGGCAAGCCCACACCGGTCGCGACCCGCTCGTTCCAGTGAATGACGTTGAAGTCGCCACTTGCACCGGCATAGCGGACCAGATTGGCACGCTGGACGTTGACGACCCGGGCCGGGATCGTCGTACCGACCTCTACCTCGTCGTAGGTCGGCATCAGGACGCCGCTGCTTGCGCGGCGGTGCCACGGCTGACGATCGACGAGGTGAGGGTGGCGACCGCGGTGCCGTCGGCCAGCGTGACCTCCATCGTGGTCTCCATCAGCTCGTTGGTGCCGGCGTCACGAATGTCGGTCACTGTGTTGACCACCCGCAGCACATCGCCGGCGTAGATCGGGCGATGCGCGAGGAACTCCTGCTCGCCGTGGACGACCCGGCCGTAGTCCATTCCGAGGTCCGCGTCATTCATCGGCGACGCGTCGCGGAACCGGAAGCCCAACACTGTCAGGAACGTCGGCGGCGCGACGACATCGGGATGGCCGGCGGCGCGGGCAGCTGCCACGTCGAGATACAGCGGATTGGCGTCGCCGATCGCAGTCGCGAACGAGCGGATGTGTTCGCGCCCGACGAGATACTCGTCAGGCGCTTCGTACCGGCGCCCGATAAAGGCACGGTTCAGCGGCATTGGTCCTCACTCAATCGGGAAGATATTTGCACCATAACTTAGACAGCGGGCTCGCGAGGCAGGCCGAGGACCTGTTCGGCGAGGATGGTCCGCTGCACCTCCGATGTGCCGGCGTAGATGGTGCCGGTGCGGGCGAACAGCGAAACCTGCCACCAGCTGTTGGTCGACATCGGGTCGGCCCCGGGGTCGTCTGACCGAAGCGGTCGGCTCGGGCCCTTGCCGACCGGCATCAGTCCATCGAGCCCTTCGAGGTCCAGCGCCAGCTGGGTCAGCTCGCGGTGATACTCGCTCCAATAGAGCTTCGACACCGAGGCGGCCGCACCGATCTCCTTGTGAGCGAGCACGTCGGTCAGCGTGCGATAGCCGAGGTAGCGCATCGTCTCGACGCGGGCGTAGCAGCGCGCGATGCGCTGTCGCAGGACGGGGTCCGACAGCTTGCCGTGCGCGTTGGCCACCGTGACCAGCCGGTCGAACTCCGATCGAAACAGCAGCGGGTTGGTGGCTGCCTCCTCGCCGCGTTCGAAGGTCAGCAGGCTCCGCGCAACCGACCAGCCGTGGTTCACCTCACCCACAACGAGAGCAGCCCGAGCGCGCGCATCGGTGAAGAACACCTCGCAGAACTCGCTGCCACCCGCCATGTGCCGGATCGGCCGGACCTCGACGCCCGGCTGGTCGACCGGCACCAGCAGAAACGAGATCCCTCGGTGCTTCGGCGCGTCTGAGTCCGTGCGGGCGAGGACGAAGATCCAGTTGCAGCGGTCGCCGCCTGAGGTCCAGATCTTCTGCCCGTTGACGACCCACTCGTCGCCCTCGAGCACGGCCCTCGTCCGCACCGACGCCAGATCGGATCCCGCGCCCGGCTCGGAGAAACCCTGGCAGAACCGGATCGCCCCCGAGAGCATCGCAGGCAGGAACTCAGCCTTCTGCTCGTCGGTCCCCCACCGCAGCAGGGTGTTGCCCATGAGCTTCAGCGTGGTCGAGTCCTGCGGCTGCTCGCCGAACGGCGCACCCACCCGGGTCAGCTCCTCGACGAGGACGACCTGATGCAGCTTCGACAGTCCCCGGCCGCCGTACTCCTTCGGCCACGCGACGCCAAGCAGTCCCCGGCGGTACAAGGTCCTGCGCCACTGCGCCACCCATGCCTGGGTCTGCTCGGAGGTCGGGATCGCCCCGACTCCGCGCCAGTCCGCCGGCAGCTCCTCAGCGAGCACCGTGCGCACCTCGTCGCGGAACGCGAGGACCTCCGAGGGGTAGCTGACGTCCACGGGCCACTCCGTAAGAAGAGGTGAATGAGATATACGATAACGGCGAGCCGCGACCGGGAGAATGAACGTGCAGTTTCGCTACGACCCCGAGCACGAGGAGCTTGCGCAGGTCGTCCGCCGCTTCCTCGACGAGGTCTCCGCCGATGCTGACGTGCGTGCGGCAATGACCTCCGCACTCGGTTGGGATCCTGCCACCGTCAAGCGGTTGGCCGTCGAGCTCGACGTCTTCGGCCTTGCCGTCCCAGCGGAGAACGGTGGCGCCGGGTACGGCGTCACCGAACTCGGCATCGTCTTCCAGGAGGCCGGGCGGGCCTTGTTGTGCGCTCCCCTGCTGAGTGCCGCGCTCAGCTCGGCGCTCCTGCTCGACGTCGGCACCGGCGCGGCTGGCGGCCGCGCCGCAGAGCTCCTCACCCGGATCGCAACTGGCGACGCCATCGTCGCGCTCGCAACGCGACAGGCCTCGAACGCGCGCCAGACCGGGCAGGGATGGCGACTCGACGGAACCCATACCTGGGTGCTCGACGGACACGTCGCCGAGACGTTCGTCGTCTCTGCCACGACCGAGCTCGGGCCTTCGCTCTTCCTCGTCGATGCAGACGATCGCGGCACATCCCGAGAGCAGATCGAGACGGTCGACGGCACGAGACGATTTGCCACTATCGGATTCGCCGACGCTTCGGCCATCCCCATCGGCGACGCCGACAGTGCGACGGCGGTGCTCGAACGCAGTCATGACCGGGCGCTCATCCTGCTCGCCGCCGAGCAGGTCGGCATCGCGGAACGCTGTCTCGCGATGGCCACGAAATATGCGAAGAGCCGTGAACAGTTCGGCCGACCGATCGGGCAGTTCCAGGCCGTCAAGCACAAGCTCGCCTCCGTGGTGCTCGAGGTCGAGGCAGCTCTGTCAGCCGTGATGTACGCCGCGTGGGTCGCCGATCACGATGCCCAGCTCGTCGGGGAGGTGGCGCGGATCGCGGCGTACCAGGCCGGCGAGGCGGCGGCGCTCGCCGCGTCCGAGAACATCCAGATCCACGGTGGGATCGGCGCGACCTGGGAGCACCCGGCGCACCTCTACCTTCGCCGCGCGACTGTGTGCCGCCAGCTCTTCGGCGATCCGCAAGCCCATCTCGAACACCTGGCGCAGCTCATCGAGGCACGGGCCTGACGTGGCGGGAGTCCTCAGCGGTCCGTACGCCGACGACCTACCGGCGTACCGCGTCGCGCTGCGCACGTTCCTGAGCTCCCCCGATCTCGACCTGTGGCGCGGCTGCTACATCGACGACGTCGCGGAGGAGATGCGGTTCGTCTCCGGCATGGTGCGGGTGATCTACGACGCCGACTTCGGCAAGTACGGCTTCGCGGTCGGCGCCGGCGGGCTCGGCGGAGACGTCCGGCACTGGGCAGTGATGTACGACGAGCTCGTCGCGGCGGGCCTGCCGCTCACCGGGCAGCACAGCCTGCTCACCACCCTCGCCCAGCCGATCTCTCGCTACGCCCCCGAGCTCGCCGCGAAGTACCTGCCGGCTTTTGCGCGGGGCGACGAGTGGTGGGGCCAGGGGTTCTCGGAGCCTGAGGCCGGCAGCGACCTCGCGTCGCTGCGGTGCCGGGGCGTGCTCGACGGCGACCACTACGTGGTGTCCGGGCAGAAGCTGTGGACCAGCCATGGCGCGACCGCGTCGCACACCGTCCTGCTGTGTCGAACCGGGACGACTGAGAGCCGCCACCGAGGTCTTTCGATGCTGTTCCTGGACAACGACATGCCGGGAGTGGAGATCCGCCCGATCTACCTCGCAAGCGGGCGGGCGGAGCTGGCCGAGTGCTTCTTCGACGAGGTGCGGGTACCGGTCGATCGGCTGATCGGCGAGGCCGGCCAAGGCTGGGAAGTCGCGATGTACCTCTTGCAGTTCGAGCGCGCCGTCTACGCCTGGCAGCGCACAGCAGTCCTGCTCGAGCGCCTCGGCGCGCTCGCGACCGCGGTGCCATCGGGCGATCTCGCCCGCCAACAGCTCGGCACGGCCTACCTGGATCTGATCGGCCTGCGCGCGCGAAGCGTCGAGACGGTTCGACGCCTCGCCGCCGGCGAGGCAGTCGGACCCGAGGCCAGCGCCGACAAGCTCCTCCTCGGTGCCGCGGAGCAGAGCGTCTACGACGCGGCACGGAGCCTGCTCGGCGAGCAGTTCGCGTTCAGCAGCGACCCGACCCTGCGGCGTTGGGGACAGGAGTGGTGGTTCAGCCGGACGACGACCATCTACGGCGGTGCCGCCGAGGTCCAGCGCGGCATCATCGCCGACCGAGTGCTCAACCTGCCCAGGGGCTGACGGACATGGACGCAGAACAGGTCACTCTGCTGTCGGCCTCGCTTGACGAGATGTTCGTCGACGCGGTGGGTGACGTCTCGGCTGTCCTCGCCGAGCTCGGCTGGGACGAGGTGGTGGCCGAAGACCCGGTGGTCGCAACGCGACTGCTGTTCACGGCCCACGCCCGGGCACGGGCCCGGACCACGATCCTCGACCGCCTCGTCCTCGACGCCCTCGGTGGCGACGTCCCGGCGCTCGCCTCGGCCGTGCTGTGGCCCGTGGCGAAGCCCGAAAGCATGGTGTGCGGCATCCTCACCCACCTACCGGGCGACGATGACATCGTGGTCGCGCCGTTGACAGACGCGCACGAGACATCGCTCGCCGTGATCCGAGGTGCCGATCTCGTCACCGCGCCGCTCAAGACCTTCGACCCGACCCTCGAGTGGTTCGAGGCGACCGTCGCCGCTCCGGCCGACCTCGTCGCGACGACCAGCTGGGACAGCGCGGTCGACGCTGCGCGTCGTGCCCTCGCGGCCGAGCTGATCGCGCTGTCCCACGAGGTGCTCCGACTGGCGGTCGCGCACACCGGCACCCGGACCCAGTTCGGCGCGCCGATCGCCGCGTTCCAGGCCGTGCGCCATCGCCTCGCCGACAGTCGGGTCGCGATCACCGCGGCCGAGGGGCTGCTCGACGTCGCCTTCGACGACGGAGGCCCGTTGGCTGCCCGACTCGCGAAAGCACAGGCCGGTCGCGCGCATCAGCTGGTGAGCGGCCACGCCGTCCAGGTCTGCGGTGCGATCGGTGCCACCCTCGAACACCCGCTCCATACCTTCATCGACAGAGGCGTTGTCCTCGACTCGTTGCTCGGACGATGGGACGCTCTCGTCAGCGAGCTCGGCGACCTGGTGCTGACGACGACCACGGCCATGCCGCGGTTGGTCGAGGTCTAATGAACCAGTGACCGCACACGCCGGCCGGGAGGCTGCAGGACGGACCCGCAGGGCGCGCGGATCGCTGTCACGCGAGGAGATCCTGTCCGCCGCGCGCGAGGTCGTCGAGCGCGACGGACTGCGGCAGCTGTCGATGCCGACACTTGCCAAGCACCTGAAGTCGGGTGTCGCCAGCATCTACTGGTACTTCAAGAGCAAGGAAGAGCTCGTCGATGCCCTGGCCGGCCTCGTGCTGCACGACATCCACCAGCAGCTGCCTCCCGCCGGCGACGGGGCGTGGGACGCCGAGCTCATCGCCTACTTCGCAGCGTTTCGCGAGCTGTTGCTGTCGCTCCCCGCATACCGGGAGATCGTTGCCTACGCACCCGGGTCGATCGCGCACTCCCGGCTCACCGGGGCCGCCCAGCGCCGGCTCGGCGAGGGTCTGCACCTGCTCACCCTCGCCGGCCTGTCCCACCAGGCCGCGACCGACGCGTTCGCTGCCTGCCTGAACTTCACCCGCGGATTCGTGACCATGGAGCAAGGTGTCACCGACGGCGACGCCGCGCAGCGTACGAACGCAGCGCCTGCGGACACCGGCTCGCTCAGCGAACGCGACCGCGATGTCGCCTATCTCAACGAGGTCGGCGAACAGCAGTTCCTGCGCGGCCTGCGACTGCTGGTCCGGGGAATCCGCGCCGAAGCCGAGGGCGGCTGACCCGACCGTCCATCCCCGGGCCGCTCACCCCAGCGCGGCTGAGCCCGCCGTGATCAACGGGTAGAGCTCGTCTGCTCCCCGCTCGATGACGACGCCTCCGAGGCGGCGCGCCCACCCGGCGTCGTCGTACTCCCGGGTCCAGGACCACAGCCTGCGGGTCAGGTGGTGAAGGACGTACTCCTGCGTCATCCCCATGGCGCCGTGCGCCTGATGCGCCGCGCGGGTGGCGACCCGCGCCGCCTCGCCGCACAGGGTCTTCGCAGCCCACACCTCGAGCGACGCGGAGCCACGCTCCCACTCGCGCGACGCGACGTCGGCGGCCATCGACGCGATCGCCGCCTGCTGCGCGATGTGCACGAGATGCGCCTGCACCGCTTGGAACCGTGCGATCGGCCGGCCGAACTGCTGGCGCTCCTGCGTGTAGCGCACCGTGACGTCCAGGACCCGCTCGATCGCGCCTGCCATCAGGCACACCCTCGTAAGCGCACCGCGGAGCCGCTGCGCCTCGACGTCCACGCCGACCCCAGCGGGAGCCCAGGCCGCCGGTGTGAGGCGGTCACACTCGATCGTGTCCCGCGGCTCGCCGGCGAGGTTGGTTGCCGCCGTCACCGTCAGTGAGTCGCGTGCGAGCCGGACCACGACGCCATCGACGAGGGCGACCACATCAGTGCAGTGCCGTGCCCACGGGACGCCGCGGAGTCTGCCGGTGACCGTGGAGCCGTCCCACGACAGGTCGTCACCGCCGCGCGACGCGACCGTCGTCAGCGGCGTGGCGGGAACCGGCAGCCCGGAGCCCGACAGCAGCCACCCGGCAAGCAACCCGGTCTCGGCGAGTGGAAGCGGCAGAGCGTGCCAGCCCGCCACCCGAAGGACCCCGAGCGCGTCGGCGGCCGAGCCGCCCTGGCCACCGCGGTCCTCCGGTACCGAGATCCCCGGCAGCCCCATCTCGCTGACCGCCGCCCACATGGGCTGCGACCAGCCGTCGCGCTCCGCCTCGGCGAGCGCGGCCGGCGTGACTACCTGACCGAACAGCTCGTCCGCCGACTGGTTGAGCAGCTCGTCGCCGCTCACCGGGCAAGTCCTTTCGCCGCGACCGACCGCAGGATCTCCGTCGTACCTCCGCGGATGGTGTTGGACGGCGTGGTGAGGATCGCCTCGCACAACACCTGCTCGAACATCGATCGTGACTGCGGCGAAGGCTCGACCTCGATGAGCTCGAGGAGGCCGAGCAGCAGGTCCTGTTCGAACCGCGTGCCGAGCTCCTTCACCAGCGCCGCCTCCTGCACCGGCGAACCGCCTTCATCGATCGCCCGAGCGATCGACAACGACAAGTTGCGCAACACCCACCAGGTCGCCGTCGCACGCCCCAGGAAACGCGTGGTCTCGGCGCCGAGCGATGCCGGCACGGCTTCCCGAAGGAACAGCTCGACCACCGGGTACGTCGACAGATACCGATCGGGACCGCCGCGCTCGAAGGCAAGCTCCGCGGTGTTCTGCGACCAGCCCTGGCCGACGTCGCCGAGAACGCGCCCGTCGGGGATGAAGACGTCGTGGAGGACGACCTCGTTGAACTCGTGCGTGCCGTCGATGAACGGGATCGGGTTGACCTGAAGCCCATCGGCATGCAGGTCGACGACGAACTGGGTCAGGCCGGCGTGGCGATCGTCGCCGTCATCGGTCCTGCACAGCGTGACCATGTAGTCGTTGCGGTGAGCGCCCGTCGTCCAGACCTTGGTGCCGTTGAGAGTCCACCCGCCGTCGGCTCTGGTCGCCCGGGTCCGCACCGCGGCGAGGTCGCTGCCCGCATCGGGCTCACTCATTCCGATCGAGAAGCCGAGCTCGCCCGAGCAGATGCCGGGCAGCAACGTCGCCTTCTGCTCCTCGCTGCCGAACCGGGCGATCACCGCTCCGCTCTGTCGATCCGCCACCCAGTGATGACCCACCGGTGCGCCGCGACTGAGCAGCTCCTCGGTGACCACGAACCGTTCGACGGCGGTGCGCTCACCACCGCCGTACCTCTTCGGCAGTGCCATCCCCAGCCAGCCCCGGGCACCGAGCTTGCGGGAGAACTCGCGATCGGCGGGGGCGTTGAAGCCAAGACCGGGGCGACGCGAGCCTCGGGGTAGCTCGTGGTCGAGGAACTCGCGCACCTCGCGCTGTAGTGCCAGCTCCGACGTGGTCAGGTCGGTGGCGGGGAACCGCAGGAGCCCCTTACTCTGGACCACGGCGATTAAGGTATCTCATTCAGATGATCAGCCGGATAGCCTCGGAATCGGGAGGGCGACCATGAGCTTGCTCGACGGGCGCGTGGCGATTGTGACCGGGGCAGGCCGAGGGCTGGGGCGGGCGCATGCGCTGACGCTCGCGCAGGCAGGCGCCGCTGTCGTTGTCAACGACTACGGCGCCGGGGTGGGTGGCGAGCGAGACGGCGAGTCCCCCGCGGCGTCGGTGGTCGACGAGATCTGCGTTGCCGGTGGCGTCGCCATCGCCGACGCAAGCTCGGTCGCCGAGTGGGATGCGTGCGGGCGGCTCGTCGAGCTCGCCGTCGAGACGTTCGGTCGCCTCGACGCCGTCGTCAACAACGCCGGGATCGCCCGCGACCACATGATGACCTCGTCCACCGAACAGGACTTCGACGACACCATCGCCGTGCACCTCAAGGGCACGTTCGCGATGTGTCACCACGCGACTCGCCACTGGCGCAACCTGTCCAAGAACGGCGAAGCGGTGAGCGGACGGCTCGTCAACACGACCTCGGGCGCGGCCATGTTCGGCAACGTCGGCCAGACCGCCTACGCATCGGCCAAGGCAGGAATCATCGCGATCACGCAGACGCTTGCGATGGAGATGCAGCGGTACGCCGTCACGGTCAATGCGATCTCTCCGGTCGCGCTGACCCGGATGACCGCGGACCTCATGACCAGTACCTCCAACGGTGGCTTCGACCCGCTCGACCCGGTCAACGCGTCCGGCCTCGTCGCCTACCTCGCCTCAACTGAGTCCGGGTGGCTGACCGGTCAGGTGTTCCGGATCGAGGGCAGCCGGATCGTACGGATGCGGGAGTGGAGCCCGGTCGCCGACTACGCCTCGCGCAGCGGCGGGGCGGTGACCGCTGATGAGCTCGTGTCGGGGATGGCCCACCTGTACGGCGTCGCGCCGCGCGGCGTGACCACGGTGAACCGCTGATGGCCGGGAGCCCGTCGCCGATCGACCTCGAGTCGATCGAGCCATACATGTCGGGCCAGACCTTCGACGAGGTGGTCGTCGGATCTCGATTTCGCACCGCCGGCCGGACCGTCACCGAGGCAGACCTGATCGCGTTCGTGACGCTCGCCGGGCTCACCGAACCGCTGTTCCTCGACGAGCAGGGCTCGTCGGCGGCCGGCTACCCCGGCCGGCTCGTGCCCGGCACCTTGACCTTCGCCTACGCCGAGGGCCTGCTGATGCAGACCGGCATGATCCACAACACCGGGATCGCGTTTCTCAGCGCGAACGTCGAGGTGAAGGGTCCGGTGTTTGTCGGGGACACCCTGACCGTGGTCGTCGAGGTGATCGAGGCACGACCGACGAAGGCCGGCGGCCGCGGGATCGTCACGACCCGGAACACGGTGGTCAAGCGGGACGGGACGGTCGTGATGACCTACCACCCGGTCCGGATGATCAAGGGTCGACAGTAAGGGTCACGCACCCCACAGCGCCTGCAGCATCCGGCGCCGCTCGGCGCGGGTGCGCCCGCGAAGATCAGCGGTCCCGCGTTCGGTGACCACGATGTCGATGTCGTGCGACGGCGTGGTCACGGGTGCCTGAAGACGCTCGACCAAGGTCGGCTCCTCGCCGCGAAGCGTTGTCATGACCATCACGCTGAGGCCCCGTGGACTGATCGCCGCCGCCGCGGCGTAGTCGGGCTGGCCGCCGATGCCCCCGATGGCCGAGGCACCCCCACGCTCGGCATTCACCTGGCCGTCGTAGTCCATCTCCAGTGCGGTGTTGACCGCGACGAGCGGCCGTCCGTCGACGAGTCGCCCCGGGTGATGGGTGCGCTCGACGCCGTCCACGTGGGCCCGCCCGGATGCCCAGTCGTAGAGCACCTCGGTGCCGGTGACGTACGGCGCATAGGCCGGACCGTCCAGCAGGCCACGACGATCGAGATCGACCACCGGGTCGGTGATCAAGCCGGTGTCGACGGCGACCGGCCGGGCGATCGCGGCGTAGATCGCGGCGCCGAGCCCACCGGGACCCACCTGGACTCGTGCGCCGTCGGGGATCAACGCGACGACCCGTTCGGCCGCAGCGTGCTGGTCGTCCGTCGGCGCTACCGGAACAAGCCGCTCCGGGCGCTCAGTGCCCTCGGCGAGCACCACCACGTCGCTGCTCGGTATCGCCGGCCCGATGTCGCAGCGCGGCGCGTCCGGCCGGACGACGGCCGCGACCTTGGCTCCGGCGGCGATCGCGGCGCGCTGCCACGAGACCTCGGTGGTGAAGGCGAGTCCGCCCGAGGTCGGCGCCAGCGTGGCGAGCAGCAGGTCGACCCGCAGTGGGCCACCGAGCTGGGCGGGCATCGTCCCGAGCCGGATCGGTACGAACTCGACCTGGCCGGCATCGATGGGCTTGCGCAGCCCGAAGCCGCTGATCACCGTGCGGGAGTCGTTGCCCAGCGGGAGCGCGACCGGCGGACGGAGGAACCAACCGAGCAACAGCGAGACGTCGGGGCGTTCCCGAGCCAGGTCGAGTACAGCCGGCCACAGCTCCGCAGGCCAGCCCGCGCCGTCGCCGACACCGACCCGGCCGCCCACCGGCACGAGGTCCGAGAGCGTCGACACGTCGATGACCGTCCCGCCTTCCATCGTCTCGAAGCGACGCATTATTTGACTTGTTAACCTACTCTTCGCGAAGAGGTTTCGAGAGGGAGACGACTGTGGCCGGTGTCATGCAGGGCGTGAAGGTGCTCGAGGTAGCCGGCTGGACGTTTGTCCCGGCTGCGGGCGCCGTGCTCGCCGACTGGGGCGCCGACGTGATCAAGATCGAGCACCCCGAGACCGGAGACCCGCAGCGCGGCCTTTCGGTCGGCGCGGTCGGCGCCAAAGGCATCGGCGGAGTCAGCTTCATCATGGAGCAGCCCAACCGCGGCAAGCGCAGCTTCGGCCTCGACATCGCCAGCGAGCAGGGCAAGGAGATCCTGCGCAAGCTGATCGAGCAGAGCGATGTGTTCGTGACCAGCCTGCTCGCGGACTCCCTCGAGCGGCTCGGACTCGGACTCGAGGACGTTCGCAAGATCAACCCCATGATCATCTACGCGCGCGGCACCGGCCAGGGTGTGCGTGGCGAGGAAGCCACCCGCGGTGGCTACGACCTCGCGTCGTACTGGACCCGCGGTGGCATCGCCCACATGCTCAAGGACCCCGGCCAGTCCTGGCCGCCGCTCCAGCGTCCGGCGTTCGGCGACATCGTCGGCGGGTTCGCAATCGCAGCGGGGATCGCGGCCGCGCTGTTCAAGCGCGCGACCACCGGCGAGACATCGGTCGTCGACGTGTCCCTGCTCGGACTGGCGGCCTGGCAGCTCTCCCCCGACATCGTCGCGGCCGGCCTGCTGGGTGACGACAACCTGCCGCGCTTCTCCAATGCCGAGATGCCCAATCCGATCGTCAACACCTACCCGACGAGCGACGACAGGTTCGTGGCGCTCGTGATGCTTCAGGCCGACCGGTTCTGGCCGGAGGTATGCGAGCTGATCGAACGGCCGGACTTCGTCGACGACCCGCGGTTCGCGACGGCCGCCGCCCGCTTCGACAACCGCGTCGAGTGCGTCGAAGAGCTGCGGAAGGCGTTCCTGACCCGCCCGCTGGCCGAGTGGCGGGAGCGGATGAAGGGCCTCGAAGGAGTGTGGTCCGTGGTGCAGACACCGGGTGAGGTGCTCACGGACCCGCAGGTGGTCGCGAACGGCTACGTACGCCCGGTCAAGACCCTCGACGGGAAGACCGAGTACTCGCTGATCGCGAACCCGGTGCAGTTCGACGAGACGCCGCCGGACCTGACTCGCGCTCCCGACCACGGCCAGCACACCGACGAGATCCTTGCCGAGCTCGGCTTCGACTGGGACACGATCGTCGACCTCAAGGTCGCCTCCGTCGTCCTGTAGCTCGCCTCGTCGGGCGTGTCAGCTCTTCGCGGGCTTCTTCGACGACTTCTCGGCGAACGCCTTGGCGTTGGCCGCGACCTCCGGCAGCGTGAACGACTCGGACTCGGCGGCGAGGGCGAACGGCAGGACGTTGAGCGCAGCCCGCTGAAGATGCAGGTTGATCGCGCGCTTGGTGTCCTGGAGCGCCTGCGGCGGTTGCTTCGCGAGCTTGTGGGCGAGCGCCAGCGCTTCGTCCATCAGGGAGTCGTGGGGCACGACGCGATTGGCGAGGCCGAGCTCGACGGCCGTCTCCGCGGTGATCCGGTCTCCGGTGAACAGATACTCCTTGGCCTTGAGGATGCTCATCATGAACGGCCAGGTGACGACTCCGCCGTCCCCCGCAACAAGGCCGACATTGACGTGCGTGTCCGCGAAGTAGGACTTGTCGGAGGCGAGCACGATGTCAGAGGTGACCGCGATGCTGCAGCCCAACCCGACGGCAGGGCCGTTGATCGCCGCGATGATCGGCAGGTGACACGACAGCATCTGGTCGATGAGCATCCTCGCGCTGCGAATGCTGACGTGGCGATGCTCGGGCTCGGCGACATTCCGCAGGAAGCCGGGCACGTCACCACCGGCGGAGAACGCGCGACCGGCGCCGGTGATCACGACCGCCCGCGCCTCCTCGTCGCGCATGATGTGCATCCACACGTTGATCAGTGCCTCGTGCAAGGGATCCGTCATCGCGTTGAGCATGTCCGGGTCGTTGAGCGTGACGATGCGCACCGGGCCGTCCGACTCGACTTGCAGAATGCCGTCAAACCCGTACGTCATGGGACTCCTTATATATAGGGATGCGGTTCAGACGTGGAAGGGTGCGGATCTCAGAGCCGCTCGACGACGGTCGCCGTACCCATGCCACCGCCGGTGCACATGACGACGAGGCCGGTGCTCAGGTCGCGACGCTCGAGCTCGTCGACGACCGTCTCCAGCAACATCACACCGGTCGCACCGATCGGGTGTCCGAGCGCGATCGCGCCGCCGTTGACGTTCACCTTGTCGGGATCGATCGACAGGTCCCGCATCGCCTTCATCGGGATCGCCGCGAATGCCTCGTTGATCTCCCACAGATCGATGTCGGCCACCGTCATGCCGGCCTTCGCGAGGACCTTCTCGACCGCCGGGGTCGGAGCGGTCAGCATCAGCACCGGGTCGGCGCCGGCAACGGCGGTCGCGCGGAACCTCGCCCGCCCGGCCAGGCCACGCGAGCGCGCCCAATCAGGCGAGGCCACCAGCATGGCCGCGGCGCCATCCACGACGCCGGAGGAGTTACCGCCATGGTGAACGTGGTCGACGGCATCGATGCCGTCGAAGTACTCGACGCACATCTGGTCGAACGTCTGTGGGAACCCCTCGACCAGGGCGCTGCCCATCGCGGCGAACGACGGCTTCAGACCCGCTAGCGCGTCGGCGCTCGTGCCAGGCCGCGGGAACTCGTCGCGGTCGAGCGCGACCGACCCGTCCTCGTTGACGACCGCGATCAGGCTCCGGTCGAACCGACCGTCGGACATCGCCTTCGCCGCGCGGTCCTGGCTGGTCACGCCGTACTGGTCGACGTCGCTGCGGGTGAAGCCCTCGAGCGTCGCGATCACGTCGGCGCTGATCCCCTGCGGCACGATTGGGTAGCGCTGCCCGAGTGCGGCGTTCTGGCCGAGCATCGTCGGCTCACCCACCCCGGACCAGCGCGACATCGACTCGACCCCGCCGGCGACCACGGCGTCCTGATGACCCGACATCACGCCCATCGCAGCGAAGGTGGCCGCCTGCTGGGCGGACCCGCAGTAGCGGTTCAACGTCATCCCGGGCGTCTCGACCGGCCACCCGGCATGGAGCACCGCAAGGCGCCCGATGCACGCACCGTGATCACCGCCGAACTCGGCGTTTCCGACCACGACGTCGTCGAGATCGCGCGGATCGACCGCGTTGCGCTCGACCAGAGCGTTGAGCGTCTGCGCGAGAAGCTCCTGCGGATGCAGATGATGAAGCGCGCCGGTCGACTTGCCCTTGCCCCGCGGCGTGCGAACCCCGTCGATGATCCACGCATCGGCCACGACAGGCCTCCTTGGTTGCCAGGCGCAATACCGCTATATCTTTACACGGGTTAACCAGAAAGGAAGGGTCGATGGGAAGCACGCAGCCGGTCCTGCTGCGTCCCGAGCACGACGAGCTTCGGACCAGCGTGCGGAAGTTCCTCGCTGACACCTCCCCCGAGCCCGCGGTGCGCGCGGTGATGGAGACGAGCCAGGGCTACGACTCGAACGTGTGGCGCCGAGCCTGCGCCGAGCTCGGACTTGCCGCGCTGACGGTGCCCGAGCAGTACGGCGGGAGCGGCTACTCCTTCGTCGAGGCCGGGGTCGTTCTGGAGGAGTCCGGCCGCGTCCTGTGGCCCTCGCCGTTCTTCGCCACGACGGTGCTCGCCACGACCGCCCTGCTTGCCAGCGGGGACACTTCAGCCGCCGCAGACTTCCTACCGGCGATCGCGTCCGGCGGGCTCCGCGCGACGGTGGCCACCTCCGGCGCGCTGCACGCCGCACCGACGAGCGACGGCTGGCAGGTCACGGGTGCATCGGCATATGTCGTCGACGGACACACCGCCGAGCTGATTCTCGTGCTCGCCGAGACCGAGACCGGTCTGTCGTTGTTCGCGGTCGACGGCCACGCGTCGGGGCTCACCCGCGAGGCACAGTCGACCATGGACCTGACCCGCAAGCTCGCCAAGTTGCGCTTCGATGCGGCGCCCGCCCGGTTGATCGGCAGCGCGGGCAGCGGCACCGACCTCCGCGAACGGGTACTCGCCGTTGCCGCCGTCGGCCTCGCCGCCGAGCAGGTCGGAGGAGCCCAGCGGGTGCTCGAGCTCACCGTCGACTACGTCAAGGAACGCAAGCAGTTCGGCCGGGCCATCGGATCGTTCCAGGCGGTGAAGCACCGCTGTGCTGACATGCTCGTCGATGTGGAGTCCGCTCGGTCCGTCATGGTGCACGCACTCTGGGCGGTCGCAGCGGACAGCGACGAGCTCGCCGAGGACGCCGCGGTGGCGAAGGTGTTCTGCTCGGATGCATTCCTGTCCTGCGCCGGAGCCGCCATCCAGCTGCACGGCGGCATCGGCTTCACTTGGGAGCACCCGGCACACTTGTTCTTCAAGCGGGCGAAGTCCGGCCAGCTGATGTTCGGTGACCCGGTGCACCACCGGCGACTGCTCGGCGACCTACTCGAGCTCTGAACCAACCGAAGGAGACTGCACAACCATGAACGGTGTCGTCGACGGACGCGTTGTCATAGTGACGGGCGCGGGCAACGGGATCGGCCGCGAGCACGCACTGCTGTTCGCCCGGGAGGGTGCGAAGGTCGTCGTCAACGACCTCGGTGGCTCACGGGATGGCACCGGCGGGTCGAGCGGCCCGGCCCAGGCCGTGGCCGACGAGATCAAGGCCATGGGTGGCGAGGCCGTCGCCAGCACCGATGACATCTCGACGTGGGCCGGCGCGGAGGGTCTGGTCGCAACCGCGATCGACACCTTCGGCGGTCTCGACGTCCTCGTCAACAACGCCGGCATCCTGCGCGACCGGATGCTGGTCAACATGACGGAGGCGGAGTGGGACGCCGTCATCGCAGTGCACCTCAAGGGCACGTTCGGCCCTGCTCGGATCGCGGCCGCCTACTGGCGGGACCAGTCCAAGGCGGGCAACCAGCCCGATGCCCGGATCATCAACACCACCTCGCCGTCCGGGCTCTTCGGCAACCTCGGCCAGACCAACTACGGGGCAGCGAAGGCCGGGATCGCGGCGTTCACGACCATCGCCGCCGGCGAGCTCGGCCGGTACGGCGTGACGGTCAACGCGATCGCACCGACCGCGCTGACCCGCATGACCGAGGACCTCGGCGGGTTCGAGACGATGGACGAGGCCATGAAGGCATCGGTGGCTCCCGACAAGATCTCGCCACTCGTCGTCTGGCTCGGCAGCGTGCAGTCCTCCGAGGTCACCGGGCGGGTGTTCGGGGTGTGGGGCAACAAGATCTCGGTGGCGGAAGGATGGGTGTACGGCCCGAGCATCAGCCGCGACGAGAAGTGGCAGCCAGGCGAGCTCGGCGAGATCATCCCGGGCATGGTCCGTGACGCGGCGACGAATGCCGACATGACCGGCGCGCGGGTCGCGACTTCCTGACATGGGCGTGGCCGGCCAAGCAGAGGTCGACGCGGCGCTGGCAGCGCTGCTCGGCTCGGTTGACCTCACGGGCGACCCGACCGCGTTCCTCGGCGCGCAGTACGACGCCGGTCTCGCGTGGGTCTCGTTCCCGGTCGGGCTGGGCGGGCTTGGCATCAGCGTCGAGTGGCAGGCCTACGTCAACGAGCGAGTGGCCGCGGCAGGGGGGCCCAGCGGCTTTGCCGGCAACCCACTCGGCTACGGCATGGGCGGGCCGACCGTACTGGCACACGGCACCCCGGAACAACAGCAGCGGCTCCTTCGCCCGCTGTTCACCGGCGAGGAGATCTGGTGCCAGCTGTTCAGCGAGCCGAGTGCGGGTTCGGACCTCGCCAATGTCTCGACGCGGGCGCGCCAGGACGGCGACGAGTGGGTCATCGACGGTCAGAAGGTATGGACCTCCTGGGGCCACGTCGCGCGCTGGGGGATGCTCCTCGCCCGCACCGACCCCGACGTTCCCAAGCATCGTGGACTCACCTACTTCGTCTGCGACATGCAAGCGCCCGGGGTCGAGGTCCGGCCGTTGCGGCAGATGACGGGGAACGCGGAGTTCAACGAGGTCTACTTCACCGAGGCGCGGATCTCCGACGCGATGCGACTCGACGTCGTAGGAGGCGGTTGGGGCGTCGCACTCACCACCTTGTCCAACGAGCGCTACATGCTCTCGGAAGGCCTGTCGGCCGAGCCGGCACTTGCTGCGGCGGTCGAGCTGTGGCGCGCCCGTGTCGACCAGGACTCTGCCGAGGCGGTCGTCCTGCGAGACCGTCTCGTCGATCTGCACGTCCGGATTCGGGCCAACCGCCTGACCATGCGCCGCGGCGATGCTTTGCGCGACGCCGGCGACGTAGGTCCGCAGGGCTCGATCGCGAAGCTCAACACCGTACGGCTCAATCAGGCCGCGACCGAGCTGTGTGTCGATCTGCTCGGCGAGGAGGGCATGCTGTTCGGCAGCTACTCACTCGCCGATTCCCATCTCAGCGACTACGGCTACGACACCCCGATGCGTGCCTATCTGCGTGCCCGTGCGAACTCGATCGAGGGCGGCACGTCGGAGATCCTGCACAACATCCTCGGCGAGCGGGTGCTCGGCCTTCCCGCCGAACCGCGGGTCGACAAGGACATCTCCTGGCGCGAGGCAGCGACGAGGTAAGTCGCTGCAGTCGTACATCTCACTTCGGCCTATCATCTAACTATGACCGCTCGACTCCAGGCTCTCGCGACCTATGTCCCGTGCTGGGGCGACGAGCGTCGGCGCACCGCCGGTCCGGACGAGGATGCGATCACGATGGCGGTCGCTGCGGGGCGCGCCGCGATCACAGCCGCGGGCAGGCCGGTCGACCGCGTCGTGCTGGTGACCCGCGACCTGCCCACTCTCGAAGGCAGCGCAGAGGCTGTCCTGATCGCAGGGCTTGACCTCGGGAGCGACGTGCTCGCGACGATCGTGGTCGGCGGTGCGCCCGCCGCGTTGGACCTGGCGGCCTCGGCCGACCCCGGCACACTCGCCATCGCCGTCGACGTGAGCGGTGCCGCAGGTGCGGCGGCGGTCGTGGTCGGCGGGACAGACGGCGCCACGCTCGAGGCGTGGACTCGCATCGAGCGCAGCCTGCCGGTACTCGTCCGGGATGCCCAGGGCGAGGTCTTCGACTACGCCGATCCGCGTCTTCTGCGAGTCCGTGGTGTCGGCGCCGCGATGACCGCACTGGGTCTGGACACGAAGCCCGTCGCGGTTGCCGGACTCTCGGCCAAAGACGCGGCGAGCTACGTCGAGGGCAAGCCCGCACATCCGCCAACCACGGGAGCGTCGTCGGCACTGTTCGCCCTTGCCTGCGCTCTCGACGCCAACGCCTCCGGGACGGTCGTAGCCACCGAGCAAGGCACAGCGACCGCGGCGAGACTCACCGCGGGCCGCACCGCGCGTGCAACCCACAGCCCGGCGCCGCGAGCCCTGCCGAAGCGGCGCAGCATCGCCGATGCCGACATCAAGATCTCCCTGCCCGCTTACGAGCGAGCGTTCGACGGCAAGGTACGACTTGCGGCCGGGCAGTGCTCCAAATGCGGCAACCTCGACCTCCCCCAGCGCTACCGGTGCTCGGAGTGCGGCGCGGAGGCAAGCTCGTCGCTGGCCGCACTCCCTCGCGACGCGACCGTCTACACGGCGGTCAGCGTCCACGTCCCGGTGCCTGGGTTGTTGACGCCGTACGACCTGGCGATCGTCAACCTCGGCGACAGCGGCGTCAGGTTGCTCGCACCGGTCACCGATGCCGAGCCGGGGACCACGTTGATCGGCGACAGCGGCAGCGTGGTTCTGCGCCGGATCGCGGTCCGGGCGGGTGTCCCCGACTACGGATACGCATTCGTCCCGGCGGAGGGAGCACGATGAGGCGGGTCGCAGTCGTCGGCGCCGGCATGACGCCGTTCGCCGAGCACTTCGATCTCGGCATCAAGGACCTGCTGCCGATGGCCGTCACCGAAGCGATCGATGCCGTCGACAAAGGGCTCGACCGCGCCGACATCAACGCCGCCTGGTTCGGTGAGCTGGTCTCCACCGACGGGTTCGCCGCGGGCATCCTCGCCGACCAGTGCGGACTGGTCGACATCCCGGTCTCGCATTTGGAGAACGCCTGCGCGACCGGCAACGACACGTTGCGCAATGCGTTCTACGCGGTCGCAAGCGGCTACGTCGACATCGCGCTGGTCGCCGGCGCCGACAAGGTGCGCGAGACCTCGTCCCAGACGACTTTCTGGGACTGGATGGCGATGACCCGCGACATGGCGTGGGACTACCCACTCGGCCTCGTGGCACCCGCCAACTTCGCCTTGCACGCGCAGCGCTACCTGTACGAGTCGGGCGCGACCCGCGAGCACATGGCGATGGTCGCGGTGAAGAACCACGCCAACGCCGTTCCCAACCCGAAGGCCCAGATGCGCTTCGAGGTGACGATGGAGCAGGTGCTGTCCGCCCCGATCGTCGTGGCGCCCTTCGGCTTGTACGACTGCACGCCGCAGAGCGACGGTGCGGCAGCGCTCGTCATCTGCGCCGAGGATGTCGTCGACCGCTACACGGACAAACCCGTGTGGATCCGCGGTGTCGGGCTCGGTCTCGACCGGGTCATGCACCAGCACAAGGCCGACATGACCACGTTCCCCGCGACGGTCAAAGCGGCCAAGGCCGCGTACCAGATGGCCGGCATCGACCCGTCCGAGATCGGTGTCGCCGAGGTCCACGACTGCTTCAGCACGATCGAGATGATCAGCTACGAGGACCTCGGCTTCGTGCCGCGCTTCGGCGCGGCAAAGGCACTCGAAGCGGGCGAGACCACCATGACGGGCCGGCTTCCGGTGAACCCGAGCGGTGGGCTGAAGGCCAAGGGACACCCGCCCGGGGCGACCGGCATCGCCCAGTGCTACGAGATCTTCGGCCAGCTGCGGGGCACGGCAGCCAACCAGGTCGCGTCCGCACCCACGCTGGGACTTGCCCACAACATCGGCGGGCCGACCGCCGTCGCCGCCGTCACCGTGCTCGGTACGGCCAAGCCGTAGCCGTCAGGCCATCATCTCGACGACCGTCTTTGCCACCGGCCTCGCGAGATAGTGCTTGTTGACCTCTTCGAGGTGACCGCGCCAGAACACCTCGGCGGCTTGCGGATCGCCGGCCTTGATGAGCTCGACCAGCTTCGCGTGTGTCTTGTGCACCTGCTTGTACTCGACGAGAAGTGCGGTCGGCGCGGAGGTGGTCACGTATCGGCGACGGGCAGTGCCGACGATGTGGTACAGCATGTCCACGACAACCGACATGGTGCTGTTGCCGGCGAGCTCTGAGACGAGCTGGTGGAACGCGATGTCGTGCTCGTCGTACGCACCCGCATCGCCGACGTGTGGCGCGGCCGCCTCGATGGCCGCCTCGAGCCGCTTGATCTGCGCGGGCTTAGCGCGCTCGGTGAGCAGCCGGGCAAGCGGCGCCTCCACTTCGGCGCGAGCGACGAAGACGTCGGACATCAAGGTCCCGCGATACTCCAACACGTAACCGGCGTAGCGAGCCGCGACATCCCCGTTCGGCACTTGCACCTTCGCGCCGCCGCGCGAGCCGCGGCGGATCTGGATCAGCGACTCCGACTCAAGGATCCGAAACGCCTCACGAAGGGTCGGTCTGCTGACCCGGAACTGCGCGAGCAAGGCAGCTTCCGAGGGAAGCGATGCACCCTCCTCGAGCTCACCCACGACGATCTGCCGGCGCAGGGTCGCCGCGACGAGCTCGGCGGCTTTGGGCACCCGGATCGCATCCTGCACCGCGGTCACTTACGCTCCTCTGTGAAAACTTGCGGTCACGATAGCGTCCACCTGTTTCAATCAGTTGTCGTGTTGCACCGGGTGCGATGAGTCGGAGCGGCGAGCGCTCCCGGCGTACCCGAAGAACGTCTCGAAGTTCTTGTCGTTGATTCGTTGCCGGCCATGGCGCTGCGCCGCCTCCTCGAGCGCGGCCAACCGGGTCCGGGCCTGGGAGGCGTCCTCGCCGGCCGCCTCCAACTCGGCCACCCGCGCGCGCTCCGCGGCCACTTCGTCCTGGAGCCGGACACCGGCCTCGCCATAGGTCAGAAGGTCCTGGTCGTCCTCATGAGGGCGGGTCAGCGGCACGCTCAGGTCAGCGTCGTCAGACATCGCTCATCCACCTGCTAAATCGTTAACAACGGTATAAGTTTAGGTGAGATATCGGCCGACGTCTCGGAGGCAATCATGCCGTTGCAGGACCACCACCAGATCGTGTCGGTCGACGACCACTTGATCGAGCACCCGAAGGTCTGGCTGGACCGGATGCCGGCCAAGTACCACGACGTCGGACCGCGGATCGTCGAGACCGACGAGGGCAACCACGTGTGGCTCTACGAGGACGGCATGATCCCGAACATCGGCCTCAACGCGGTTGCGGGCAAGGAGCCCAAGGACTACGGCATGGACCCGTTGCGGTACGAGGACATGATCCCCGGCTGTTACGACGCGGCCGAGCGGGTGAAGGACATGGACCTCGACGGTGTCCAGGCCGCGCTGTGCTTCCCGTCGATGCCAGGCTTTGCCGGCGGCGTGTTCCACCGCGCGAAGGACAAGGATCTGGCCCACGCCTGCATTCAGGCGTGGAACGACTTCATGGTCGACGAATGGTGCGCGTTCGCTCCTGACAGATTCATTCCCCTGGCCATCCTGCCGACCTGGGACATCGACCTGTGCGTCGCCGAAACCGAGCGGGTGGCGGCAAAGGGCGTGCGGACGATCACCTTCCCCGACAGCCCCGTCCCGCTGGACATGCCAAGCTTCCACACCGACTACTGGGACCCGCTGTGGGACGTCTGCCAGTCGGCGGAGATCCCGCTGTCGCTGCACTTCGGATCGTCGACGTACGTCCCCGGCTTCTCGTTCTCCGGGATGCGCACCGTGCCCGGCCAGATGAACCTTCCGGACGCGCCGTTCGTGGTCGCGATCGCGGCGTTCGCGACCAACCTGATGTGGACCACCCTCGACCTGCTGTTCTCCGGCGCGCTACAGCGCTTCCCGAACCTGCAGTTCTCCCTCGCGGAAGGCGGGATCGGCTGGATCCCCTACATCCTCGA
This sequence comes from Mycobacteriales bacterium, assembly GCA_036268405.1. Taxonomy (GTDB): domain Bacteria; phylum Actinomycetota; class Actinomycetes; order JAFAQI01; family JAFAQI01; genus DASZTV01. The sequence goes on from DATAUF010000053.1 coordinate 78,003, forward strand.
GCGAGCCGACTACACCTGGGAGCGGCACCGCTGGTACCAGGCGATCGACTTCGACACCCGTCCCTCGGATCTGTTCAGGCAGCACTTCTGGGGCTGCTTCATCGATGACGAGCACGGCCTGGCCAACCGGCACGCGATCGGCATCGACCGCATCATGCTCGAGATCGACTACCCGCACTCCGACTCCAACTGGCCGAACTCGCGCAAGCGCGCCGCCGAGGTGCTAGCGGACGTCCCTGACGACGAGGTCTCGAAGATCGTCGAGGACAACGCACGACGGATGCTGCGCTTCCCGCGGACCTCGTAGCGGCCAGTCGCCGGCGGCCCGCTAGAGAGCGAGCAGCTCCTTGAGGTTGTCGGCCATGATCCGCCGCTGCTGACCCTGGTCGAGGTCGGCCACGTCCCGCAGCGCGTCGGACGGCTCTGCACACCCTTCGGGATGAGGCCAGTCCGAGCCGAACAGGATGCGATCGATATTCATGTGGTCGAGCAGCCCGCCGATGCTGTCTTCCTGGAACGGGGTGACGTAGACCTTGTCGTGGAAGGCATCGATGGGGTCGCAGGGGAACAGGTACGGCACTTTGCCGTAGGCGTTCTTCATCCGGCGTAGCAGGTCGCCGACCCAGCCGGAGCCGAGCTCGACGGTGACCAGCCGCAGACCGGGGTGCCGTGACAGCGCGCCGTGACAGATGAAGGCGGCGATGGTGTCGCTGATCGGCCGTTCCATATGGGCGGACAGCACCTCGGAGAACGCCGATGCGGATGCGGTGCCGAACTTCGGCCGCTCGCCCCATCGCGCAACGTCCATGCCGTAGCCGGAGTCCGCCGAGTGAAAGGCCACGACGATGCCGGCGTCCTCGCACATCGACCAGAACTGGTCGTAGATCGGGTCGGCCATCGACCGATAGCTGTTGCCCGCAACGACAGGCGCCGGCCGGAACACGATCGCCTTGGCGCCGCGCTCGATAACCCAGCCGAGCTCCTTGACCGCGAGGTCGGGATCGACGAGCGACAGCACGGGTGGCGCGACGATCCGGTTATCGCGAGCGAATCCCCACTCGTCGTCGATCCAGGCGTTGAGAGCATGCATGACGGCATACAGTGCCAGGGCGTCGTCGTTGAGCAGCTGTTCGATGCCGAGCGCAAGGGTCGGAAGCAGGAAGGCGGCGCCGAGTCCCTGCCGGTCGAGCACGCCGACACGAGCCTCCCGGTTGCGGTACTCCGGCCGGATCGGCTCCATCTTGCCCATCATCTTCTTGATGTCGACACCCTCGGTGTTCTCACCGCGGAAGTACGCGGCAAGGGCGCCGGGCTTTCCGACCGGATCGAAGGTCGGGTTGGAGATCATCGAGAACAGCCGGTCGCCGATCAGCAGATTGGTCCGCCCGGTCCGCTGGTCGGTCTGCCAGCGGAACGCGTAGGAGAAGGCGGGATCAAGGTGTCTGGTGAAGGTGTCCGCGGCCTCGTAATAGTGCTGATCGGCGTCATAGAGGGGGTAGTCGGCCATGGCGGGCTCCTCCGGTTTGTAGATACCGGGAGTTATCGTAACCCTTTCGATAAGTCCCGGCAAGGACTTCCCCGACGCCGCTGGCACACCGCCGAGCCCCGCTACGTGGCGAGCGCGGCGGCGATCTCCTCGCACGTGGCGATCCGCGCGATGAAGGACATCGTGTAGCGCAGCATGCTCTCGGCGTGTTCGGGCGGCGTCCCGGTCACCCCATCGCGCGGGATGACGACGTGGAAACCCTCGTCGACCGCCTCCGTCGCCACAACCGGCATCGCGATGTTGAGGGAGACCCCGGCGAAGACGATCGTGTCGTAGCCGGCGTTGCGCAGCATCGGGTACAGCTCGGTGTTGTGGGTCGGCGACAGACCGGTGTGACGCGGGAGCACGACGTCGTCCGGCCCGACTCCGATCTCTTCCACGACCTGTGTCTCGCGTCCGCCGGCGGTCCAGCTGTCCATCTTGCCGAGCACCCCTGCGAGCAGGACCGCGTTTCGGTTGGAGGAGCGGTTGCCGATCGCGGGCACGTAGGTCAGATGGACGACAAGGCCACCCGCGGCGCGGAAGGCGGCCGCCAGGGTGCCGATGAACTTCATGGTCGGGCCGACCTGTGCGGCGAGGTCGGGAAGCGCGCTATCGCCGCCGACCACACCGTGTTGGCACTCGACCGTGACGAGCGCGGTCGACGAAGGGTTCAAACGCAACGGTGGCTTCGGCATCTCATCCCTTGTCGGTACGGGCGACGGCGTCGCCCATGTAGTGGGCGAACACGTCGTCCTTCAGCTCCGATGGAGGTCCCTGAAACGCAACCCGCCCCTTCGTCATCAGCACGACGCCGCTTGCTACCGCGAGTGCGCGATCGACGTACTGCTCGACCAGCAGCAACGAGGTTCCGCCCTTGACGACGGTCGTCAGGAACTCGTAGATCCGGTCGATGACGACGGGCGCGAGGCCCATCGAGACCTCGTCGACGAGGACCAGCTTCGGTCCGGCGAGGTAGCTACGCACCACTGCGAGCATCTGCTGCTCACCGCCGGACATCTCGCCGGCCCGTTGGTTGAGGCGCTGGCCGAGGATCGGGAAGTGCTCCACTGCCTCGGCGATCACCTGCTTCTCGTTGGGTCGCCAGGTGTGCAGGACGAGGTTCTCCCGGACCGTGAGAGAGGGGTAGACACCGCGGCTCTCGGGGATGTGGCACAGCCCACGACGCGCGAGGTGGTGCGGCTTCCCTGCGGTCGTATCCTCACCCGCGAACCAGATCGACCCCGAGGTGGGTCTGATCAGACCTGACGCAGCGCGCAGCAACGTCGTCTTGCCGGCGCCGTTGGGACCCAGCAGCGCCACGACGCCGGCAGCCGGAACCGTGATCGACACGTCGTGCAGGATCGGGGTGTCGCCGTAGCCCGCATCGACGTTGCGGAGCTCGAGAACCGGCGCCGATGTCACGGGCCCACCACGTCGGTCGCTGCATCGGGCACGGACAACGCCTCCGACCCCAGGTAGGCGGCGCGCACCTGGTCGCTGCGCACGACCTCCGCGGGCGTGCCCTCGAAGATCTGCATGCCGAAGTCGAGCACGTAGATATAGGAGCAGATCTGCATCACCAGCTCCATGTCGTGCTCGGTGAGGAGGATTCCGACATCGCGTTCGTCGATCACCTTGGTAAGGACCTGGCCCAGTCGCTCGGTTTCCGCGCGGTTCAGGCCTGACGAGGGCTCGTCGAGCAACAACATGTCGAACGGCCCGGCGATGGAGCGCGCCACCTCCACGAGGCGCCGCTGACCTGTTGATAGCCCACCAACCGGACGATCCATCCAATCGCTGATTCCGCACACCTGCGCTGCCGCTGTCACAGCGTCATCGACGATCGAGCGATCACCGCGGCGCGATACGAGATGGCGCAGCGGCTGCACTCCTGCAAGCGACGCTTCACGCCCGAGCGCGATGTTGTCGCGCACCGTCATGGAGTCGAACAGCTCCATCTTTTGGAACGTGCGGCCCAGCCCGAGCCTGGCGCGAGCGGCGGGCGACAGCCGTGACACGTCCGCTCCGTGCAGCAGCACGGACCCGGACGTCTGCCGCAACAGCCCACTGCAGACGTTAAACGTCGTCGTCTTGCCGGCGCCGTTCGGGCCGATCAAACCGGTGATCTGCCCCTTCGGCGCGGACAGCGCGAACGACCGGACCGCGACCCGTCCACCGAACGCGACCGACAGGTCCGAGACCGCCACGCCGGTGCCCTCGCGCCCGACCTTCGCGGCGGGCGCACGAACGGGCTTGAGCCTTTCGCCGCCTATGGAGTCGTCGGCGAGGTCGCCGGCGACGGGGATGCCTTCCGTCGTCCCGGCGCGGCCGCCGATCCGATCGACGAACGCACGTACTCCAGGCACGCTCACCGCGCCGCCGGCCATCGAGACCAGTACTGCGGAGACACCGAAGACCACATTCAGCCAGTTGGTCACGTTCGCGTTCGTGATGTACGCGGGCGGGATGATCATCGCCGCTGCGGCAAAGAACGCATACCAAGGCTCACGACCCGGCATGATCGTGAGGACCGCGACCACGATGAGCGAGGAGAACGGAAGAAACGACGAGTCCGATCCGGTCACCGCCGTCACGGCCCCGCCGTACAAGCCGCCGTAGAGCGCCGCGAGGAAGGCGGAGATGCAGAAGACGAGCACTCGCGTCGTGTTGATGCTCGCGCCATGGGTGGACAGCGCGACCGGCGAGTCTCCCAGCCCGCGCAACAGCCGGCCGAGCCGGCCGAGCTGCAGCCATGCCACGACACCGGCTGCGGCGATCGCGACGACGAGCACCAGGAAGTAGTAGCTCTTGTCGCCGGCGAACCCGGACGGTCTGGGCTCGACCAGGCCGTCCGCACCGGTTCCGAAAAGCACGTGAAGCGGATAGCCCATCTGTTGCAGCGTGATCCCGAATCCGAAGGTCGCGAGCGCCAGAAACACTCCTGACAGCCGGATCGCGGGAATCGCGATGAACGCGCCGACCGGCACGGCGACCAGCCCGGCAAGAAGCAGAGCCAGGAACCACGGGATGCCCACACCAGTGGTGAAGTGCGCCATCGACGCGCCGCCTATCGCGGCGAATCCGGCGTGCGCCAATGAGACCTGCCCGGAGGTCTTGATGAGAAGTCCGAGGGACAGGAACAGCACGACGGTGCAGAGCATCACCGTGTAGAAGCCCAGCTTCGCGTCGCTCACGACGAAAGGGATGAGACCCAACCCGGCGAGAAGAACCGCGCCGCCGGACACCTGGATCCGCGCCGGTGCCCGCCAGTGGCTCGATACCGCCGCGCGCGCGGTCAATCGGCGATCGAGCAGCCGACGTCGAGGAGTGACGACCAACACGACGAACAGGACCAGGAAGGGCACGCTTGCCGGCAGGCCCGCTCGCAGCGCGTTGGGATGGGTCAGCGTGCCGTACTTCGTCGCCACCGATGCCGCAACGCCGACGAGTACCCCACCCGCGTAGCTCATCGGCAGACTCGAGAAGTAACCGAGCGCTGCGGCACCGAACGCCTGCAGCACGAGGAGGGTCAGCTGCAGCGCGTCGAGGCTGAGGCTCGGCGCGAGCAGCACTCCGGCGAGCGAGGCAAAGGTCGACCCGATGACCCACGACATGCGCCGGACCCGTACCGGGCTTGTGCCCGACAGATCGAGCAGCTCGGAGTTGTCGACCACACCACGCATCGCCAAGCCGGTCCGCGTCATCCGCATGAAGGCGAACAGCACGATCGTCGAAACCAGAGCGATGATCGTGATGATCACCTGGTCCCAGTCGATGTTCGCGCCGTCGATGGCGAACGCCTGCCCGGTCGGCAGGTACGCCGGGAAGCCTTGGACCTCCGAGCCAAATCGTGCCGAAAAGAACCCGTCGGTGACCAGGATCAGGCCGACCGTCGCGACGATCTTGTAGATGGTTGCGGTGTCGGCCAGGTGCCTCGCCATGAGCTCGAGCAAGGCACCAAGGATCGGCCCGAGCACGAAGACACTCAGCGCGCCGGCGATCGGCCAGGCCACACCGTGGTCGTCATGCAGGGAGAAGAAGGCATACGCCGCAGTGGTGGCGACCGCGCCGTGAGCGAAGTTGAAGATGCCTGACGTCTTGTACGTCAGGACCAAGCCGGTGGCGGCCAAGCCATAAACGGACCCCGCGACGATGCCAAGAATGACAAACGGGAGGAGCTCGCTCATGACCTGACCGTCACCGCCGCAGGCTCAGCCGCTGCCCGGCAGGCACACCATTTCAGTACCTTGAGGCGTGGTGAGCTGCTTGTCGACCACCTTGAAGTAGCTGGCGCATGGCTGCTGCTTCGCGGGTGCGCCCTTGGTAAAGGTCACCGGCGGAATCGTGCCGCCGGCCGTGAAGTTCGCGCCAAGGGTGTACAGACCTGCGGTGATCGCTGCTGCGGTCGGCGTGGCGCTGGCTCCGATGCCCGCTGCCGCCGCCTTGAACAGCTCGCCGGCACCCCACGTCGTCGACGCCGTCGCCGTGTTGATGTCGGCCTTCGGCTCGTACTTCGCCATCGCCGACCGGAACTCCACCATTGCTGGCTTCTGCGACATCCAGCCCACGCCGTCCGCGTAGATCCAGGCGCCGTTCCAGACCGGGTTGACCGTGTGTGATGTCCCCCAGTTCTCGGTGTCGTCGATCCACGTCGGTGAGAAGCCCTGCGACTTGCAGTTGGCAATCAGCCTCTCGGAGACGTCGATCGACGTCGCCGTGAAGACCGACGCTGCGCCCTTGTTCTTGAGCTGCAGGCACTGCGCGGCGTAGCTCGAGGAGGTTGCCGAGATCGACAGACCGCCTGCGTACGTGATGTGCAAGGACTTGGCCGCGCCTGCGGTCAGGGTCGCCGCCTGAGCGCAGCCGGGCACCTCTGCGCAGTAGACGACACCGAAGGACTTCTCTTGGGCGAGCACCGTGGCGTAGACCGACATGGTCAGGGTGTTCACCGGGTTGAGATTGGTCGGGTAGAAGTTCGGATCGGTGAGCCAGGCAGCCGACGAGGCAATGCCGCCGATCACTGGGATCTTCGCGTTGTCGATGTACTTCTGCCACGACGCCTCGAGACCGGATTCGTGCTGGCCCACGATCGCGACGACGTGGTCCTGTTGCACGAGCTCCTTGACCGCGGCGAGGGACTTGGTCGCCGATCCGGCGTCATCCTTGGAGTACAGCTTGACCGGGTGCCCGTTGATGCCGCCGTGGGCGTTGGTGTCGTCGACCCATGCCTTCATCGCCGCCAGACCCTGGTCGGATGCTTCGGACGAGAAGCCGCTATAGGTGCCGACGTCACCGATGTTGATCGGCGAACCGGTCAGCGAGGAAGCGGAGGTACCGCCGCCACTCGGCGTCCCTCCGCCACTGCTACTGCTACCGCACGCACCGGCGAACGCCACGATCGTGAACGCCACCGCGCCCACCCTCAACGTCTTACCTCGAGCCATTGACACCCACTCCTTGGCAGCCAGGTCTATCGGGTACTGCGGACCATAGGGCCTACTTGGACGTATCGACAGGGTTTCGAGAAGATTTCGTCAGGACAACCGTGTTATATCCGCTGAATACGTTGGAGGATTGGCTCCGGGTGGGGTCAGGTCCGGCCGGTCATGGCCGACCGCGGCCGCTGCACGAGCTCGATGACGACACCGTCGGGGTCCGTCAGAAACATCACCCACACGCCTCCGAGCCTGGTTCCGGGCAGCTCGACCCACAGCGGCTCAGGGATGTCGGGTTGGCCCTCCGCGAGTGCCTCGTACGCGGCCTTCACGTCGTCGAGCCCGAGCGCGATCCGGTAGAGCCCCCGGTGGTACGCCGGGGAGGCAGCAGTGCCGACGGGCCCGGGCGTCAGCCACTGAGTGAGCTCGATCGCGAACGACTGGTCGCTCACGGCCTCCAGCGTCTGGCTGGTCAGCGTCACGTCCCCGCTGAGCCCGACGGGCTCGCCGACCGCTTCGAAGCCGAGCCGCGCATACCACTGCTTGGAACGCTCGAGGTCGCTGCAGTTGATACGAACGTGTGAGAAAAGGGGAAACGACGCATCCGGAGCCGCGACGACCTGCTCGACCGGTACGTCGTCGGTGTCGATCACCGTCACCACCGGCCGAAGCTCGCCGCGCGCGGGCCACAGCGTGGCACCCGTCGGATCGAGCCCGGGGACGGCGTAGCCGACGGCGATCAGACCGAGATGGTTCGGCTCGTGAGGGTGCGCGCCGACCAGTGCGGGCACCACCCACTCCTGGAGCTCGATCGCGGGGGCGGAGCGTGGCCCTCGACCGTCGTACATGAACCACACCTCGGAAGTTGCGAGGCCATCGACGCCCAACCCGCTCCCATCCGTGGGCACCCGCGCCGTCTTCATTCCCGGCGTCAAATCGAGCAACTCTGAGTAGAACGCTGCCGCAGCGACCACATCGCGAGTGTTGAGGTTGCAGTGCATCATGCTGTGCACGTGCGCCGGGCCGGTCATGCGCGGATGACGGACGCGCCGAAGCGCTCCAGGAAGTCGAGCGTGTCACCGCGCGTGTAGGTCGCGCCGGGGATCATGACCCAGTTGGCACCCGCCGCTTCGTGCGCGGCAAAGCGGTCGGCATGCCTCGCGAGATCCGCGCCGGGGTCGGCGATTCCTAGATCGGTGTGCGCAACGATGACGTCGAGCGACGCACCGCGGTCGCCGGCTGCGGCCCGAAGCTCGGTGACCGCCGCGGCCAGGTCGTTCTCCGCGTCGAGCGGCGCGGTCCGCGTCGTCTGGAACAGCTCGGGCGATCCGCTCAACGGCATCCAGCCCTGGGCGCGCGCGGCGACCCGACGCCTGGTCAGTGCCGAGTTGCCACCGATCCAGATCGGGATGGGCGACTGAACCGGGCGTGGCCGGCCCACCACGTCGCGTGCCTCGAAATGCCGGCCCTGGTAGCTGAACGGCTCCCCGGACCAGTGCAGGGGCAGAACGTCGAGCGCCTCGTCGAACAGTGCATTGCGCTCGTCGAAGTCGGCGCCGAGGGCGTGAAACTCCCCTTTGAGGTAGCCGGTGCCGACGCCGAGGACGAACCGCCCGCCGGAGAGCTTGTCGACGGTGGCCGCGGACTTGGCCAGCAGCAGCGGATTGCGATACGGAATGACGCACAGGTACGTCAGGAGCTTGATCCTCGTTGTGGCCGCAGCGACGTATCCGAGGGCGACGAACGGATCGAGGGACTGATGTCCGCCCGACATCAACCACTTGTTGCCAGGCGCGGGGTGCTCGGTGAACGCGAACCCCATGAAGCCGGCGTCCTCCGCGGCCCTGGCGACCTCGTCCACCGGCCCGCAGTCGAGCATGTCGATATCCGTGCCGGTGACATCGGGGTACTGGTACATGAAGTTCATCGACGACAGTTCCTACTCTTCCGTGCCGGTCATGCCGAACAGCTCGAGAACAGTGCCGGCGACGGGCATCGCGAGGTAGTGCTTGCGAACCTCCGCAAGGTGGAGCTCCCAAAGCGCCTGCACGCCGTCCGCATCCCGGGCGCGGATCAGCTCGACAAGCGCCGCATGGGTCCGATGCACCTGGCGAGCCTCTTGGAGAGCTCGCGCCTCCGCGGACGTCGCGACGTAGTCCCGGCGCACGACGCCCACAATGCTGTAGAGCATGTGAACGAGCAGCTCGATCGTCTCGTTGCCGGCAAGCTCGGCGATCAACAGGTGGAAGCCGATGTCGTGATCCGCGAATGCCTGCGGGTCAGCGACCACGGCGCCTCCCGCTTCGAGCACGCGGTCGAGCCGCGCCAGCGTCCTGGGCGTGGCACGCTCGGTGACGGCGCGCGCGAGTCGGCCCTCCAGCACGGTTCGGGCCTCGTAGACATCGGCGATCGAGGTGGCCCGATGCTGGAGAACAAGTCCGGCATAACGCGCTGCCACGTTCACGGCAGGCGGCTTGACCCGCGCGCCACCGCGTGGGCCGCGGCGTACCTCGATCAGGTTCTCCGACTCGAGGATCCGGAACGCCTCGCGGAGGGTCGCGCGCGAGACGTTGAACTGCACCATCAGCTCGGCCTCGGGCGGCAGCGTCGCTCCGTCGGCAAGCTGGGCGCTGATGATCTGGCGACGAAGGGCAACCGCCACCAGCTCGGCGGCCTTCGGGACCCGGATCGCGCTTCCGCTCACCTGCGTCCCGGCACTTGCTCGACCGGCGACGGGGGTCGTCAGCCCGACGGCCACGCCACCGCCTTGGTCTCGAGGTACTGCTCGAATCCTTCGACGCCGTTCTGGCGCCCGACGCCCGACGTCTTGTAGCCCCCGTACGGTGAGTCCGCGCCGTACCACAGGCCGCCGTTGATGCCGATCGACCCGGTGCGCACCCTTCGCGCGAATCGCGTCGCGCGCTCCTCGTCGGCGGAGAAGACCCCACCGGACAGCCCGTAGGCGCTGTCGTTGGCGATCCGGAGGGCGTCGTCGTCGTCGTCGAACGGCAGGACGCACAGCACCGGTCCGAAGATCTCCTCCTGGGCGATCGTCATCGAGGGGTCGACGTCGGCGAAGATCGTCGGTTCGACGAAGTAGCCAGAGGTCAGCCCGGCCGGACGGCCGCCACCCACGACCACCCGGGCGCCCTCACTACGGCCGGTCCGGATGTAGCTCTCGACCCGTGTGCGCTGACGTTCGCTGACCAACGGACCGATCTGGGTGTCCGGGTCGGTGGGGTCACCCACCGGCATGGAGACGACGACGGCCTCGAAGGCCTCAAGGAACTCGCGCTCGCGGGACCGAGGGACCACTACCCGGGTCTTGAGGCTGCACACCTGACCGCTGTTGCGGAACGACCCGATCCGCAGCGACTCGGCCGTGGCCCCGAGGTCGGCGTCGTCCAGCAC
>DATAUF010000054.1:0-18543 GCA_036268405.1 Mycobacteriales bacterium
GCACTGCTAATGCGGTTTGGGTTCATCCCCATCCCGGGTTCAAATCCCGGAGCCTCCGCCACTGAACTGTGCCTTTGCGGTCCAGTTGCAGTAGCACGCTCTCGAGCTGCATTTGCCGGGCCTGCTCGGGCGAGCAGAACCGGCTGCGCTCGTCTGGCGCTAGACGTGCCGAGCCCTACGTACTTGGCGTTATGAGCGCGCCCGATAACGCCATCTACGTGGGTCTCGACTAAGCGAACGTGATGTGCCGCTCTCCCTGCCGCACCACGCCGCGGCCGACGACGGCGACGCTGGGATGCGAGACGCGGAGCCGTTCCCGCAGGCGCTCGGCGACTTGTCGTTGACGATCCGCCGGGAGCGCTGCGACGGGGGGACCGTACGGTGTGCCAGCGATGCCCGACACGACGGTTTCGATCGACGGCCAGTGGATCTCGAGCGTCTCGACCGTCACGTCGATCTCTGTCAGGCCGGCCGCTTCCAGCACTCCGACGATCTCTTCGGGCGATCTGCAGAAGTCGTAGGAGTAGGCGCCCGGGAACGGCTCGGAGAGTCCTTCGGCCTCGAGGACCTGCCCGTAGACGTCGAACGGCTCCAATACCTGCCCGCGTGCCCAGACAGACAGGGCCAGGATGCCGCTTGGCCGAAGTGCGCGTTGCATCGAAGACACAGCTGCGACAGGGTCCGACATGAACTGCAGGCCTTGCTGGCACAACACGACGTCAAACTGTCCGGCTACCCCGAGATCATCGGCCGGAGCCAACAACGTCTCGATGTTCGGCTCGGCGGCGGCCACGAAGGCGAGCATGGCCGGGCTGACGTCCGAGCTGACCACCCTGCCCCTCGCACCAACTCGGTCCAAGGCGGCAAGCGCGACGACACCCGTGCCGCTTGCCACATCAAGAACGGCCGCCGCCTCGAGCACCTCGGCCCGGTCGATCAACAGGGCCGCCCACGGCACGAACAGAGCAGGCACCAAATGCCGCTGATAGGCCTCAGGTACCGCCTCGGCCCCGAACAGGACGCCGCTCATGCTGTCAGCCTCCCACTCGTGGCGAGCGAGTAGTGCCCTTCTCGTGCGACGGGCGGACCCACCATTGAGCGTGGCTGTTGGGTGTCACGCCGATACCAGCGGTCTGATGTCATCGAGCTGGTCGGCGAGCAGGTCTCGCTGAGTCTCGAGCTCGTAGCGGGTCTGCAAGTTGGCCCAGAACCGCTCTGACGTACCGAAGTATCGGGCGAGCCGAAGCGCGGTGTCGGCGGTGATGCCCCGCTTGGCGTGGACGATCTCGTTGATCCGACGCGGTGGCACGCCGATCGCCACGGCGAGGCGGTGCTGGGTGACGTTCATCGGGTCGAGGAACTCGAGAAGGAGAACCTCGCCCGGGTGAACAGGCGGCAGCGTGCGCGTCACGGTTCGTCCCCGACTAGTGGTAGTCAACGATTTCGACCTCCTCGGGTCCGGCGTCCGTCCATTGGAAACAGATCCGCCATTGGTCATTGATTCGAATGCTGTACGAGCTGCGCCTTGACCCTTTCAACTTCTCCAACCGGTCACCGGGCGGGACCAGAAGATCCTCCAGGGTTTCGGCCGCGTCGAGCATCACGAGCTTCCGTAGCGCGGCTCGTTGGACGTCGGTTCCGAACCGTCGCACGACTTGGCGTTGCCACACCCGCTCGGTGTCGCGATCCCGGAACGACCGCATCACGTCGGCCAGTATAACGCTTCCCGTTATGAACGGAAGCCGTTATGCCTGTTGCCCGGCGCCAGTTGCGCATCGCGTGGCAGGGCTGCGGCCATTGATCGGCGAAGATGGCGGCATGCGTCGTACTCCGCTTGCCGTTGCACTGGTTGCCTCTGCCGCACTGATCATTCCCACTGCGGTTGCCGCCGCAGGACCGGTGCACTTGTCAGGCTCTCGGCGCGCTATAGCGGCGTCAGGACCTGACAAGTCGGTAGCCGCGGCTCCGAAGGGGCCTCGTTACAAGGTGACGGTCACGCGGACCAAGGGCGGAATCCCGCACATCGTCGGCGCCAACTTCGGCGACGTCGGTTATGGCTACGGCTTCTCGTTCGCGCAGGACAACCTGTGCACGATGGCCAACGACTACGTGACGGTCGAGGGCAAGCGTTCGATGTACTTCGGGCCGAAGGGCAGCTACGAGCAACGCGGCAACGGGGTCAACCCCAACAACCTCGACTCCGACATCTTCTGGACCGAGGTGCAGGACTCCGGCATCGTGGACCAGCTGACGTCGCAGGCACCGCCGCTCGGACCGACGAAGGACCTGAAGGCCGGCGTCCGCGGCTATGTCGCGGGCTACAACCGCTATCTGCGAAGCATTGGCGGCGCGAAGGGCGTGAAGGACCCGGCCTGTCACGGCAAGGCGTGGGTGCAGCCGATCACCGTCGCCGATGCCTACCTGCGCTTCTACCAGCTGGTGCTGCTCGCGAGCTCCGACGTGCTGATCCCTGGCATTGCCGAGGCAACGGCGCCTTCGCTCACCAGCCCGGTGTCCGCGACCATGAACGTGCAGCGCACCGGCACGCTCATCTCTGAGGGCTGGCACCGCGCGATGGGAGACCTCGGCAGCAACGCGGTCGCGGTCGGCAAGGACGGCACTCGCGACCACAAGCACGGCCTGCTGCTCGGCAACCCGCACTTCCCGTGGCTCGGAAGTGAGCGCTTCTACGACGCGCAGATCACGGTGCCGGGCAAGGTCAACGTGACGGGCGCCTCGCTGTTCGGCGTACCCCTGGTGCTGATCGGCCACAACAAGTGGATCGCATGGAGCCACACCGTCTCCACTGCGTTCCGGTTCACGCCGTACGAGCTGACGATCGTGCCGGGCAACCCGACGGAATACCTCTACAACGGCAAGCCGACCAAGATGGAGCCGCGGCCGGTGTCGGTGGTCGAGCGCGCCGCCAACGGCAAGCTGACCACGATCCATCACACGGTGTGGTGGACGCGGTACGGCCCGATGGTCAACTCCATCGAGGGCATCCCGTTGCCGTGGACGACGCTCACCGGCTTCACGTTCCGCGACGCCAATGCCACGAACTTCCGAATCTTCAACCACTTCCTCGCCACCGACGAGGCGCACTCGGCGCACCAGGTGCTGCACATCCTGAAGAAGTACGAAGGCATCCCGTGGGTCAACACCATCGTCGCGGACCGGACCGGGCACGCGCTGTACGCCGACATCGGCACGATCCCGAACGTCAGCGACGGTCTCGTCAGCCGTTGCAACACTGCGCTCGGACAGGTCACCTCCAAGCTGCTCGGCCTGCCGGTGCTCGACGGCTCACGGTCGGCGTGCAACTGGGGGCACGACTCCGACGCAGCGGCTCCGGGGATCTTCGGTGCCAGCCACCTGCCGTACTTGTTCCGCAAGGACTACGTCACCAACTCCAACGACTCCTACTGGTTGTCCAACCCGCACCACCCGCTCACGGGCTACGCCAGGATCATCGGCAGCGAGGCGACGCCGCGGTCGCTGCGGACCCGGGTCGGCCTGATCATGACCCAGAACCGGGTGTCGGGAGTCGGCGAGAAGAAGGGCTTCACGCTGCGCGCGATGCAGGACATGGTCTTCTCCAACCGGCAGTACGCCGGAGACCTCTGGCGCGACCAGCTGGTCGCGTTCTGCAACACCCTCCTGCCCGTCGGGATCGTTCCGACGACCGGCGGCGTCACGTCGATCGGGGACGCGTGCTCGGTGCTCGCGAAGTGGGACCTGCACGAGAACGCGGACAGCAAGGGGGCGATCCTGTTCCGCCGGTTCGTCGACAACCTGTTGGGCAGCCCGCTCGGCGAGGGCGGTCTGCTCGCCGAGGCCGGCGTGGCGGCGTACTGGCAGCACCCGTTCGATGCGAAGGACCCGGTGCACACGCCGTACGGGCTCAACGTCGCGGACCCGCAGGTGGCGCTTGCTCTGGGTGATGCGATCAGCGACCTGCGCAAGGCGAACCTGCCACTCGACGTCGCGCCGGACAAGGTGCAGGGCGTGCACCGCCACGGCAAGTTCATCCCGATCCAGGGCGGCGAGGGCGATCCGAACGGCGAGTTCAACGCGATCTACGCACCGTGGATCAGCGGCAAGGGCGAAGGTGAGATCACCGAGGGTTCGTCGTTCGTGCAGGTCGTCACGTGGAAGACCGGTGACGCATGTCCGGTGGCGCGGACGATCCTGACCTACTCCGAGTCGAGCGATCCGACGAACCCGCACTACGACGACCAGACCAAGATGTTCTCGAAGAAGCGATGGGTTCACGACGAGTTCTGCGCATCGGCGATCGCCGCCGACAAGCGCAAGACGCTCACCACGCTCGTCGGCACCTGACAGGAGACGGACATGTCCGCGAACGCAGTGCCCATCGAAACAGCGCCGTCGTACGTCAGCGGTGTCTCAGCCGTACCCCTGCTCGGAGAGACGATCGGCGAGCTGCTCGAGCGGATCGCGGCGACGCACGCTGCTCGGGAGGCGTTGGTCGACTGCCCGACCGGGCGGCGGTGGACCTATGCCGAGCTCGACGCAGCCGTCGATGCGCTGGCCACCGGCCTGATCGCCCTGGGTGTGGCCAAGGGCGAGCGGGTCGGCATCTGGTCACCCAACTGTGCCGAGTGGACGCTCACCCAGTTCGCGACGGCCAAGATCGGCGCGATCCTCGTCACGATCAACCCGGCGTACCGGACTCACGAGCTCGGCTACGTGTTGAAGCAGTCGGGCTGCGCGCTGCTGGTATCGGCCAAGGCGTTCAAGACCAGCGACTACGTGGCCATGGTCGAGGAGGTGCGCGGCGACTGCGGGGAGCTGCGCGACGTGGTCTTCATCGGGTCGCCGGAGTGGGCCGCGGTTGCCGCGACTGTGCCTGACGAGGCCGTGCTCCGCGATCGCGCGGGCTCACTCAACTTCGACGATCCGATCAACATCCAGTACACGTCGGGCACGACCGGCTTTCCGAAGGGCGCGACGCTCTCCCATCACAACATCTTGAACAACGGCTTCTTCGTCGGCGAGCTGTGCGGCTACACCGAAGCCGACCGGGTCTGCATCCCGGTGCCCTTCTATCACTGCTTCGGCATGGTGATGGGCAACCTCGGGGCGGTCAGCCACGGCTGCGCGATGGTCATCCCGGCACCGAGCTTCGAGGCCGCGGCGACTCTGACCGCGGTGCAGGACGAGAAGTGCACCTCGCTCTACGGCGTACCGACGATGTGGATCGCGGAACTCGCACTGCCGGACTTCGCGTCCTATGACCTGAGTGCTCTGCGGACCGGGATCATGGCCGGCTCGCCGTGCCCGGTCGAGGTGATGAAGCGCGTGGTCGCGGACATGGGATGCACCGAGGTCACGATCTGTTACGGCATGACCGAGACCTCGCCGGTGTCTACTCAGACTCGTGCCGACGACGACCTCGAACGTCGGGTCTCCACCGTCGGTGCGGTGCATCCGCACGTCGAGGTCAAGGTGGTCGACGCGGAGACCGGATTGGTCGTGCCGCGAGGTACGCCGGGCGAGTTCTGCACCCGTGGCTACTCGGTGATGCTCGGCTACTGGGACGACCCGGAGAAGACCTCAGAGGCGATCGACGCCGCCGGCTGGATGCACACCGGCGACCTTGCGACCATGGACCGCGCCGGGTATCTGAACATCGTGGGACGGATCAAGGACCTCGTCATCCGCGGCGGCGAGAACGTCTACCCGCGCGAGATCGAGGAGTTCCTCTACTCCCACCCCGGCATCGCCGACGTCCAGGTCATCGGCGTGCCGGACGTGAAGTACGGCGAGGAGCTGTGCGCCTGGGTCGTGCGCCGCGCGGGCGACGAGGGTGGTGCGCTCACCGAGGACGCGGTGAAGGATCACTGCCGCGGGAAGCTGGCGCACTTCAAGGTGCCGCGCTACGTGATGTTCGTCGAGGAGTTCCCGATGACCGTCACCGGCAAGATCCAGAAGTACAAGATGCGCGAGGTCGCGGTCATCGAGCTGGGTCTCGACGTGGCCGCAAGCGTCGAGCACGCCTAGCCATTCCGCCGAGGCCAACCATATTGGTCTCTCACGGGGGTCTGAGAGACCTAAAAGGTTGGCCTCGGCGAGGTTGTATTTGGTCATTTCTCGCTATTGAGGCGCTTTGGGCCTTCGCCCGAAAATCGAGACATGCCCGCCAACGCTCGCCGAGTGCTGCCCGCGCTCGCCGTCGCGGGTGTGCTCGGTGCGCTGCTGGTGCCTGCGGCGGCGAGCGCTGAGGTCGCGCGGCCCGCGACACCGAGCGGGATGCAGGTCGTCGCGGCGACCTCGTCGTCGTTCACCGTTACGGTCCGTCCCACGGCAAACGCCAAGCACTACCGGCTCTACGCATCGACGGTGCGCAGCGACGTCTTTGACCGCAACCTCTCCCACGCCCAGGCCTCGCCGCTGTCGCGCTCGCCGCGGATGACCGTCCGGGGCCTCACCCACCGGTCACAGCCGTACTACTACCGGGTCGAGGCGATCAACCGGCACCGCCATCACTTCTCCGCGACGATCGGGGAGGTCGGGCTGGAGCCCGCCCGGCCTTCCGCGCTCACCGCGACCGCGAACTCGGTGCGCAGCTTCCTGAGTTGGGCGAGCGGTTCCGCGACCGGTTACGCGATCGAGCAGGCGAATGACCCGACGATGACCAATGGCCGGCGGACCTACACGATCGCCGGACCGACGACATCGTTCACGCCGTACGGCCTGACCAAGGGTCACACCTACTACTTCCGGGTCCGGTCGCTCAACGAGTTGACCTCCTCGGGCTTCACCGCGCCCGTCGCGCTGCGCGCGCAGTCCTCCCAGCAGCCCGTGAAGGTGATGACCTACAACATCCTCGAGGCGACGAACGACGGCCACCAAGAGGGCGGCAACGTCATCGCGCCGTGGTCGCAGCGCAAAGCAGGCGTCGCCGGCTTCATCGGCAGTGCGGCGCCCGATGTCGTGGCTATCCAGGAGGGCGCCGCCTGGGTCGGCCAGGTGAAGGGTCCGCGTCAGGTGGACTCGTTGCGCAGCGCGCTCGGCGGTGCATACGCCCTCGCCAACACCGAGATCCCGCCGACCCAGCACCACTACCACCGCACCGGCGACTACATCCTGTATCGCAAGGACACCTTGGCGGCGGTGGGCGCCGGCAACCACTGGGCTATCGGCAACGGCCACTGGGCGGCGTACCAGATCCTGCGCGACCGCGCGAGCGGCGCGAAGTTCCTCTTCGTCTGCGCGCACCTGATCGTGCCACGCGGCCACGCCAATGACCTCAAGCGCGAGCAGGAGACGCAGCGACTCGTGCGGCTGGCACGGGCGTACGCGAGTGCGCACGGCGTGCCGGTGGTCTACGCGGGGGACTTCAACTCCGACCAGTTCAACCACAACCCGAACGGGCCGGCTGTCGCGATGAATGCTGCCGGGATTCCGAACGCCTACAACGTGGCGCAGCACCGGACGAACGCGAAGTACAACACCGCCAACCAGTACGTCACCCGCCCGCAGCACTACTTCGCCCACATGGACGAGGTCTTCGCGCCTGATGGCGTGGCCGTGCACTCGTGGAACCAGCTGTTGCACGTCTCGCGGGGAAAGTTCGTGGGAGTGATCCCGAGCGATCACAACCCAGTCGTCGTCACCCTCGACCTCCCGTACTAGACCGCGGGGTTTAGCCGGTGTTCTGCAGGCCTGCTGCCACTCCGTTGACGGTCAGCAGCAGCAGGTCGCGGAGACGGCGCTCCTCTGTCTCGTCGGCGTAGTCGGCCCGGCGCAGTGCAGTGAGTGCCCGCAGCTGCAGGTGTGACAGCGCATCGACATAGGGGTTGCGCAGGTCGACCGCGGCCGAGAGGATCCGACGCCCGCCGAGCAGCTCCGGCAGGTCGAGCACCGCCAGCACCAGCTGCGTGGTGAGGTCGAGCTCGGCGAGGATCCGCTCGGTGAGGTCGGGCCGGTCACCGAGCGCAAGGTAGCGCTCGGCCACCACCCGATCGGTCTTCGCCAGCGACATCTCGGCGTTGTCGATCAGTGCTGTGAACAACGGCCACTCCCGGTACGCCGCACGCAGCTCGTCGACGGAGCCCGCCGCCGCGAGCCCGGAGCCGAGGCCGAACCAGCCGGTCAGGTTGCAGCGCGTCTGTGACCAGGCGAACACCCACGGGATCGCGCGGAGGTCCGCGAGAGTGAGCCCGCTCCCTCCGGGTCGCCGCGACGGCCGTGACCCGAGCGCAAGGTCGGAGAGCTCCTCAAGTGGGCTGACCCGGGCGAAGAAGTCGGCGAAGCCCTCGGTCTCGACCAGCGCGCGGTAGGCGCTGCGGCCTGCCGCTTCCATCGCGGTTCCCAGCTCCGCAAAATGGGCCGCTGCCTCGGTGTTGCGGTCGGCGATCATCGCGGTCCCGGCCAGCAGGACCGCGGAGCTGACCTGCTCGAGGTGGCGCATCGCGATCTCCGGGTTGCCGTAGCGCGCGAAGATCACCTCGCCCTGCTCGGTCACCTTGAACCGGCCTGCGACACTGCCGGGCGGCTGGGCGAGGATCGCGCGATTGACCGGTCCGCCACCGCGACCGAGCGAGCCGCCGCGGCCGTGGAACAGCGTCAGCGCGATGTCATGCCGCGCGGCCCAACGGGCGAGCGCAGCCTGCGCGTCGTAGAGAAGCAGCGTTGCGGACAGCGGTCCGATGTCCTTGGCCGAGTCGGAGTAGCCGAGCATCACCTCCACGCGCTTCGGTGCCTGCCCGAGCGCGGCGATCCACTCGTCCAGCACGTCGGTACACCGACGCAGGTCCTCGCCGGTCTCGAACAGCGGTACGACGGACAGCTCGATCGCATCGGCGCGGTCACCGAGCGCGTAGCGGGCGAGCCGCGAGACCGCGAGCACGTCCTCGGCCGAGTGGCACATCGACACGACGTACCGATGACATGACCGAGGCCCCCAGCGGTCCTGCAACGCCGCCATCACCCGGATCGTCGCGAGCACCTCGCGGGTGTCGTCCTCCGTCGCGACCCCGTCGTTGGCGTCGAGATCGGCGAGCGCAGCCGCGTGCACCCCGCTGTGCTGGCGGATCTCCAGCTCCGCGAGGTGGAAGCCGAACGTCTCGACCTGCCACGCAAGGTGCTGAAGCTCGCCGTACGCGCTGCGCGCGGCCCCCGCGGCCGCCAGCGACGCCTGCAGGAGCTGGACGTCGGTCAGCAGCTCCTCGGGAGACCGGTAGGCAAGGTCGGCATCGCGCGTGCGGGTCGCCCGGATCCGGGCCGCCGCGAGCATCAGCTTCTGCCGATGAGGTTGGCCCTCCGCGGCCCGCACGATCGCGGTGAGCGCCTTCGGAAACGCGCCGGCATCCGCCTCGAGCGCGGCGCGGAGCTCACGACTTGGGGGAGCCAGCGTGTCGGCCTGCGACAAGCCGCGTCCGATCCGAGTTGCCGCCGTCTCCAGCGCCCGCAGCACGTGGTCGGCCTGGATCTCGAGCGCCTCGCGGGTGACCTCTGCGGTGACGTGCGGGTTGCCATCGCGGTCCCCACCGACCCATGAGCCGAGCCGAAAGTACGGCGGGGTACGCGGCGCCGTCGTGCCGTCGTTGCCCAGCGCGGTCTCCGTCGCGCGGTAGAGCCTCGGCACCAGCCGGAAGAGCGTCTCGTCGAAGACCGCCATGGTGGTGCGGACCTCGTCGAGCGGGTCGAGCCGCTGCTCGCGAAGCAGCGCGGTGCGCCAGAGCGTCGCGATCTCTTCGCGGAGTCGCCGTTCGCCCTCGGCTCGCTCGCCGTCACCGGTACGCGGGTCCTCGCTGGCCTGCAGCTCGTCAGCGATCCGGTGCAGCGCGGTGACCACGGCGCGGCGCCGCGCCTCGGTCGGGTGCGCGGTGAAGACCGGATGGAGCTCGACATCGTTGAGCGCGTTGGCGACGACGTCCGCACCGAGCGCGTGGACCGCTCCCGCCATCGAGTCGGGGGCCGGCAGCTCCCCGATCACATCTCGGCGGCGCAGCACCCGGACCCGGTGTCGTTCCTCGGCGAGGTTGACAAGATGAAACAGCGTCGCGAAGGCCCGCGCGACCCGCTCGGCCCTGTCCAGCGGCAGACCGGCCACCAGTTCGGCCGGGTCCTCGCCCTCGATGTCGGATCCGGCATTGCCACCGCGCCGAGCATCGCGGCAGGCACGTCGCAGTCGCTCGACGTCGTCGTAGAGGTCGGTGCCGTCGGACTCCGCCACGACCTGGCCAAGGAGCGCGCCGAGCCGGCGTACATCGTCATGCAGCGGCGCGAAGCCGGCGCGGTCGGCCGTCACCCCCGCAAGGCTATGGACTACGAAGGGCTATAGGGCGTCGGGGTGGTTGTGCCGGACACCTTCGCGCCTGGCAGGTAGTGCGGACTCACGCTGAGCGGGATCGTGAGCAGACCCTGGTCCTGCCACCTGGGCAGCACCTTGCGCAGCGCGCGGACGGTCTCGCTGCGGTTGCCGCCGCCGTCGTGGCAGAGCACGATCTCGCCGGGCTGGGCCTTGAGCATCCGTCGCTCGATCTTCTTGGTTCCGGGCAGCGCCCAGTCGCGCGGGTCGATGTCCCAGTCCAGCGGCTCGAGCCCATAGGCCGAGACGGCGCGGAAGATGAAGTGCGACCAGTCGCCGCCCGGCGAGCGGAACAGCCGCGGGGTCACGCCCGCGACCTGCTCGATCGTGTGCTGGGTCTTGGTGATCTCCCACACGATTCGCTTCTCCGACAACGTCGTGAACGGCAGCATGTGCGTGTAGCTGTGGTTGACCAGGATGTGGCCCGCGCGGGCGATGTCGCGCACCAGCTTGGGGTACGCCGCCGCGTGCTCGCCGATCACGCAGAACGACGCCTGCGTGTCGTACTTGTCGAGCAGCCGCAGCACCGCCGGGGTGTACTCCGGGTCGGGCCCGTCATCGATCGTCAACGCGATCGCCTGCTCCGGCGGGTTGGAGATCAGCTGGTCGACCCGGTACGCCGGCCGCTCGCGGACGGTTAGCTGCGCGGGAGGCAGGGTGACCCGCTCGCGGCGCAGCCGGGCCGCACGCTGCCGCTTCGTCTCGTGGTGCGCCTTGTCCGGGTGGACGTGGTGCCCGCCGTGGCTGTGCCCGTGGGCGTGCGAGTGATGGGGCGTGGGGTGATGTGACGGGTGCGGGGTGGCGCGCGGCGTCGCGCTGGGAGATGCGGTGGGCGGGTTGCCCTCCCGCGGATCAGGGCTGCCCTCGAGCAGAGAGGTCACTGCTCCGCCCAGGCCGCGCGGCCCGCCGACAGTCGCCTCCGACCCGCCTCCGACCAGCAGGTGGATCGCGTCGGCGATCCCGCCGACCGCGATGAGCGACGCGATGCCGATGAGGCCGCGGCGGGTCAGCGAGGAGCCACTGTTGTCATATGCAGAGCCGTCGTACGACGAGGAACCCGCGTTCGTACCGAAGTACGACGTGGTCGGGTATCGGCTCGACCGGCGCAGCGAGAAACGCGGGCGCGGGGGACCCGGGAAGGATGAGGACATCGGGGCTCTTTGCAACCTCGTGCTTTGGGGAAGTGGACGTTGCGTAGACGACGCTAGGGCGTCAAAGGTTGTCCTGCAAAAGCATCGGTCATGCCGAGTCGCGGATCACCAGCCGATGCCCGGGCGTCGGGAGCGGTCGGACCGCGTGGTTGTTGCCGTCGCGCAAGGTGTCCGCGACGCTGTCGGCGAGTGCAACGGAGAACTCGTCGAACTCCGCCGCGATGGTCGTGATGGCCGGCGTCACGACCGATGCCAACGGCATGTCGTCGACTCCCATGACGGCAACATCTTGTGGGACCCGGATTCCGGCGGCGGTGAGGGCACTGATCGCGCCGATCGCGTAGTCGTCGTTGTACGCGGCGAGCGCCTCACCAAGATCCTGGGCGATCCAATCGGCGGCCAGCGCCGTCATTGCCTCGCGGGTGAGCCGGGCACGTCTGATCTTCAGCCGGGCGTCGCGGGCGGTGGCCTCGGCGCGAAGCTGGCGGATCGCGATCTCCTCGAGCCGGTTCGGCGCGGAGTTCGGTGGGAGCACGAACACCACCCGGCGGTGACCGCGGTCGAGGAGATACCGGAGCTGGGTCAGCCGCTCGGCGCGGGCAAACGCGTCGCCGGTGCTCTCCCAGCTGGTCTCTCCCGGGACCGCGGCGGACACGATCGGCACGCCGGCGTCCCGCAGCGCGGCGCGCACCGGGGAGTCGTGCGGGATCAGCAGGTCGATGACCGCGGCGGGATCGAGCCTGGCCCAGGCTGCGAGCTGGCTCTCGATGTCGCCGTAGCCCGCGTAGTCGGTCACCAACGACAGCCCCCGCTCGTCGAGCGCTGCGGTGCACGCGTCGATGATCTGGGACAGCACGTGGCTCGGGCGCATTCCGGGCAGCGGGAACAGCACCGTGGTCCCGTGGCCGGTCCGCAACGAACGCGCCGCGGCATTGGGCCGGTAGCCGAGCTCCCGGGCGATGCGGACGACGGTCTCTCGGGTTTGCGGCGAGATCCGCTGGTCGGGGGCGTCGTTGAGGACGTAGCTCACCGTCGCGACCGAGACCCCGGCTCGGCGGGCAACCTCGGCTCCGGTGACTCGCATGTGCCCCCCGCGGGTTGCTAGACCTACCGGCGTTCGGTAAAGGTGCATTGCGCACTTATACGTTTAACCATACGGTGCACAGCGTGATCGAGCCAGACCAGCGAGTCCTTCCCGAGCTGCGCCCGCTTCTCGGCGCTGCCCCGGACATCGATACCAGCATTCTTGCGGTAACCGAGCTGCGGTCGATGGCAGACGCCGGGGTGATCGCGGTGGGTGCAGCGGTCCGCACGCCGGCCGCCCCACCCGAGGTCAGCGACCACAGCGTCCCGGTCGCCGGGGGCGACATCGCAGTGCGGGTCTACCGACCGGTCGACGCTCCCGCCATCGATGCACCTGCGCACATCCATCTGCACGGCGGCGGGTGGTGGATGGGCAGCCTCGAGACTGCGGATGCCGGGTGCCGCGACCTCGCCGCCGAGAGCGGATGGGTCGTCGTCTCGGTCGGCTACCGGCTCGCTCCCGAGCACCCCTACCCCGCGCCACTCGACGACGTGCTCGCCGCTATCGACTGGGTTGCCGGTCGCGGTCGGGAGCTCGGGATCGACGTCGCCGCGCTGACGATCGGCGGAGAGTCGGCCGGCGCCAACCTCGCTGCCGCGTCCTGCCTGGCGCTGCGTGACCGCGGCGGGGTTCGGATTGCCGCCCAGTGGCTCGATGTGCCGGCCCTGGACCTCAGCCTGCAGACCGGCCGAGGGTCGCTGCTCGAGTTCGGCGCCGGTTACGGCCTCGACCGGACCGGGATCGAGACCTGCATCGGCTACTACACGACGCCCGAGCAGCGCGGCGAGGCGTTGGTCTCGCCCATGGTCGCGGACCTTGCCGGGCTGCCACCCGCGGTCATCTCCGTCGCGGAGTGCGATCCGATACGGGATCAGGGCGAGGAGTACGCCCGGCGGCTCGGCCTCGCCGATGTCCCGGTGCGGTTGCGACGTTGGCCGGGGCACCTGCACTCGACGATGTGGCTCACCGAGCTCAGCCCCACGGCCAGGGACTGCCAACGATGGGCCATCGATTCGCTTGACGAGCTTCGCGCGGCCGTCCGGATGACAGCCGCATGATCCGCCTCCGCGCGCTCGCCGTCGCCGGTGTTGCCTTGATCGCACTGGTCGGGTGTGGCAGCAAGGTGCCGCTTGGCTCGGCAACCTCCGAAAGCTCGGGTTCGATCGGACTGACGGTCCCGACGTACCCGGGGCCGACGGCCGTCGGCACGGTCGGCGGACCCACCACCGGGCCGACCGGGTCGGCCGCCCCCGGGTCAGCGCTACCGGCCAGTCCTGGGCGGACCGGCTCCGGGCCGCTGACGACCGCGACCGCGACGGCAACGGGCTCGAGGTCCTCCCCTTCGGGCACACCGACGACGCACCGCTCTACCGCACCGATCGAGATCGGCTTCCTCAACACCGGCATCAGCAACGCCGCGTCGTTCGGGGTCGGCACCGGGCAGACGTTCGCGGCGCAGACGGTCTTCCAGGCTCTGGCGAAGTACTACAACGCTCACGGGGGCCTCGACGGGCGCAAGGTCGTACCGGTCGTGGCGCAGACCGACACCGCCGACTCGAGCTGGAGCGCGGACTACCAGGCCGCTTGTCAGACGTTCACGCAGGACCACCACGTGTCCGCGGTCATCGGCTACAGCTTCGCCTACATCGCGACGTTCGAGGCGTGTCTGGCCAAGGCCGGCGTCCCTCACCTCACGGGTGGCTATGCGACGGGCGACGCCGGCTCCTACCGGGACTACCCGGACATAGTGTCCACGACCGGGCTCACTGACGACCGGCGCTACCTCGTGCAGATCAAGGCGGGCGTGCAGCAGGGGTTGCTCAAGCCGGGCGACAAGGTCGGCATCCTCCTCGACAACTGTCCCGAGGAGATGCGGGCCTACAACACCACCGTGGTGCCGTACCTCAAGGCTCAGCGCCTCGTCGGCGTGTTGGAGAGTGAAGGCTGTCCCCAAGGGGCGAGCGATGATGCCTCGGCCATCGTGCAGATCCAGAGCGCGGTGCTGAAGTTCCGCAGCCTCGGAGTCAACAAGCTCGTCCTCGAGGGCCCGCCGGTGCTGGTCTTCGCGTTGGAGGCACAGGCCCAAGGCTGGCGTCCGACGTATTTGCTCACCTCGGCGTCAGGGGGTGCCTCTCTCGACGGCACGATCCCGGCGGCTCAGGAGGCGAACATTCACGGTGCGGGGTGGATGCCCGAGGTCGACGTGTCGGTCGCCCACCAGGCGCCGAAGACCGCACCGGAACGCAAGTGTCTGGCGATGCTCAAGTCCGAGCGGCTCGTTCCACGTCAGTACAACGACTACCTCTACGCCTACACGACGTGCGACGGCTTGTCGCTCTACGAGACGGCGCTCGAGCACGACGGCGACTCGACGACGGCATCCCAGGTCGTCTCGGCGATCACCGGCCTGGGCCGCAGCTGGCACGGCGCGAGCATGATCGACGGCGCGACGGACTTCACCGCGACCAAGCGAGACGCTCCGGCGGAGTACCGGCCGTGGGGATGGTCGGGGTCGTGTCGGTGCTTCGCCTACACCGGGGCGGCGCGGGCACTGCCATGACGATCACGATGCCGCCGGCTACGCCGATGCCTGCCAAGGTCCGGATGCTGCTCCGCACGATGTCCGCGCTGCAGCGGATCGGCCTTGCGCCGACGGCCACGAGGATGCTGAAGAAGCCGGTCGACGTACGCCGGGCGCAGAAGCCGCTGCCCCGACTGCTGGACCCGACGCCGGAAGGCGTCGTGCTGCGTGACGTGAGCCTGCCTGGCCCAGCCGGCGCTCCCGACGTACCAGCCCGGCTCTACACCCCGGCCACGGCGGCTGCCGGCGCGATTCCCGTCCTTTACATCCACGGTGGCGGCTGGACGGTCGGCGGGCTGCCCGCCTGCGAGCACATCTGCCAGCGGATCGCGGCCGGCGCTTCGGCCGTCGTGGTGTCGGTGGACTATCGGCTGGCTCCGGAGGACCCCTACCCGGCCGCCCTGGATGACTGCTGGGCGGCCTTGGCCTGGCTGATCAGCGAGGCAACCGCGCTCGAGGTGGATCTGGCGCGGCTGGTGATCGCGGGGGACAGCGCCGGCGGCAACTTGACGGCGGCGTGCGTGCTGCTGGCCCGCAAGCACGGAGTCCACGTTGCCGGCCAGGCGCTCATCTACCCGGCGCTGGATCACACGATGTCCTCGCCGAGCGTTCGCGGGTGGCGAAGCGCGGGGCTCGCAATCGCCGACCTCGAGCTGGCGTCAAGCGCGTACTGCGGCGACCACGACCCGGCCGATCCGCTGCTCTCACCGCTGCTGGAGCCGGATCTCGCCGGGATCCCACCGGCGCTGATCCTCACGGCCGGCCACGACCCGCTTCGCGAGGAGGCCTTTCGCTACGCCGACCGGCTGCGCGAGGCCGGGATCCCGGTCGAGCACAGCGACTATCCGGGCTATGCCCACGGATTCTTCTCGCTGCCCAAGCTGTGGCCCGGGGTCGAGGGGGCGTGGAGCACCCTGACCGACTGGATCGCTCAGCACTGACGCTGCGCACCGACCCTGCGCACCGACCCTGCGCACGACCCCCGATCGCGCTGCCTGCCTTAGACTGGCCGACGCTTCAGCGCTCGTAGCTCAACGGATAGAGCACTTGACTACGGATCAAGAGGTTGGGGGTTCGAATCCCTCCGAGCGCGCTTATCGAGATTGGCGGCGATGAGACCCCGAGCGTCGAAGCCCACGGTGGTGTCGAAGGTCACGGTGGTGCTGGTCGCCGCATTGCTTCTGCTCGTGGTCGCGCCGACGCTCTCCTTGCGGGCTGCGGCTGCGGGGTCGAAGCCCTACCGGCTCACCGCGTTGCGGTCCCTCGCCCCGGGCGTCACCTACGCCGCAATGCGGTCGACCTCCAAGAAGCATCCGGAGGTCGTGCACCTCGTCGTGGCCGATCCGACCGCTCAGGCGCAGCCGCTCGTCTCACTGTCCAACGGTCAGGTCGCGGAGACCGATCCGGCGCAACGACTCGAGCGGACCAGCGCGGCGTGCGCGCGACTGGACTGTGTCGCGGGCGTCAACGGCGACTTCTTCTGCACCAGTGAGCACTGTCCGGCAGATATCGACGAGCCCGAAGGCGGCATCGTGTCCGCCGGTCAGATGCTTCGGTCGCCGGGCTCCGTCGGCTGGGAGGAGCAGCAGCTGACATTCGGTGCCGATGGCTGCCCGGAGTCGCCGGCGCCGCTGGCCTGGTCCGGGTCCCTCACCAGCAGCTCGTCGACCTTGGCTCTCGACGGCGTCAACGTCGACCGGCACTCCGGCCAGGCGGTGTTGTACGACTCGGCGTACGGTCCCGCGACCCCGCCGGCGACGGCGGGTGCCGAGCTTGTGCTCCAGCTCGACGATCCGAGCTGGCTTGGCGACCTCTCATCCTTACCGGTGAGCGCGACCCCGGTGGCCCTGCTGGCAAAGCAGGGCGGATACCCGATCCAGCCCGGCACCGGGCTGGTGGTCATCAGCGCCTCGGGCGGTAAGGCGAAGGCGCTGCAGAGCATGTGGACCTCGCAACCGGTCGGCCAGCCGATGCAGCTGCAGCTCAACACCGCTGTGCCGGTCACCAACAGCATCGGCGGCAAGCCGCTGCTCGTGCAGAACGGGCACTACACCGGGCAGTGGGGCAACACGTCGCAGGTCGCCCGCACGTTGTTCGCCTGGCGACCGGACTGCACCCGGATGTTGATCACCGTCGACGGTCCTTCGTCGGTCAGCCGCGGAATGACCATGCAGCAGGAGGCCGCGTTGGCGATCGCCCTTGGTGCGACGACGGCGTTTGGACTTGATGGCGGTCTGTCGACGACGCTGGTCGGGCCGCAGGGTGCGCTGCTCAACAAGCCGTCCTATCGCGGCCCGGGGGACCGCCCCACCGGGAGCAGCCTGCTGTTCGTGACGCCCTAACAAAGCGTTACGCCTTCTCGATCACAAACCGGCGTCGCTCGTCGGGCGCAAGCCGCGCGGTGACGGTCTGGGTCGGACCGTCCCGGTCGTAGACGACTGTCGAGGCCTCTTCAGTGCCGTCGGCTGACTCGTCGGCCGGGCCGGTCGGTCGCGACCGATGGTCGACCTGGTCGTTGCAGTCCATCGATACGTACGCCTTCGGCGGGTCCGCGGAGTAGACGCCGAAGGCATGCTTCGTCGCGAAGCCGCCGTTGGCGTGCACCAGGCCGTTGCCACCTTCGCGGAGCAGCGGGACCATCGCCGCAATCGCGTGGCCGGAGGAGTTGGCGATCGGCGATCCGGCGAACCCGAGACCCCCGGTGACGGTCAGCTGCCGTTGCTGGTCGAGACCGAGCGCTGCCGCGGACATCTGCACGATCGACGGGAAGCACGCGTAGAGGTCGACGTGGTCGATGTCGTCGATCGTCAGGCCTGCGGTTGCCAGCGCGACGCGGCCCGCCGTCTCGAGAGCGGGCACCCGATGCAGGTCGCGGCGTTCGGTGACCAGCCACGTCTCGTGGCTCGCCGTGCTGACCCGCGGGAACACCATCCGGTCGCGCTCGACCCCTGCGGCGCGGGCGGCATCGACGCTGCACATCAGCAGCGCGGATCCCATGTCGACGCCGTTGTTGGCGACCATCGCCTTCGTGTAGGGAAAGGCGATCATCCGATTGTCCGGCGATTCTGTGCGGATCGAGGCGGCGTCATGCGCCGTCCGGTCCCAGGCATAGGGGTTGGCCGAGGCCACCGCGCTGAATCGTGCCCAGAGCTCCGCGATCCGGTCCCGATGCTCATCGACGGACTCACCACGGGCGCGCCGCAGGCTGTCCTCGAACAGCGCGTAGAGGATGGATGGTCCGGACAGGCCGCCGAGATCGGCGGCTTCCTGCAGCACCTCCTGCGGGAAGTCCGCGATCCGCTCCGGCAGGGTGGTGCCGGGATCGCGACACCAGCGAGGCTCTTCGCCGGCACGTTGCACGCGAACGGCTGCCGCGCGCGCCTCG
>DATAUF010000055.1:0-7596 GCA_036268405.1 Mycobacteriales bacterium
CGGTGAGCCCGACGTCGTACAGCGAGATGAAGATGTGGTCGTCGTAGTGGTCGAGCTTCGGCCGCTGCCGCTCGGACGTCGCGTCCTCGACCGCGAGCGGGTTGAGGCCGAACTCCTCGGCGATCAGCGCGAGGTCGTCCTGGCTTGGTGAGTCGAGATCGAGCCAGACGACGCACGCGTCCTTCGACTCGAGGTGGTCGGAGATCTCCGCGGGGTCGAAGTTCTCCTTGACGCACTTGCCGTCGCGATACAGCCGAGTCCTGATCACATCCACCTCCCCACCCACTGCCCACCGCCCAAATATCGTGCCGGCCTACACCAGCCCCCCATCGACGGTACGGCGCGTGGCTAGTCCGCGGAGTATGCCTCGCGCACGGGCCCGAGATCGAAGTACTCGCGCCAAGCCGCGATGCGGCCGTCCGGCGTCATCTCGAAGGTGCCCATGATCGGCAGCACGACCGGGTTTCCATTCATCGTCAGGTGGTCGGTGCGCTCCTGCAGCACGACGGTCGCGGACGCGACCTGGTTGCGGATCTTCAGGCGGCCAGCCGGATTTCCCTCGAAGCTTGCGACGAAGTCCCGGATCGCGGCCTTGCCGACGATCGGATCGAGCGGTGTGGCGTGGTAGACGCCGTCGTCGGCAAAACAGTCGATGATGAATGCGGTGTCGCGGCGTTCCCACGCGCCGATGAAGCGGCGCACCAGGTCGTCGTTCGCCGCAGCGTCCGCCATCACTGCCCCGATCCGGCGCTCGCGCCCGGCGCGGAGCGCAACCATCCGCCGAGCGTCTCCCGTTCGTGCGTCAGCCCGAGGACGTCGCCGGCGGAGTGGTCGAACTCCGGTGACCAGAACAGCGCGTCCCACGGGCAGACCTCGATGCAGATCCCGCAGTACATGCACAGCGAGTAGTCGATCGCGAACCGGTCGAGCACGAACCGCGTCTTCGGTCGCGCACCTTCCTCGACGGCAGGCTCCGTCTCGCGGTGGGAGTCGATGTAGATGCACCAGTCGGGGCACTCCCGCGCGCAGACCATGCACGACGTGCAGCTGTCCTCTTTCAGCGCGATGACCCCGCGGCTGCGCTCCGGCACGCTCATGCGTCGCCCCACTCGTTGGGAGCAGGTACGCCGAGCGGTCGCTTGCGGCCCGCGACGGACTCCCCCGGCTCCTTCGCGCCTGGCCACTCTTTCGCCACCCGAGAGGCGAGCACGAACTCCTTGCGCAACGGGTTGCCCTCAAAGCCGTCCGGCAGAAGCAGCAGGCGGGGGTCAGGGTGCCCGGTGAACTCGATGCCGAACATCTCGCGGGTCTCCCGCTCGTGCCAGGCCGCGCCGGCCCACACCGGGGTCAGGGTCGGCAAGCTCCCGCTGTCACGGTCCACTCGCGTGCGCACCAGGACACCGTGTCGCCCCTCGACGGACCACACCCGCACCACGACCGCGAGTCCCGCTGCACCGTCGTCGTACGCCGACAGCCAGTCGAAGAAGTCACAACCCGCCGCGTCGCGCAGCGTCGTTGCGGTGGTCAGCCAACGATCGGGGTCGACGTCGAGCGTCAGGCAACCGAAAGCGCCGACCGCCGCGTCCGCGCCGACGACGGCGAGCAGCTCGTCGGGCGTCACGTGCCCACCCGATCGTGAAGCGCGGCGAGCCCACCGAGCAGCGCCTCGGGACGCGGCGGGCAGCCCGGGACATAGACGTCGACCGGGATCAGCTGGTCGATGCCTTTCGTGACGCTGTAGGAGTCCCAGTAGGGACCCCCACAGTTGGCGCACGAGCCGAACGACACCACGAAGGACCCGGCAGGCATCCCGTCGTAGAGCCGCTTCACCTGCGGTGCGAGCTTGTCGGTGACGGTGCCAGAAACGACCATCACGTCGGCCTCGCGCGGCTCCGCGGCGAACGGCCGCACCCCGAGCGCGTCCATCTCGTCGCGACGAGCGGCCGCGGCGACGAACTCGACAGCGCAGCAGGCAAGACCGACGTCGAACGTGTGCAGCCGATACGTGTGACCCCACGTCACCGTCGTCGGCTCGGCCACG
This sequence comes from Mycobacteriales bacterium, assembly GCA_036268405.1. Classification (GTDB taxonomy): domain Bacteria; phylum Actinomycetota; class Actinomycetes; order JAFAQI01; family JAFAQI01; genus DASZTV01. Next base: position 2,042 of record DATAUF010000055.1, read on the forward strand.
ACCTCAGCGTATGCGGGTTGGTAGCGTCCCGAAGTCAGCGTCGGCGAAGCCGACACCGCAAATGGGTGGTGGGTGGGGAGGTGGACGTGGCCCGGCCCCTCCGAATCGGTAACTGCTCGGGCTTCTACGGCGACCGCTTCGCGGCGATGCGCGAGATGCTCGACGGTGGAGAGCTCGACGTCCTCACTGGTGACTACCTTGCCGAGCTGACGATGCTGCTGCTGTGGCGGACCCGCTCCAAGGATCCCTCGCGCGGCTATGCGACGACCTTCGTGCGCCAGCTCGAGGAGTGCCTCGGGATCGCCTGGGAGCGCGGCGTGAAGATCGTCGCCAACGCCGGCGGCCTGAACCCGGCCGGCTGCGCTGCCGCGGTGCGGGAGATCGCGACCCGGCTGGGGCTGCGCGTCAACGTCGCCTTCATCGAGGGTGACGACCTGCTGCCCCGACAGGCCGAGCTCGCTCGAGCCGGTGTCCAGCTGCCGCCGTCGACGATCACCGCCAACGCCTACCTCGGCGGATGGGGCATCGCGACGGCATTGGAGGGTGGCGCGCAGGTCGTCGTCACCGGACGCGTCACCGATGCGGCGCTGGTGATCGGCCCGGCGGCATGGTGGCACAGCTGGGCGCGCGACGACTACGACCAGCTAGCCGGCGCGCTCGTCACCGGGCATGTGCTCGAGTGCGGGGCGCAGGCGACCGGCGGCAACTACTCCTACTTCACCGAGGTGCCCGGGATCGAGCACCTGGGCTTCCCGCTCGCGGAGATCGCCGACGACGGCACCGCGGTGATCACCAAGCACGAGGGCAGCGGCGGCCTCGTCGATGTCGGCACGGTCACCGCGCAGCTGCTCTACGAGATCGCCGGTCCGCTCTACCTGAACCCGGACGTCACGGCCGACTTCTCCACCATCGAGCTGACGCAGGACGGCCCCGACCGAGTGCGCATCTCTGGAGTGAAAGGGATCGTGCCGCCGGAGACGACCAAGGTGTGCGTCAACACCCTCGGCGGCTTCCGCAACTCCATGACGTTCCTGCTGACCGGGCTGGACATCGAGGCCAAGGCAGACCTGGTGCGCCGTCAGCTCGCGCCGGCGCTGGAAGGTGTCGAGACCGTCGACTGGCAGCTTGCCCGGACCGACCACGACGATCCCGAGACCAACGAGCAAGCGGTCGCGCGGCTGACCGTCGCGGTCAAGGACAGCGACGCGGCAAAGATCGGCCGGCCGTTCTCGAGCGCGGCCGTCGAGATCGCCCTTGCCTCCTACCCGGGCGCCACGATGACGTCGCCACCTGGCGACGCGGCGCCGTACGGCGTCTACCAGGCGGCGTACATCCCGAACTCCCGCGTCGAGCATCGCGTCGTGACGCAGAACGACGAACGGATCGAGGTCCACGCCGAGGCCGGGGCGCCGACCCCGGTGCCGCAGCCGGCACCGGCCGTTGCGGCGCCTGAGACCCAGGCCACCTGGAAGATGCCGCTCGGGGCGATCGCGGGTGCCCGCAGCGGCGACAAGGGTGGCAACGCCAACCTCGGGGTGTGGGTGCGCACCGAGGCGGCGTACGCATGGCTTGCCTCGACGTTGGACGTCGCGACGTTCCAGCAGTTGCTGCCGGAGACGGCGGCGTGCAAGGTCGAGCGCTACGAGCTGCCCAACCTGCGCGCGCTCAACTTCGTCGTCGAGGGCCTGCTCGGTGAGGGCGTTGCCTCCTCGACCCGTCAGGATCCCCAGGCAAAGGGACTCGGCGAGTGGCTGCGCGCCCGTCTGGTTGAGGTCCCGACTTCTTTGCTTGAGAACGAGAGCGAGCTCTCTTGACCGACCTCTGGAACACCGAGGAACGCGTTGCGCTGCGCAAGGTGGCTCGCGACTTCACCGAGCGCGAGATCGTGCCGCACCTCTCGCAATGGGAAGAGGATGGTGAGCTGCCGCGCAGCCTGCATCTCGCAGCAGCATCGGCGGGGCTGCTGGGTGTGGCCTTCCCCGAGGAGGTCGGCGGTCAGGGCGGCTCGACGATCGACAACACGATCCTGAGCGAGGAGATCCTCTACGCCGGCGGGTCCAGCGGGCTGCTGTCTGCGCTCTTCACCCACGGCATCGCCTGCCCGCACATCGCGCAGTCCGGCGATGCCGCGCTCATCGACAAGTACGTCCGCCCCACGTTGCGCGGAGAGAAGATCGGGTCGCTCGCGGTCACCGAACCGGACGCCGGATCGGACGTAGCGGCGATCCGCACCCGCGCCGTCCGCGATGGTGACCACTACGTCATCAACGGCGCGAAGACCTTCATCACGTCCTCGACCCGGGCCGACTTCATCACCACCGTCGTGCGCACCGGCGACGACCCACACCACGGCATCTCGCTGATCGTCGTCGACACGGACACGCCGGGGTTCACCGTCGTACGCCGCCTTCAGAAGATGGGCTGGCTGTGCAGCGACACCGGCGAGCTCGCCTACGTCGACGTGCGCGTGCCGGCGTCGAACCTGGTCGGCGCCGAGGGCAGCGGCTTCATCCAGGTCGCGCAGAACTTCGCCTCGGAGCGACTCGGGCTCGCGGTGCACGGCTACGGCGTCGCGCAACGGGCACTCGACCTCACCGTCGCCTACATGCGACAGCGGGTGGCGTTCGGCAAGCCGCTGATCACCAAGCAGGTCGTGCGGCACAAGCTGGTCGAGATGACGCGAGCCGTCGACGTCGCGCGCACCTACACGCACGCCATCATCGAGCGGCACATGGCGGGCGAGCAGGTCTTCGCGCAAGCGGCGATCGCGAAGAACCAAGCCGTCGAGGCGTGCTCGTTCGTGGTCAACGAGGCGGTGCAGCTGCACGGCGGCGCCGGCTACATGCGTGAGACGGAGGTCGAGCGCCACTTCCGCGACGCCCGACTGCTCGGCATCGGCGGCGGCGCAACCGAAGTCATGAACGACCTCATCGCCAAAGCCCTCTTCGGCTAACGCGATTGCCGTGTAGGTGCGCTCTAGAGCCGCCAGACGGCAATGGTGGGTCAGATGCGGCGGTTGGTTACGGCGTCGCATAGCGACGCGAGCGCGTCGCGGGCTTGGCCCGCCGGGAGGGCGCTGAGTGACTCGTGCGCTTTGTCGCCCCAGCCGCGGGTGACCTCCGCGGCTTCTTCCATCACCGGATGCTCACGGAGCTGCTTGAGAACGTCGGCCAGAGCCGCGTCACCCGAGAGGTCGCTGTCCAGCGCCGCGAGCAGGTCGGCATCCTCCGGTCGCGCGGCGCGTCGGAGCAGCAGGACAGGCAGCGTCGGGACGTGCTCGCGCAGATCCGTGCCTGGCGTCTTGCCCGACTCGGCGGAGTCGGAGGCGACGTCGAGCAGGTCGTCGGCGAGCTGGAAGGCGACACCGATCTGCTCCCCCCACTGCGTAAGGAGCTCGACCTGGTCAGCCGGTACGCCGGACAACAGCGCACCGAAGCGCGCCGACGTACCGATCAGTGAGCCGGTCTTGTCGGCGACGACCTGCAGGTAGTGCTCGACCGCGTCGTCGCCCTCGGCAGGTCCCACCGTCTCGTGGATCTGACCCTGCACGAGGCGGTCGAACGTCCTGGCCTGCAATCTGACGGCCTCGGGTCCGAGATCAGCCAGCACATCTGACGCGCGCGCGAAGAGGTAGTCGCCGGTGAGAATCGCGATCGAGTTACCCCATCGGCTGTTCGCCGAGTCGGCCCCCCGCCGCATCGACGCCTCGTCCATGACGTCGTCGTGGTACAGCGTCGCGAGGTGGGTCAGCTCGACGACGACGGCGGCGGGTACGACGCCCGGCGACGAGGGATCACCGAACTGCGCGGCAAGCAGTGCGACGAGCGGCCGGAACCGCTTGCCCCCGGCGCGAACCAGGTGTGATGCGGTCTCGTTGACCAGCTGGTCCGCGGTTGAGACCGCATCGAGAAGCGCGGCCTCAACCGCGGCCAGACCCGACGCCAGCGCCTGATCGAGCTCCGCCGCGACGGTCATGCCGAGCACTCCCGCAGCGCTCCCCGCAGTGGCCACTTGCTCAGTGATAGAACGGCACGGCGCGGTTGGCAAGGTCGAGGACGGGCTGCGGGAAGACCCCCAGGAGGATCGTCGCGGCGACCGCGATGGCGATTGCGCCGGCGGTACCCCCACCCGGCATCGCGACCACGGGACCATCAGCAACCGGCTCGGTGAAGAACATCATCACGATGACCCGGACGTAGAAGAACGCCGCGGCCGCGCTCGTGATCACGCCGACGATGACCAGCGGCGTCGCGCCCCCGGACACGCCGGCGGAGAACACGGCGAACTTTCCGGTGAAGCCCGACGTGAGCGGGATCCCGGCGAGGGCGAGCAGGAACAGCGCGAACGTCCCGCCCACGACCGGCGAACGGCGGCCCAGTCCAGCCCACCGCGACAGGTGAGTGGCCTCACCGTCGGGATCGCGGACCAGGGTGAGGATGCCGAACGCGCCGATCGTCGTGATGCCGTAGGTGAGCAGGTAGAACAGCGACCCCGACAGCCCGGACTTGTTGAGCGCGATCACGCCGATCAGGATGAAACCGGCATGCGCGACCGATGAGTAGGCGAGCATCCGCTTCACGTCGGTCTGGGTGATCGCGAACAGCGACCCGACCACCATCGTGAGGATCGCGACCGCCCACAGGACGGGCCGCCACTCCCAGCCGAGGCCGTTGAAGGAGACGTAGAACAGCCGCAGCAACGCGCCGAACGCGGCGACCTTCGTGGCTGCCGCCATGAACGCGGTGATCGGGGTAGGGGCGCCTTGGTAGACGTCCGGCACCCATGACTGGAACGGCGCGGCGCCGATCTTGAACAGCATGCCGACCGTCAGTAGGCCCATGCCGAGGAAGAGCAGATTGTCGTTGTGCGTGCTGTTCAACGTTGCGGCCTGGATACCGGACAGCGACACCGTGCCCGCGTAGCCGTAGAGCAGCGCGAGGCCGTAGAGGAAGAACGCCGAGGAGAACGCCCCCAGCAGGAAGTACTTGACCGCCGCTTCCTGACTGAGCAGCCGGCGACGGCGCGCCAACCCACAGAGCAGATAGAGCGGCAGCGACAGCACCTCGAGCGCGACGAAGAGGATCAGCAGATCGTTGGAGGCGGGGAACAGCATCATGCCGGTCACCGCGAACATCAGCAGCGGGAAGACCTCGGTCTGCGAGTGGCCGGCGGCAAGGCCGGCCCGCTCCTCGGCCGAGCCCGGCGCAGCGGCCGCCTCGGCGACGAACGCGCCGCCATCCAACCCGGGTGAGCGGTCGGAGACGAGCAGCACGCTGCCGATGCCGAGGATCGCGATCGTGCCCTGCAGGAACAGCGTCGGGCCGTCGATCGACACGGCGGTGTCAGCGGTGATCGTGTGCGTCCCGGCCAGCACCGCCACCGCGATCAGCGAGCCGATCAACCCGAGCAGAGCGACCACGGTCTGCGCCCGCCACCGCAGCGGGCGCGGCAGGAACGCATCGACCAGCACGCCGACGGTCGCCGCGATCGCCGGGATCAGGATCGGCGAGAGCGCGGAGTACGCGATCGACGGGGAGTGGAAGTCGCTGGTCACT
>DATAUF010000056.1:0-30352 GCA_036268405.1 Mycobacteriales bacterium
CACCGCCCTTGCGGCGGGAGACGTGCTGGAGACGCTGGCGCCGATGGGCCGGTTCACGATCTCGGTCGAGGCTGCTTCTGCGCGGCGCTACCTCGGAGTTGCGGCGGGCAGCGGGATCGGTCCGGTGATGTCGGTGCTGCGCTCGGTCCTCGCAGGTGAGCCGCACAGCGACTTCACGCTGGTCTACGGCAACCGCACTGCCGGGTCGACGATCCTTCGCGACGAGCTGTGTGATCTCAAGGACCGCTACCTCGACCGGCTGAACGTGATCCACGTGTTCACCCGCGAGCAGCAGATGACGCCGCTGCTCAACGGCCGGCTGACCGAGGAGAAGCTGCGCGAGCTCGCCACAACGTTGCTCGACGTGCCGTCGTACGATCACGCGTTTGTCTGCGGTCCGGAGCCGATGACCGTCACGTTGCGAGACACGTTGCGGTCGCTCGGGATGGCTTCCGGGCACGTCCACATGGAGCTCTTCGGCGTGCACGGAGCGCCGGGACCCGATGTCGCAGCGGTCGCGGGCGAGCAGGACGTGCGCCTGACGGTGACGTTGGCCGGGGTGACGTCAAAGGTCGCATCCAACCGGTCCGCCACGGTTCTCGACGCCGTCGCCGCGGCCGGGCTGGACGCGCCCTACTCCTGCACCGGTGGCGTGTGCGCCACCTGTCGCGCAAAGGTCATCGGCGGATCGGTCGAGATGGCGGTCAACTACGCACTTGAGCAGTGGGAGCTCGACGCGGGCTTCGTGCTCACCTGTCAGTCGCGGCCGGCCACGCCTGAGGTGTCGGTCGACTACGACGCGGTCTGAACAATCGCAGCTGCGGGAAGGACTGGACCATGAACGACGACGAGATGAAGTCCTACTTCCACGTGTATCTCCAGCGCGGACGCGATGCGGCGCTATGGAAGCTCGACGGGCTATCCGAGTACGACGCCCGACGGCCGTTGACGGCCACCGGGACGAACCTGCTCGGCTTGGTGAAGCACTTGACCTACGGCGAGGCTTGGTACTTCGGCAACTGCTTCGATCGGCCGTTCCCGGAGCCGCTGAACGAGTGGATCGATGACGACGCCGAGCCCAACGGAGACATGTATGCGCGAGCGGATGAGTCGCGCGACGTCATCATCGAGCGGTTCAAGCGCGCGTGCGCGCATGCAGACGAGACGATCGCGGCGCTTCCGCTCGACGCCGTCGGATTCGTGCCCTGGTGGCCGGCTGACCGCGCCAACGCGACCCTCAGCCGGCTGCTGATCCACGTCGCGACCGAGTCGCACCGGCATGCGGGCCACGCGGACATCCTTCGCGAGACGATCGACGGGTCCGCTGGCGTCTCTTCCGTCAACTCGAACCTCCCGGAAGTCGACGACAACTACTGGCCGGCGTACCGAGAGCGTCTCGAGCAAATCGCGCGCAACGCGTAACAACCCGCAGGGCGGCTCGAGAGTCACAGCCGCGGGCAACTGGGTGCGCGAGACCTGCCCCGAATGGGGGCACCAAGATCATTGCCGTCCAACAGGCTCTAGAGCACCGTCAGACGGCTACGGCGCGCGGCTATAGCTGCTATTGGCGGGACATTGCTTCTGCGGCGGCTACCTCTGCGTCGAAGCGGTCGAGCTTTCCGGTCACGATCACGATCTCGTGCAACGTGCCCTCGAAGGCGTTCGGCGCCGAGTAGCGGGGGCTGACCGGCGAGCCGTGGTCGAAGCCGACGCTGTGACCGATGCTCGACATGATCCGCATGGCGAGGGGGACGTGACACGACCCGATGATGTCGTCGCCGCTGCGCAGCTCGAAGTCACCCGCGCCGCCGTCGCGCTGGAAGCGCAGCGCCACCTCCGACGTGCCGGCGGGCACATCAACGTCGGAGATGCAGACGGTGTGCTCACCGAACGCGTTGTAGTCGAGCACCAGCTTGTCACCCTCGACGAACCACGACAGCCCGGCGTTGGCGGTGCCGGTGGCAAGCAGCACGCCGTCCTGCCCGGAGTCTCGCGTGATCTTCGCCGTCATCACGAAGCCATTTCCCGCGAGGGTCGCGCCGGCCTGCGCCGGCAGCGGTGACATCGGCGGCTTGTAGACGTAGCGCCTCGACACCGGATGCGGCGTGTTGTCGTCGTACCGCGACATGAACAGCTCGATCGTGCGGTCGTCGAGCGGCAGCACACCGTGCTCCCGCGCCTCGGCCCACCACAGGTCGACCATCTCCTTGAGCTTCTGCGGCTCAGCTGCGGCAAGGTCGTGGCACTCCGAGAAGTCGTCGGACACCCGGTAGAGCTCCCACGGGTCGTCCTCGTACGGCACGTTCTGGGTGTGCCGTACGACGGCCTTCCAGTCGCCCTGCCAGATCCCGCGATGCCCGTTCATCTCGAAGTACTGGACCTGCTTACGGGTCGGCTCCTCCGGCGCATCGAGCGTGTAGAGCAGCGACGTCCCGGCGATCGGGATCTGCTCGAGTCCCCGGTACGTCGCCGGCACCTCGACGCCGATCGCCTCGTAGATCGTGGGCGCGACATCGACCGCGTGATGGAACTGCTGCCGCACGCCGCCGGGGTCCGCGATGTGGCCGGGCCAGCTCACGATGAACGGTACGTGCACGCCGCCTTCATGGGTGTTCTGCTTGTACCACTTGAACGGCGTGTTCCCGGCCTGTGCCCAACCCCACGGATAGTTCGCGTGGCTGTTCGGGCCACCGATGTCGTCGATTCGCTCGATCGCCTCCTCCGGCGTCTCGAGCATGAAGTTGAAGAACTTCATCTCGTGCATGACGCCGAACGGCCCGCCCTCCTGGCTGGCGCCGTTGTCCGACACCAGCATGATCAGCGTGTCGTCGGTCAGGCCAAGCGCGTCGAGGTCGTCGAGCAGCCGACCGATCTGCGCGTCGGTGTGATCGAGGAATGCCGCGAAGGCTTCCTGCATCCGCGCCGCCAACCGCTGATGCACCTCGGACATCGAGTCCCACGCCTCGACGCCGGGGTTGCGTGGCGCGAGACCGGTGCCCTCAGGCACGACACCGGTTTCCTGCTGACGCGCGAACCACTCATCACGCGCGACGTCCCAGCCGGCGTCGAACTTCCCTCGGTACTTCGCGAGGTATTCCGGCGGTGCCTGGTGCGGCGCGTGCGTTGCGCCGAAGGCGAGGTAAAGGAAGAACGGGCGATCCGGACGCACCGAGACCGTGTCGTGCACGAACGCCGACGCGCGCTCAACCAGATCCTCGGAGAGGTGGTAGCCGTCCTCGGCCGCCTTCGGCGGATCGACCCGGTGGTTGTCGTAGAACAGGTCCGGGTGGAACTGGTCGGTCTCACCTTCGAGGAAGCCGTAGAACCGGTCGAACCCGCGCTGGCACGGCCAATGGTCCATGGGCCCGGCCGCCGAGCAGTCCAGCGCGGGGCACAGGTGCCACTTGCCGACCGCGAACGTCGCGTAGCCCGCGTCGCGCAGCACCTCGGCGGTCGTCGCTGCGTGCGGCGTGATGTGACCGCGCATCTGCGGGAAGCCGGTGTTGAAGTTCGCCACCGAGCGCATCCCCACCGTGTGGTGGTTTCGTCCGGTGAGCAGCGCGGCCCGGGTCGGCGAGCACAGCGGCGTGACATGGAAGTTGGTGTAACGCAGCCCGCCGTCGGCGAGCCGGTCGATGTTCGGGGTGTCGATCGACGAGCCGTAGCAGCCGAGCTGGGCGAAGCCGGTGTCGTCGAGCACGATCATCACGACATTGGGCGCCCCGCCGGGCGTGCGCCGCGTCGGGAAGGACGGCGTGGAATCGACGTGGGTGTCCGCGAGAACGCCGTCGAAGCTCTCGAAAACCGGCACCCGTTCCTCCAAGGCCCTTGACACTGTCCGCAATATATTGACACTAGGAACGACAATAGTTCAAGGCCTTCGTCAACGACGACGCGAATCGAGGCACCGGGTTGAATCGAGGCTCCGTGCCCATCCGACGGTATGCACCCGCGTTGATCATCGCCGCGGCTCTGCTGCTGCTTGTCATCATCGCCCCGTCGAAAGGTCCGTCGACCTCGACCATCGTGTACGCCGGTGGCGGCTCCTCCCCGACGTCTGCCAGCACGGTGCCGCCGGCAGGCGTCGTACCGACCCCGACCGCGAGCGCAACAGCCGGCGGCAAGAAGGGCCGGGGCGACAACCCCGCGACCGGCACGACTAGCGGCGCGACACCGGGAAGCACAGCGAGTGGCGCGCCGGCGACGGGCAGCATCGCGCACTGCGTCAACGGCAAGCAGTTCTCCGTGCCCGGCTTTGCCCTCGCGCCTCCCTGCCAGCCGACCTTCAGCGGCAGCAACGGCGGCGCGACCTTCCGCGGCGTCACCGCGTCGACGATCGAGATCGTCTACTACCAGCCGAAGAGCAGCCTTGCACTCAACGCAATCCTCGGCCCGGCCGGTCTCGCGCCGAGCGTCGCGCAGGTCAACGACTACATCGCGCGCGCCGCGAGCTTCATCAACTCCCGCTATGAGCTGTGGGGCCGAAAGATCCACGTCGACGACTACGTCAGCCAGTCCTGCCAGGCGTCCCCGCCGAGCGACTCGTGCTTCCGGCAGGACGCGCAGACGGTGGTTGCGAAGTACCACCCATTCGCCGTGCTCTTCCCGCGCAACATCACCGCGCCCGGGTTCCAGTCGGAGCTGAGCCATCTCGGCGTGACCAACCTCGGTGGCATGAACATGCCGCAGAGCTTCAGCGCGAGCCAGGCGCCGTACCACTTCGACTACGACATGGACGGCGACACCCAGGCCGAGCTGACCGGCGAGTGGTACTGCAAGGAGCTCGCCAACCGCAAGGCGGTGTATGCCGGCCAGGCCAACCTCCGCGGCAAGCCACGCTCCGCCGAGGTGCTCACCGAGGACACTCCCGAGCACGTCGAGGCGGCCCAGCGGCTTGCGGCGGTCATCAACAACTGTGACCACGGCGGCGGTGCCACCGTGAAGACCTACTCGCCGGACACCGGACAGGCCGTCGTGCAGAGCACGACGCTGGCATCCCAGGCGAAACAGAACGGCGTCACCACGCTGCTCTACTTCACCGACCCGGTGTTCCCGGTCTACCTGACGCCTCAGCTGACCGATCAGAACTACTTCCCCGAGAACGTCGTCGTCGGCTCGGCGTACCTCGACTTCGACGCACTCGCGCAGCTCTACAACCAGCAGCAGTGGAAGAACGCGTTCGGGCTCGGCGACCTCCCGACCATGGCGCCGCTGTCGGCCTACGACTCGGGCGCGATCTACCGCACCACCCACGGGACCCAAGGCCCGTTCACCAGCGCGGCGAACATCCAGGGCTACTTCAGCATCCTCGGCTCAGGGCTTCAGCAGGCCGGGCCGAACCTCAACCCGACGACGTTCCAATCCGCGGTTCTCACCCTGCCGGCCGCGGGTGGCAGCCCCAACCATGCGCTGATCAAGTTCGGCCCCGGTGACTTCACCGGTGTGTCCGACGCGCGCATCGTCTTCTGGGACACCGCTCGGCACTCGCCGGTCAATGGCAAGGCGGGGACCTACGTCGCCCTCAACGGTGGCCGGCGCTACACCCTCGGCCAGGTCCCGAGCCGGACGTTCGCCATTCCGGGCCGCGCGTGACAAAACGGCATGCGATGGTCTGGCTGGTGCGGCTGCTCGCCGTGCCAGCCATCGCGGTCGTCGCCGAGCTGATCTTCGGCTGGGGCACCCACCGGCACGCGCTCGGCTTCCTGCCCGTGCCCAACGGCGTGCCGTTCGGCAACCTGGTCGAGGGAGCGATCTTCGGTCTGCTCTACGCGCTTCCCGCGTTCGGTCTGATCCTCGTCTATCGCGCGCAACGCATCATCAACTTCGCCGCGGCATCGCTCGGCGGTGGCGCGGCGGTGCTCGGTCTGCTCGTCATCACCCAGGAGCACCAGCCCTATCTCGTCGGTGTCGCGGTCGCACTCATCAGCGGCGCGCTCCTGGGGCGAGTCGCGCAACGGATCCTGTCGCGGTTCGCCAACAAGTCGCGCTTGGTGCTCACCGTCGCGACGATCGGTGTCGCCCAGATCTTCACCGTGCTCGAGGTCGTTCTGCCGTCGTGGTTCCACAGCAGCGTGCTCGGCGCGAGCCAGCTGCATACGCCGTTCAGCAGCATGCACTTCTCGATCGGCCAGGTCGTGCTGTCGGGTGACTACCTCGCGATCATCGTCGTCGCAGCCGTCGTCACGATCGCGCTCGGGCTGTTCTTCCGGGTCACCCGGACCGGCCTCGGAGTCCGGGCGAGCGCCGACAACGCCGACCGCGCGATGCTGCTCGGCATCCCGGTACGCCGGATGGTGATCCTGGTCTGGATGATCGCCGGACTGCTGTCCGCGGCATCGGCGTTCCTCAAGATCGCGGTCGTCGGACAGTCACTCGGCGCCAACATCGACCCCTCCCTCCTGCTCTTCCCGCTCGCCGCGGCCGTGATCGCGCGGTTCGACGACCTGCCGACGGCGCTGATCGCCGGCATCGGACTGGGAATCGTCGACCGCGCGGCGTACTACTCGACCAACAACCCCAACCTTCCCGTGGCACTCGTGCTACCGATCGTGCTCGTCGCATTGCTCGGCCGCCGCCAGCTGTCCCGGGCTTTTGACAGCGGGATCGCAAGCTTCCAGACCTTCGCGGAGTCCCGGCCCGTCCCGATGCAGCTGCGCCGGCTCCCCGAGGTCGTCTGGGCCGGACGCGGCGCGAAGGTCACCGGCCTTGCGATCGCCCTCGTCGGCCCCTACATCGTGGGCGGCGCGCGGCTCGGGTTCCTCACGCAGGTCGTGCTGTCAGCGATCGTGGCGCTGTCGCTGACGATGCTGACGGGTTGGGGCGGACAGGTCTCGCTCGGGCAGTTCGGCATCGCGGGAATCGGCGCGGCTGTCGCAGGGGGCCTCGCCACCCGCGCCCATGCCGACTTCTTCGTGACCCTGCTCGCGGCCGCAATCGCGGGCGCACTGATCGCGGCACTGATCGGGATCCCGGCACTGCGGCTGCCCGGACTGTTCCTCGCCGTGGTGACGCTGGCGTTCTCCGCAGACGTGGCACTGGTCCTCCTCGACCCGCGCTACTTCGGCTGGATGCTGCCCAAGGACGGCCAGATCATCCAGCGACCGGTGCTGTTCGGACGGTTCGACACCAGTAGCGACCGCGCCTTCTACTACCTGTGCCTCGGCTTCCTGGTGTTGTTCATCGCCTCGGCCGTGAAGCTACGGGCGAGTCGCTCCGGCCGGGTCTTCATCGCGCAGCGCGACAACGTGCGCGCCGCGCAGGCGCTCGGCGTCAACGCCGCGCGCACCAAGATCGCCGCGTTCGCGCTCTCCGGCGCGATCGCCGCGGTCGGCGGCGCGCTGTTCGCCTACCAGGTCGGCGCGATCGACCCCACGACCTTCCCGGTGCAGCTATCGCTCGACGTATTCGTTTTCGCGGTCGTCGGCGGCATCGCCAGCCCGTACGGCGCGGTCTGCGGCGCCATCTTCTACCAAGTCCTCAACTTCTTCGGGTCGTCCATCTTCGGCTTCCTCGATCACCTCGGGCTGCACAGCCTGGTCGGCGTCATCGACGAGCTCGGCCTGTCCAGTGGCGTGCTCATCGTGCTGTCGCTGTTCCCCGGCGGCATCGCGTCGACCGGCACGGCCGCGCGCGACCGCTTCTTGCGTCGCGTCGCGACACGGCGCGGGATCGAGCTACCGAGCCTGATGGCCGACCGCGTGATCGCCGACGCCATCGCCGCCGAGGCGGCCCGCTTCCACACCGACGACCCGACCGACGACGCGTTGCTCGTGTGCCGCGACCTCGACGTCGGGTACGACGGAGTGCAGGTGCTGTTCGGCGTCGACATGCACGTACGCCGCGGCGAGGTGCTCGCCCTGCTCGGTACCAACGGCGCAGGCAAGTCCACGCTGCTGCGCGCGATCAGCGGGCTGACCATGCCCTCGGCAGGCACCGTCGTCTTCGACGGTCACGACATCACGAAGGCCAACCCGGTCGAGCGTGCCCGCAGCGGCATCGCACAGGTGCCCGGCGGCAAAGGGATCTTCCCGACCGTCACCGTTGCCGACCACTTCCGAGCCGCCCGCTGGATCGGCGCGAAGGCTCACGTCGCTCACGCCGACGCCGCGCAGGAACAGGTGCTCGAGTGGTTCCCCAACCTGCGCAACCGGTGGGACACCCTCGCCGGCAACCTGTCCGGCGGAGAAGCTCAGCAGCTCGCGGTCGGCATGGCGTTCATCACCCGGCCGCAGCTGCTGATCATCGACGAGCTGTCGCTCGGCCTTGCGCCGTCCATTGTGGGCAAGCTCCTCGACGTCGTCCGCGACCTCAACGCGACCGGCACCACCGTGATCCTTGTCGAGCAGTCGGTGAACGTCGCCCTCACAATCGCCGAGCGTGCCTACTTCATGGAGAAGGGCGAGGTGCGGTTCTGCGGCTCGACTGCCGAGCTGCTCGAACGCGACGACATCGTGCGCTCCGTTTTCCTGGCGGCGGCGAACGGACCGGCGCAGCCCGAGGCACCGAAGCCCCGCAAGTCGGCCAAGGTCGCAGCGAAGCCTCCGGTCAAGGTCAGCGACCAGCGCTCCCCCGACGTACTCCGGGTCACTGATCTGTCGATCTCGTTCGGCGGCGTTCGGGCAGTCGACAGCGTGTCGTTCACGTTGCACGACGGAGAGATCCTCGGCCTGATCGGGCCGAACGGCGCCGGCAAGACGACCGTCTTCGACATGATCAGCGGCTTCCTGCGTCCCGCTCATGGCACGGTGTGGTTCGCCGGACAGGATCTGACCGGCGGCGGCGCTGATGTCCGTGGCCGGCTCGGTCTCGGGCGGTCGTTCCAGGACGCACGAATCTTCCCCAGCCTCTCGGTTGCGGAGAACATTGCGACCTCCCTGGAACGCCACCTCGAGGTGCGCGACCACCTCGCGGCCGCGCTCGGCATGCCCGACATCGCCGAGCTCGAGCGCAACATCGCCTGGACCGTCAGCGACCTGGTCGAGCTGCTCGCGCTCGGCAACTACCGCGACAAGCTGGTCCGCGAGCTGTCGACCGGCACCCGCCGCATGGTCGACATCGCCATGGCACTCGCCTATGACCCGACCGTCCTGCTGCTCGACGAGCCGAGCAGCGGCATCGCGCAGCGCGAGACCGAAGCACTTGGCCCGATGTTGCTACGGATTCGCGACGAGGCGAACTGCTCGCTGCTCGTCATCGAGCACGACATGCCGCTGATCTGCGCGGTGAGCGACCGGCTGCTCGCCCTCGAGCAGGGTCGGGTCATCGCGTCGGGCCCGCCACAGGAGGTGCTGCTCGACCCGCAGGTTGTCGCGAGCTACCTCGGCGACAACGAGGCGACCCGCAACCGGTCCGGCGCGGCGTCACTGGTGACAGAGCCAGAGCCGGTCGGGACCGCATCGTGAGGGCGTTGGTGCTCGCGTTCGTCGCGATTCTCGGACCGGGGTTCGGTGCGATCGCGACCGGTGGTGGCGGCGACGCCGTACCGCACAGCATTGCCCCGACGACCGTCGCCTGGTACGACGCCAGCCGCCCGACGGCCATCACCCCGGCCGCTCCGATGCCCGGCGTCGGGCCGAAGGACGCTCTCGTCGAGGGCCTCACGATCAACACCGCGCTGCTCCCGATCTCGCTGCCGCTCCCGACGATCAGGGAAGTCACGGCGTTCACCGCGTTGCAGTTCAAGCTTCCGGACGGTGCGACGCCGGCGAGCCTCACCCTTCACCTGACCGGCCTCACGACCGCGACGATCGACGGCAAGCTGCCCAGCGGGGTGACGCCGATCGCCTGCCCCGCGACGACCGCGTTCAAATCCGGGCCGCAACAACCGACCAGCGCCGCGCCGATGTACGACTGCGCGAAGCGATCGACCGTGGGCCAGCTCAGCGGCGGCGGCAAGACCGTGACCTTCCCCGGCATCAGCCGGCTCGCCGCCGGCAACACCTTGTCCGTCGTCATCCTGCCGGGCAGCCTCGGACTCGAGCGCCTGGTCTTCTCCGCTCCCGGGCCGACGACGCTGAGCCTGCTCGACTTCTCCACGCCGCCCGCGTCCTCGACCCCGGCTCCGGTGGTGACGCCGAGCCTGCCTGCGTCGAGCGGGCCAGGAGCGGGGGCCGTGCCGCCGGTCTCGCTGCCGCCAATCGGCACGATCAGCACCCCGGCAGCCCCGACTCCCACGGTCGCTGCGCCGGCTGGTCGGCCGGACATCAAGGCGTTGGCGTTCAGCAAGCCCGACGACCGGACCGAGCGCATCAGGGCGCTCGGCATGCTCGTCGCCCTCATCGCAGTCGCCGGCTGGCTCACTGGTTCCGAGCGCCGCAGCAAGACCTCGGCGACAGACGTGCTCGGTATCGGCCGATTCCGCTCCACCCGCACCGGCCCACCACCACTGATCTGAAGACCGAGCTGTAGGAGCGTCGTGATCGAAGTCGTGCTTCTCGGGACCGGCAGTCCGCTGCCCGATCCCGATCGTGCCGGGCCGTCGACGCTTGTCGTCGCCGGCAACACCCGGCTGCTCGTCGACGCCGGTCGCGGCGTGCTGATGCGGGCCGCTGCCGTCGGCGTCAACGCCGCGGCGATCGACGCCGTCTTGCTGACCCACCTGCACAGCGACCACATCACCGACCTCAACGACGTGATCACCAGCCGTTGGGTGACGAGCTTCGCTCCGTCGCCGCTCACGGTCATCGGGCCGCCCGGCACTCGGGCGGTCGTCGACGGAATCCTGGCAATGCTGGTCCACGACATCGGCTACCGCCTCGGTCACCACGAGGACCTGACGTGGGAGCCACCGGTCGACGTACACGAGGTCGCCGAGGGCGTGTGCTTCACCAACGCCGAGGTCACGGTCACCGCCGCGCCGACCGATCACCGGCCGGTCGAGCCGAGCATCGGATTCCGGATCGAGCACGACGACTCCTCCGTTGTCCTCGCTGGTGACACCGTGCCCTGCGACAGCCTCGACGCGCTGTGCGCAGGCGCCGGCGCGCTCGTGCACACGGCGATCCGCGCCGACGTCATCGAGACGATTCCGATCCAGCGCCTGCAGGACGTGACCGATTACCACTCCTCGGTCGAGCAGGCGGCTGACACGGCCGCCCGCGCCGGAGTGGGGACGCTGATACTCACGCACTACGTCCCCGCACTGACGCCGGATACCGAGCCCGAGTGGAGGGCGCGCGCCGGAGCCCACTTTTCAGGCAGGATCGAGCTCGGAAACGATCTCCACCGGGTGGAGGTCTGAATGCGCGCGCTGGGGGACTAGACAACATGCCGAAGAAGTCGAAGAAGATCGCGGCGTCGCCCGCGAAGGTCTGGGCGGTCCTCGCCGACTTCCCGGCGATCGTCACGTGGGCGCCTAACGTCGACCACTCGACGCCGGCCACCGAGGCGCGCGGTGGCATTGGAGCGGTACGCCGGGTCCAGGTCGGCCGGATCACTCTGATGGAGACGATCGTCGACTGGCGGCCGAACCAGCTCCTGTCCTACACGGTGGAGGGGCTGCCTCCCGTCGCAGGCAGCATCGTCACCACGTGGGATCTCGCCGAGCAAAGCGGCGACGCGAAGGCCACCAAGGTGACCGTCACGACAGTGGTGGCGCCACGGCCCAACCCGGTCGGCCGGTTCGTCGCGCGCGCGCTGTCCCGGCAGCTCGGTCGCGCCGCCAAGCAGATGCTCGACGGCGTGGCCAAGAAGGTAGAGGGGGGATCGAAATGACGACCAAACCCGACGTCATCATTCTGATGACCGACGAGGAACGGGCGATCCCGTCGTACGAGACCGACGAGCTACGCAGGTGGCGCGACGACCATCTGGTCAGCACGAAGTGGTTCCGCGAGAACGCCGTGAGCTTCGAACGGCACTACACCGGCTCGCTCGCCTGCGTTCCCAGCCGACCCACGATGTTCACTGGCCACTATCCCGACCTGCACGGCGTCAGCCAGACTGACGGTCTGGGCAAGATGGCGGATGACTCCCGGATGCGCTGGCTGCCCGAGGGCGAGGTCCCGACACTCGGCAACTACTTCCGCGCCGCCGGCTACGACACCCACTACGACGGCAAGTGGCACATCAGCCACGCCGACATCATCGAGCGCGGAAAACCGCTCGCCACCAACACCGACAAGGGCAAGGTTCTGCCCGACGCGGCCGCGCGCTATCTCGACGAAGACCCGCTCGCGCCGTACGGCTTCTCCGGCTGGATCGGCCCCGAGCCTCACGGCGCCAGCCTCGCCGACTCCGGGTTCCGTCGCGATCCGCTCATCGCCGAGCGGGTGGTCTCCTGGCTCACCGATCGTTACGACCGCAGGCGCGCGGGTGACAAGGCGGCGCAGCGGCCGTTCCTGCTCGTCGCGAGCTTCGTCAACCCGCACGACATCGTGCTCTACCCCGCGTGGCGCGGACGTCGGAGTCCGTTGAAGGCTTCGCCGCTCGACCCGCCCGACGTTCCCGAGTCGCCGACCGACCGCGAGGACCTCTCCACAAAGCCGTCGGCACAGGCTGCGTTTCGCGCGGCGTACTACTCCGGCTACGGACCTCCCGCGGCTATCGAGCGGATCTACCGCAAGGGCGCACAGTCCTATCGAAATCTCTACTACCGGCTGCACGCCGAGGTCGACCGACCGCTGGAGCGGGTGCGCCGCTACATCGACGAACAGCTCACCGGCGACACAGTCATCGTGCGGACGGCCGACCACGGCGAACTGCTCGGCGCTCACGGCGGGCTCCACCAGAAGTGGTTCAACCTCTACGACGAGTCCACCCGCATCCCGTTCTTCGTCGCGCGGATCGGCGGCGAGCAGACCACGACCGCGCGCAGCGTCGCATCCCCGACATCTCACGTCGACCTCGTCCCGACACTGCTCGCCGCGGCGGGGATCGACGAGGCCGCCATCGGCAGGCGGCTGCGCGCGGACTTCAGCGAGGTCCACCCGCTGCCGGGACGCAACCTGATGCCGATGGTCGACGAGGTGACGAAGGTCGACACAGAAAAGCGCGCTGTGTACTTGCAGACTCGCGACAACATGCTCGAAGGCGACTCGGGAGCGTCCGGTCTGGCCCGCCGTTTGCGCAAGAAGGTCAACCCTCCGGTGCCGCTGCGGATCCAGGTGGCGGCCCACACGGGCTCGAGCTTCGAGGGCGTCGTCGCGAAGGTCGGCGGCAGCGACGCACCGCGGGGCGGGAATCACCTGTGGAAGCTGGTTCGGACGTTCGACGACCCCGCGACCTGGACGAGCCCAGGCGTTGCGCAGCTCGCCGCCAACGGCATCGGCGGCGCGGTCTATCGGCGCAACCCGCTGCCCGACGAGTGGGAGCTCTACGACCTCGACGACGATCCGATCGAGGCCGTCAACCGGGCTGCCGACGACAAGTACCGCCAGGTCTTCGAGCACTTGGAGCGACGGCTCAAGGAAAAGCGCGCGGCAAGCGTTCCCGAGCGCAACAACCCCTGGCCCTACGCCGCACGCAATGCAACTCCCAAGCTGAAGCGGCCACCACTTCCGGCGCGCTTCATCAGGCGGCTGGTCCGCGGGGTCGGGATGCACCCGGAGCTGCGCGACCCGGACCACTTCGACCTGCGTGGACGTCGCGCCCTGGTCGTCGGCACCAACCACGGGGTGCTCGACATCGGAAAGGCGACCGGCGTCTTCGCCTCCGAGCTGACCGTCCCTTACTACGCGTTCCTCGACGCCGGCATGGATGTCGACGTCGCCAGCCCTCGTGGCGGCGCGATTCCGGTCGACCCCATGTCGCTGAAGCCGGTGATCCGCAGCGCGGCCGACGACCGCTTCCTCGCCGACGACACGTTGCGGCGCAAGGTCAACGAGTCGGCTCCGGTGGGCGATCTCCCGATCGACGACTACGACCTGATCTACCTTGCTGGCGGATGGGGGGCAGCGTTCGACTTCGCCACCTCGGACGAGCTCGCCGGCGCCGTCACCACCGCGGCAGCGGCCAACCTGGTGATCGGCGGGATCTGCCACGGACCGCTCGGTCTGGTCAACGCGCTCGCGCCCAATGGCAAGCCGCTCGTCGAAGGCCGAAAGATCAGCGCAGTCACCGACAAGCAGGTACGCGAGCTCGGCATCTCCGCCACGCCGTTCCACCCGGAGACCGAGCTGCGCAAGCAGGGCGCGGACTTCGAGTCCGAGCGGCGGTTCCGCGACCCGTTCGCCAACCACTGGGTCGTCGACGGAACGCTCGTCACCGGACAGAACCAGAACGCCGGGCCGATGGTGGCGCAGGAAATGATGCGCCAGGTGGCCGCCCGCCATCAGACCGCAACCGAAGAGAAGGAGACCGTCTGATGGCCGAGGCACCCGCACCGCATGCCCGCTACGGCACGCTCAACATGCGCTACATCGCGACCTGGGCGGACAAGCCCAAGGACGAGCCGATGTGGGCGCTCAACCTGATGCACTACCGCGAGAAGGCCGAGTACGCCGACGGCCGCGAGACCAACCTGACCGGCTGGGAGGCGGACAACCAGTACAGCCCGCTCGGGCCGATCGCCGCAGTCGGCGCAGAGCTCGTCATCGTGGCGATCGTGGTGGACCAGCCGGCGGGCGAGGACTACAAGTGGGACCGGGTTGCGATCGTGCGCTACCCCTACCGCAACGCCCTTGTCGAGATGAACATGACGCCGGAGTTCCAGGAGGCGCACCACCACAAGGACGCCGGCATGAAGTTCACGATCGTCGCGGCGAGCTTCCCGCAGCCCGACACCGTCGACCGGTCGCTGGTCGACACGGACACCTCTGCGGAATCCCTCCTGCTGCTGCAGGTTGTCGCGGACGCCGATGCGCCCGAGGTCGAGATCCCGGGCGCTCGCCGCATCGGCACCTTCACCATCGAGGACGTCGCCATCGGCGACGACCGAAAATGGGCCGAGGCCCGCTGGGACCTGCTGCCGGCTTCCGCAACCGCCGAGCAGGTCCGCGAGGCAACCGCCGCCGCGGCGACGGAGACCGACCGCTACGTGACGCTCCTCAAGCCGCAGCTGGGCGACTTCTTGCGAGCAGTCGCCGGCTCCTAGCGTTTGTGAACCGCTTGAGGAAGCTTCAGCCAGCGGTTCACGAAGCGGCGAAGTCGGCGATCGCTGTCGCGATCTCCGGGCCCTTGTCCTCCTGCAGGAAGTGGCCGGCGTTCTCGATGGTCTGATGCGGCTGACCGGCTGCGCCCGGGACCTTCGCCTGGAAGATGCGCTCGCCGCCGGTGGTGATCGGGTCGCTGTCGCTGAACAGCGTCAGCAGAGGCTTGTCCCACTTGGCGTAGACCTCCCACGCCGCGCGGTTGGCCGGCGCGGCCGGGTCGTCCGGCGAGGTCGGCACGAGCAGCGGGAACGAACGGGCGCCGGCCTTGTAGCTGTCATCCGGGAACGGCGCGTTGTAGGCCTCGACGACCTCGGGCGTCATCGATGTCTTCACCGCCATGCTGACGATCACCCCGACGTCGAAGTTCGGGGTCTCCTGGGAGAACTTCTGCCACGCCAGGAACGCGTCGGTGATCTTCGCGTCACCGGTCGGCAGGCCGGTGTTGCCGATGACGACCCTGGCGAAGCGATCGGAGTTCTCCGCGACGATCCGCAGTCCGATCAGGCCGCCCCAGTCCTGGCCGAAGAACGTCGCGTCGTTGATGCCGACGTGATCGAGCAGGACGCTGCGGATCCACTCGACGTGGCGGGCGTAGGTGTAGTCGGAGCGCTCGGTCGGCTTGTCGGAGCGCCCGAAGCCCACGAGGTCGGGAGCGATGCAACGGAACCCGCGCTCGACGAGCACCGGGATCATCGTGCGGTAGAGGAAGCACCATGACGGCTCGCCATGCATGAGGACCACGATGGGACCGTCCGACGGACCCTCGTCGAGGTAGTGCACGCGAAGAGTGCCGCCGTCTCCATCGGAGACATCGGCATAGTGCGGCGCGAACGAGTAGCCAGGCAGTCCGTCGAACCGCTCGTCCGGCGTACGCAGAACCTCCACTGTGTTTCCCTTCGTGTCAGCCGGGCAGCAGCCGGTCGAGCGAGCCCTTCATCGCGGCCGCGGCGCGGCTCGGTGTCAGCTTGTGGTCCGCGCGCAGCAGATCGAGCGCCTCGAACGACGTGAGGACGTCCGCGCCGGCGAGCACCACGCCGGCGTCGGCCGCGGACAGGTCTGCCAGCTCGGGCGCGAACTGCTGCGCCACCTGATCGCGGAGGAACTGCCGGCGCTGCGACAGAGCGGTGGCAATGACCGTCTGGAACGGGGCGCGAATCAGTGCCGCCTTCATCACTGGCGCCACCCGTTCATACAAGTCGATCCGCTGTGCGACCAGGGCGTCGATACGTTCGGTACGGGTGCCCTCGCCGATCTTCGGCAGGTCGAAGAGATGTCCGACCTCGTCAAGATGTCGCTGGATCGCGATCCGGCCCATCTCGTCGAGGTCGTCGAAGTAGCGGAACACCGACCGCAACGAGATTCCGGAGCGCTCCGCGACAGTGGCGACCGAGGGGTTCAGCTGACCGTCGCGAAACAGCTGAAGCAACGCGTCGACCACGGCCTCGCGGTTACGCCCGCGGCGCGCGCGGCGACCATCGAGCTCAGACGAGCTGGTGGTCACGGCACTCCTCTGCTGCCCGACGTGTATTGACAGTATACATGCCAGTTTCTACGGTGTCGTGATGGTTGCCGCCACGGAGATCCCCAAGGCCTTTACCCCGCCTGGCGGCTGGCACGGCGAGATGCCACCGGACGTCCTCGCGGGCTGCACGGAGCCGCTTGCCGCGGGTGCGCCGGACCTTCGTGGCCTGTGGCGTTCGGTCGACGTGACCGACAATGACGGCGGCTCGCTGCCGGCCGATCACCCGATTCGTGACTACGTCGAGCGGATCGAGCAGGCGGGCAACCGGGTGGTCGTGACGTCGGCCGGGATCATCCACGACATGTACGCCGACGGAACGCTGGAGAACGGCGTCAACGACGTGCTCCAGTCCGACTACGTCACGAAGATCTCGGTCGCGGCGACGTTCGAGGACGGCGTACTCGTCCTGCGGCCTGACGGCTTTGCCGGCGTCGAGATCAGGCGCTGGCGCGAGGGAAGCCAGCTGCGCTGGCGCTACCACTCGCTCTTCACGGCGACTCTTGAACGGGTCACCTGACGATTCGTCAACCTAAGGTTGACGAATCGGCAGCGTCAACCTAAGGTTGACGCATGGCTGACCTCCCTGTCCGGCTCGACGACCTGATCGAGCACGTGATCGCGCAACATCCCGAGGGCGACCCGCTCCTGCACCTTGCCGACGCCGTCGAGACGTCGACCCGCGTCGGGGAGGTCGCCGACCATTTGATCGGTCACTTCGTGGACGAAGCACGTAACGCCGGTTCGTCCTGGACCGAGATCGGCGCGCACATGGGGGTGACCAAGCAGGCCGCGCAGAAGCGGTTCGTGCCCCGAGAGTCCAAGGACGAGGATCCCGACTTCCCGGACCGGGGACCGCTGAGCCGTTTCACACTGCGCGCCCGCAACGTCGTCAAGGTGGCCAAGCAGCAGGCCGCCGTCATGGGCCACAGCGAGGTAGCCAACATTCACCTGCTCTACGGACTCCTCACCGAGCCCGAAGGACTGGCGGCCAAGGCCATCGTCGTGAAAAGCGGACTGCCGCTCGACGAGGTGCGCGACGCGATCCTCGCCACTCAGAAGCGGCAAACCCGCAAGGCTCGCAGCGACGTGCGGTTCAGTCGGGAGGCGAAGAAGACCCTCGAGCTCGCGTTGCGTCAGGCGCTGCGAATGGCGCACAACTACATCGGCACCGAGCACCTGCTGCTCGGCGTCATGCAGCAGGAGAAGGACCCCGCGACCGCGCTGCTGACCAGCCTGACGGTGACGTACGACGACACCTGCGCCTGGCTCGCCGAGGAGCTTGAGAAGGTTCTCTCGGCGAAGCTCTCCTGAGCACCTCAGGCCATGAGCGCGACGACGATGCTCGTGAGCATCGGGGTGAGCACGTCGTCGACGACATCCGGTTCTCGCTCGGACGCGAAGTAGCCCGACAGCTCCAGCATGATGAAGCCGTGGGTCGCACTCCATAGCTGAGCGGCGACAGCCTCGGGATCACCGGGCCGGAAGATGCCGGCGTCCATCGTGCGCCGGGTTCCGGCGACCAGGACGTCGAACGTGTAGCGACCTTCGTCGAGCTCGTCGTTGCGCAGTCGGTAGCCACCGAGTGAGGCGCTGCCGAACATCACGACGTAGAGGTGGGGGTTGTCGAGCGCATTCGCGCGGTACGCCTCGCCGAGCGCGGCGAGATCGGCGAGCGGATCGTCAGTGACGGGCACCGTTTCGAGATGGTCGGCGAGGCGCGCGAACCCCTCGCGGACGACCGCACGTACCAGCTCCGGTAGGCCACCAAAGTGCGTGTACACGGCCATCGTCGAGGCGCCGACCTCGGTGGCGAGCCGTCGCGTCGACAGCGCGGCCGGGCCTTCGTCGGCGAGCAACCTGGCAGCCGCCTCGATCAGCCGCTGCCGGACCTCTGGCTCGGCGGCTCTAGGACTCACACGTCCCCCATCCGACCGCCCAAAGTGGCGCCGGCTGCGCCGGCACTCACTTGCCATCGTCGCATAACGGCGTTATACCTATTCCATAACGCCGTTGTGCAACGGCGACAGAGAGTCGAGGCGGAGCAATGACCAGCCCATATCTCGAGGGCAACCTCGCGCCGATCCACACCGAGACGACCTCCTTCGATCTGGACGTGACAGGAGAACTGCCCGCGCATCTCGACGGTCGCTACCTTCGGATCGGGCCGAACCCGATCCACGAGCCGGACGACGCGACGTACCACTGGTTCCTCGGCGACGGGATGGTCCACGGACTTCGTCTCGCGGACGGCGAGGCGAAGTGGTATCGCAACCGGTACGTGCGATCGGCCGACGTCGCCACAGCGCTTGGCGAGGCGCCGCGGCGCGGACCACTGCACGCCGGCTTCGATATCTCTCCCAACACCAATGTCATCGGCCACGCGGGTCGCACCTTCGCGATCGTCGAGGCGGGCCCGCGACCGTACGAGCTGACCGACGAGCTCGAAACCGTCGGACCCTGTGACTTCGACGGCACGCTGCGTGGCGGATACACGGCCCACCCGCACCGCGACCCGGTCACCGGAGAGCTGCACGCGGTGTCGTACTTCTGGGCCTGGGGCAACAAGGTGCGGTACTCCGTGCTCGGCGGCGACGGCCGAGTCCGGCGCAGCATCGACGTCAAGGTGCACGGATCGCCGATGATGCACGACTTCTCGCTGACCGAGAACAACGTCGTCCTCTACGACCTTCCGGTCAGCTTCGACACCAAGGTCGGCAGTGCTGGGGTTCCGGCGCCGATACGGCTGCCGGCCCGAGCGAGCATGGCGGCGGTCGTGGGCCGTCGGGCGATCCCGGAGCGGCTCGCGGCGCGGATGATGAGCACCGGCGGAAATCCGGCCTACTCGGCGGCGAGCTTCCCCTACCGCTGGAACCCGTCGTACCCGGCCCGCATCGGCATCTTCGCGCGCGAGGGCGACGGGTCGGACATCCGCTGGTACGACGTCGACCCGTGCTACGTCTTCCACCCGCTCAACGCCTACGAGGACGGCACCGACATCGTCCTCGACGTCGTGCGCCATCCGAAGATGTTCGCAACGGACGTGAACGGCCCCAACGAGGGCGTCCCGACGCTGGACCGTTGGACCGTCGACACTGCCTCCGGCAAGGTCATCGAGACGCGAGTCGACGACCGCGGTCAGGAGTTCCCCCGCATCGACGAGCGGTTGACCGGGCGCCGCCACCGCTACGGCTACTCGGTCGGCGTCGGCGAACCTCATGACGAGGGCCGCGTGATCAAGCACGACCTGGTGGCGGGAACCACGTCCGCACGCGACTTCGGCGCGGGCAGGCACGTCAGCGAGTTCGTCTTCGTACCGAACGATGCTGACGCAGTCGAGGACGGCGGGGTGTTGATGGGCTTCGTCTACGACCGGACGTCAGACCGCAGCGACTTGGTGCTGCTCGACGCCGGCACCCTTGATGACGTGGCCGCGGTGCACTTGCCGGCCCGCGTGCCACAGGGCTTCCACGGCAACTGGGTGCCGACCACGTAGGTCAGAAGAGCGGGCCGGCCTTCGACACGTCGTATCGGATGACATCCATGCCGCCATCGAGCGTCGCCCCGATCGCGGTGATGAAGGTCGCCATGTGCGGCGCCGACATGTGCGCCGTGAGCGCGTCGTCGCTCTCCCAACGCTCCACGAGGCCGATCGCGTTGGGGTCGTTGGGAGATACCCAGAAGCTGTACTCGAGGCAGCCGTCCTCTGCGGTGCTTGCGGCACTCATCGCGGCGGCGGCGGCAAGCGCGGCATCGCGCTGGTCGGCATGGACCCGGGCACGTCCGAGGATCAGGATCATGCACACACCCTAGAGATCACGATGCGACAGCGAACCGGGCACCCGCGCTCCGCCACTCCCCCTCGGCCACTCCCCCACAATCCCAGTGGCCGGGACGGCACCGCGGGTGCCCAGTTCGGTGATCCGTCCCTCAGGCGGGTACCCGGATCGGCTTGGGAGACGTAGCGGGCCGACTCGACGACCCGGTCTGCTTCTCGGACAGGTCACCGGCAAGCCAACGTGCGGCGCGCGGGTCGCTGAGCCAGGTTCCGAACTCCCGTGGATCCATGACCAGCACCCGCAGCGGCCCCTGCGCCGTCACGGTTGCCATCTGCGGGCGGTGGTTGACCAGCGACATCTCACCGACAAGGTCACCGTCGCAGACCCGGCCGACTACGCGGTTGCCGACCGCGACGGTGGCTTCGCCGGCCACGATGATGAACGCCTGGCGGCGGACTTTGCCCTCGATGGTCAGCAACGCCCCGGCAGGCAGGGTGGTCTCGTAGACGAGCGCATCGACTCGGGTGAGCTCCTCATCCGAGTAGTGCTCGAACATCGGCAACCGTCGGAGCATCTCAAGACGGCTGGTCGGCACTCCGTGAACGTCGTTCCTGAACATGGCCACCTCCCTGGCAAGCGCTGAGCCGAGTGTGGCCAACCGCGATTACATGGCGCTAAAGCATTGATGACCGCCAGATCGCTACGCTCAGATCAGGCTGGAGGGACGAAGGGCAACGGGGGATGAGCGGCACAGCTGGCTGCGTTCTCGTCGTCGAAGACGACGAGAAGAGCTCGCGGCTGATGTGCGAGCTGTTTCGGCTGCGCGGATTCGACCCCCACCCCGTCTCGACCGGGGCGCTGGCAGTCGATGCGGCGGCCACGCTCGCCCCAAGCTTGATCCTCATGGACATCCAGCTGCCCGACATGGACGGCTCGACCGTCCTGCGGACGCTGCGGGCGAGCTCGATGACCGCGGAGATCCCCGTCGTGGCTGTCACTGCGCTCGCGATGGAAGGGGACCGCGAGCGCCTGCTTGCCGACGGTTTCGACGGCTATCTTTCCAAGCCGATCGACGTAGCGACGCTCGTCGACAGCGTGATCCCTCTGATGCGCAGCGATCCGGCATGACCAGCGGTTATCAATCGTTGATGTCCGAGGCGACATTCGACGCCACGCTGTCAGCGTGGCGTCGAGACGACTGGTGAGCGCGGAGATTCGTCGTATCTCGATGAGCATGCAGCGCCTCGTCGAAGACTTCCGCCGCGCGTTTTTCGGTCCCGCGGACAAGAGCCGGGCCGCAGGCGTCCGCCGACGCGCCGAGGAAGACATCGTCAGCAGGCTGGGCGGCGATGCAGCGATCACGCTCGGCGTGCTTTTCGTGCTGCTGACCGTCAATACCGACATGCACAGCCGCTCGACGATCTTCATCGCGTCCACCGGAGGTTTTGCGCTCATCGTCGGCGTGGTGATGCGCTTCTTGCCGGGACGCATCCCGCTGTGGGGCATGGATGCCCTCGCACTCATCACGGACGTGCTCATCGTCGTGCTGGCCCACTACGGCGGGCCGGTGCGGCCTGCGCTTCCCGGTGTCTACGTCGTGATCGGCACGATCCTGTTCTCGGTACGCAGCATGCGGGTAGCGCTCGGCCACAGCCTGGCAATGGGCGCGTCCTTCGCCGGCGTGCTCATCTACGGACCTTCCTCTTCCGCGCCCGTGACCCGCTGGATCGGGCTGTTCGCCGCCGTATCGGTCTCCGGAGCGTTCGTCCGCTGGCTGGTCGGGCTGGGCAGCACCCTCGCGATCTCCGAGCACGAGGCGCGAGCCCTTGCGGAGCGTGCCGGCACTGCCCTCACCGCGGAGAGCGCCGCAAAGTCGACCTTCATCGCGCGGATGTCCCATGAGCTGCGCACCCCGCTCAACGTCGTACTCGGCTTCACCGACCTGCTTGCCGAACAGGTGTCCGGATCGCTCGATGAGCGCCAAGCGAGCTACGTGGCGGACATCGGCGATGCGACCCGCCACCTCGCGGGACTGGTCGACGACGTCCTGGCGCTGAGCGCAGTGGAGGCCGGGCACGTCGAGCTGCACCCGGAGCCGGTCGATCTCACCGCCGTTCTCGCAGAAGCGGCGCGGATGGTCCGCGAGCAGGCAGGCGCCGCCGGCGTACAGATCGATGTCGAGAGCTCCGGCAAGCCGGTGATCGTGACTGCCGACGGCCGCAAGGTCCGCCAGGTCGCCGTCAACCTGTTGACCAACGCCGTCAAGTTCACGCCGTCAGGCGGAACGGTTACGGCGACATCGCAGGCGTTGCCGGGCCGCGCACGAGTGACCGTGCGCGACGAGGGTGCCGGCATCCCCGTCGAAGAGCACGACCGGATCTTCGAGCAGTACGCCACCTCATCGGCTCGAAACGAAGGCACCGGACTGGGCCTTCCGCTGTCCCGCCGGATCGTGGAGGCACATGGCGGCGCACTGACACTCGCCGACAGCACCCTCGGGATCGGCAGCACTTTCGCGTTCGAACTGCCCGAGGAGCCCGCTCCACCGGCGGGGGTGACCGTCGCGACGACGTTCGAGTCGGCGGCCGACGCCCCCGCCTACACAGCCTTCATCCAGCCCGGCTCGCCGGCGAACCGAGCGCTCGTCGTGCGGGTCGGGTCATGGCTTGCCTGGGCGGCCGCGGCCGTCGAGGTGGCGATCGCGATCGCCACACCCCTGCACACCAGCGTGCGCCTCGGGATCCTCGGTGTTGCCGCGGCCAACGCAGTGTCAGCCGGCTCGGTGCGGCTTCGCGGTGAGCGGATCCGGCTGGCCGGGATCGATATCTGGGGTGCCATCGGTGCCGTGATCATCAGCGGCGGGGTCTACTACTCGCAGTCGTTCATCAATCTCGTGCCGCTGGTTTACGGCTGGGCACCGATGGTCGCCTTCGCGCTGTGGGGCCGTCGCCGGGCCGTCGCCCACGTGGCATTTGTCGGCGTGTGTTTCGCGGTTGTGCTTTCCATCCGGCATGTCCCGTCGGGCCTCAATCTTTGGTTCACGATCATGGTCGTGATCGGATTCAACGGTGCCGTCGTCAGCTGGCTCACCGATCGGCTTCGCAGCCTGGTCAGCTCAGAGCAGGGCGCCCGTCGAAACGCCGAGCAGGTCACGTCGCAGCTGGCCGCCACGACTGCTCACAAGAGCGACTTCCTGGCCAACACCTCACACGAGCTGCGGGCGCCGCTCAACGCGATCATCGGCTTCGGAGACCTGCTCCACAGCGAGGTTGCCGGTCCGCTCAACGAGCGACAGGCGATGTACATCGACGATGTGCGCTCGTCCGCACGACGCCTGCAGTCCGTCATCGACGACGTCCTCGATCTCGCGAAGCTCGAGGCGGGTCGGCTGCGGATCCAGCCGCAGCTCGTAGCGCTTGCGCCATTGCTAGATGTGGTGGCCGAGCGGGCGCGGCAGCAAGGAACAGGTGTCGAGGTCAGCGTGGAGGTGGACCGACACAGTGAGTTCGTCACCGCCGACATCCAGCGGTTGGAGCAGGTGCTCACCAACCTTGCCGTCAACGGCGTCAAGTTCACGCCACCCGGCGGACGAGTGAGCCTGCGGGCACTGCCGGCGGACGGCGCCGTCCGGCTGATCGTCGCTGATACCGGGATCGGCATCCTCCCTGACCAGCAGCTGCGGATCTTCGATCCGTTCCACCAGGGCACCCGGATGCTGGACGGCCGGCTCCCTGAGGGCACCGGCCTCGGCCTCGCCCTCGCCAAGAGCCTGATCGAGATGCACGGCGGCCGGATCTCGGTCCGCAGCCAGCCGGACAAGGGAGCCGAGTTCACGATCGAGCTTCCGCTCCCCAGCGATGCCGACCTTTCGGTTGGCTCGCCTGCCGAGGTCGGGGGCGGATTGTGAGCGCGGGGGCGATCCTGGTCGTCGACGACAGTCCGGCCAACGTGCGACTGCTCGAAGCGGTGCTGAACGTCCACGGGTACGACGTGCGATCGGCCAGCGACGGTCCCGCCGCGCTCGCCATGATCGGCGAGGTTCCGCCCGACCTGGTGCTGCTCGACGTCCAGATGCCGGGGATGAATGGTCACGAGGTGTGCCGGCGGATCCGGGAGGACCCCGCCACCGCGATGCTTCCGGTTATCGTCATCACCGCATCGGGCAACGACGAGAAGCTTGCCGCGCTCGAGGCAGGCGCCGACGACTTCATTGCCCGGCCGTTCGACCAGGCCGAGCTGGTCGCCCGGGTCAAGACGCTGCGGCGGATCAAGTCCTACCAGGACACGATCACCGGTCAGGCTGCCGAGCTCGCCGCGTGGAACCGCACGCTCACCGATCAGGTCACCGAACAGATCGGCGAGGTCGAACGGCTCCAGCGCCTGCGCCGGTTCCTGTCCGAGCACGTCGCGGACGCAGTCCTTCGCTCCGACGACGCGCTGCTCGAGCCTCACCGTCGCGAAGTCGCAGTTGTGCACTGCCAGCTGCGCGGCTTCACGGCATTCGCCGCGGACACCGAGCCCGAGGTCGCGCTTCGTGTGCTCCAGGACTTCCACCGACGCGTCGGCGATGTCGTGAGCTCTCACGGCGCCACGCTCGGTTCTTTTGCGGGCGACCGGGTCGTGATGTTCATCGGCGACCCGGTGCCGGTCGACGAGCCGGTGCGCTCCGCGGTGACCGCCGCGATCCAGCTGCGGGACGCAGTCGCCGGTCTCGTCGACGAGATGCCGGATCCGCACGACCTTGCACTCGCCAGCGGCGTGAGCTTCGGATACGCAACGCTCGGCGTGATCGGATTCGAGGGCCGGCTCGACTACTCAGCGATCGGGCCGGTCGTCGATCTCGCGGCCATGATCTGCGACGCCTCAGCTCCCGGAGAGATTCGGTGCGGACCCAATGTCTCCACGATGGTCAAGGAGTACGCCGTCGTGGAGGAGCGGGGCACCGTCGACCTCGCGGCGCACCTCCCGCCTACCCCGACCTGGACCATCGTCGGGATTCGCAGCGCGGGTCCCGCCACGGCGGACGAGCCGGAGCTCGACATCCGCCTGCTCGGTCCGCTGGAGGTGCGCTACCGCGGCGCCGACGTCCCGATCCGCGCTGCCCGGGTCCGCCGGCTGCTCGGTCTGCTGTTGCTGCACCGCGGCCGCGTGGTGTCCATCGACCGGCTGGTCGACGAGATATGGGACAACGACCCGCCGGACTCGGCGCTGGCGGCGCTCCGGGTGCACGTGTCGCGACTGCGCAAGATGCTCGCGGCGGCAGGGCTGGACAACCTGCTCGTCACGCGGCCAACCGGGTACCTGATCGAGGTGCCTGACGACAGCGTGGACGCCGACCGCTTCGAGCGGTCGGTCGCCACCGCGCGATCACTCGTCGAGACCGGTGAGCCCGCCAAGGCCGTCGAGGTCTTCCGACACGCTCTGCAGCTCTGGCGCGGGTCGGCGCTGTCCGGCATCGCTTCTTCGACGTACGTCTCCGGGGAGGCGGCGCGCCTGGAAGAGGCCAGGGTCAACGCGGTCGAGGACTGCATCAGCGCGGAGATCGGCTCCGGCCACGCCCGCGACGTGCTGGGCGAGCTCGAGGCGCTGACCGTGGAGCACCCGCTTCGCGAGCGGGTGTGGTCGCTGCGAATGCTGGCGCTCTACCGCGCCGGGCGCCAGGCGGACGCCCTCGACTGCTACCAGACCTTGCGCCGGCAGCTCGATGACGAGCTCGGGCTCGAGCCGTCACCCGACGTGGCGCGGCTGCACCAGGAGATTTTGGCCCAAAGCGTTAGCCAATAGCTACTTTGCGGACGGGGAACCACTAACCTGGACGTTGCAGCGTCTGCATGATCTCGTGTGATGAGTCCACGCGGTTGTGCGACGTTCTGATCCGAGGGGAGCTCACGGTGTTCGGCCGGTCCAAGCCCACGGTAACGACCGCCGCACCGGCGGAGCCGGAGGTGCGGACCGCTCCTGCCTACCCCGAGCAGCTGAGCTGGGCGGGAATCGCGATCGCAGCGATCGGCGTGGTGCTCGCACTGCACGGCAACCACATCAATGAGCATCAGCAGGTCGCCGAGGGTCTGGCGCTTGCGGTCATCGGACGCGGTCTGGCACTCGGCCGGCCACCCGTCGTCCGGCACCTCGCGGTTGCGGTCGTTCTGCTGATCCTCGCCCGGATCTCCTCAGCTCGCGGGGACGGCGCGATCGAGCAGCTCACCCTCGTCATCGCTGCACTCTGCGCGCTGTGGGCACCGCCTTCGCCACCTGGCACGACCGACCAGCGAAAGCGGATCGCCGCGCTGGTCGACTCCACGCCCAACGATGCGCTCGCACCGTTTGCGCAGCGGCTCGACAAGTCCTACATCTTCTCCGACGACGGCCAGGCGGCGATCGCCTACAAGGTGCGGCTCGGCGTCGCCGTCGCCTCGGGTGACCCCCTCGGCGCACCCGGCTCGCACGAGGCCGCGGTGCGTACGTATCTGCAGACCGCGAACGCCAACGGCTGGCGGGTAGCGGTGCTCGGTGCGGGTGAGGACTGGATGCAGTGGTGGCAGGCGCAGGAAGGCCTGCGGGCGCTTCCTATCGGCCGCGACGTCATCATCGACGTCGAGAGCTTCTCGCTGACCGGCCGGGCGTTTCGCAACCTGCGCCAGGCAGTGCAGCGCACCCACAACTTCGGGGTCACTACCGCGATCTACGACGAGGCCGAGTTGCCGGCCGACCTCCGCGAAACGCTGCGGGAGACGGTGGCGAGCAGCAAGCGCAACCCGCACCGCGGCTTCTCGATGATCCTCGACGCACTGCTCGAGCAGCAGCACGCCGGCACCAAGGTCGCGGTCGCC
This sequence comes from Mycobacteriales bacterium, assembly GCA_036268405.1. Classification (GTDB taxonomy): domain Bacteria; phylum Actinomycetota; class Actinomycetes; order JAFAQI01; family JAFAQI01; genus DASZTV01. Next base: position 27,218 of record DATAUF010000056.1, read on the forward strand.
TTCGACTCCGACGGCAAGGTGGCCGGCTTCCAGCGCTTCGCCACCGCGGACCGCGGCCGCGAGATCTCGCAGGACCTGCCGTGGCGGGTGCCCGGCGCGCCGAACGGGGTCGACGAACGACTCGCGTTCGACATGATCGAGTGGGCCAAGGAGCACGGCGCCCGTCGCGTGTCGTTGTGCTTCGCGGCGTTCCCTGACCTGTTCGAGGCGAAGCCGGACCGCGGCTTCGACCGGATGGGCTACTGGGCAGCGCATCGACTCGACCCGCTGATCAAGCTCGAGTCGTTGTACCGCTACCTGCGCAAGTTCCACGCACTCGGCAAGCAGCGCTATGTGCTGCTGCGGCTGCGGGACGTCCTGCCCGTCGCGACCGCGATGCTCACCTTGGAGTTCGGCGTCCGCCGCACCCGCCGCCGTGAGCGGCGAGGCTGGCGACGACCGTCTCGCCGCGAGAGCTAGTAGCCGTAGCCTCCGCCGGCGGGGGGCGTTGACTTGGTCGGCGTGGGACTCGGCTTCGCAACGTGGCTCGCGCCACCGGGCGTCGCGACGAACCAGTCGCCGTCATCGCCCTGGCCGTTGACCTTGCCGGCAGCGGTGTCTCCCGAGAAGCGGTAGAGCGGCTTGCCGTGCAACGCCGCCTGGCGCTTGCTGCCGCGCTTGATCGTGCCGAGACCGCTCACTCCGGCGACCTTGTCGCCGTGCGGAACGATGACCGGCGGCCATTCGGTCGCACAGGCACCGGTGCAGGTGCTGTGGCCCTTGGTGTCGTCGGTGAAGAGATAGAGCGAGCGCCCGCTGCTCGTGGTGAGGATCGTGCCGTAGGGCGACACGTGGCGGGTCTTGACGACGACCTTGCCGGACGACGCGGGATGGGCGGAGACAGCCGTCGCCGCGACGGTGACACCGGTCGCCGCAACTGCCAGAGCACCGATACCGATCGAAATCTTTCTCATCATGTCCGCTAGATACGCGGCCCGGACGAGGACGGTTCAAACCGACCCAGAAAGACCTACGCTTCGGCGAACTCGGCGAGCGGCGAGGGCGAGCCAGACGTCGCGGTACTGCCTCGCGCGATGCCGATGGTCGCGCCAGCTGGTGCCGGTCACCCGGTGCGAGATCGGCACCGGGCACTCGAGCACACGCGCGCCGTGCCGCAGGGCGTCGATGGTCAGCCCGGTCTCGACACCGAAACCTCGCGCGAGCGGCTGGACCACGTCGAAGAGGTCAGGGGTGATGCAACGCTGGCCGGACAGCGGCTGGGTGGGGGTCCACCCCGTCGCTCGGATGATGCCCTTCGTCGCGAGCCGTACTACGAACCCGTGCCCACCACCGGGTGCCGGCGGCAGCACGGCGATCGTCATGTCCGCACGGCCTTCGAGCACCGGATCGACCAGCGGCGCAGCGACCGCGGCCGTGCCTTCGAGGTCCGCGTCGAGGAACAGCAGCGGCGCGTCGGCGTACCCCTCGGCACGTGCGGCGGCCGCTCCGGTCACCATCGCCGCAGCCTTGCCGCGGCGGCGCGGGTGACGGACGACATGGGCTCCGGCCTCGCGCGCGACGACCGACGTACGGTCGGTGGATCCGTCGTCGGTGACGACGACCGCGATCACTTTGGGCAGGGTCCGCGCAGCCGCCACGGTGGCGCCGATTCGCTGCTCTTCGTTGAGTGCGGGGATCACCACGACGACCCGCTCGCGCATGGCGTCACACTGTCACAGTGCTCCCGAACTTCATCGTCGTCGGCGTCAGTCGCGCGGGCACGACCACGATGTTCAACACGCTGTCGCGCCACCCGCAGATCCTGGCCTCGTCGACAAAGGAAACCCGCTACTTCCAGGCCGTGAGATACGGCGAGCCACTTGCTCCGTTGTCGGACTATGAGGCCTTCTTTCGCCGGTACGACGGCGAGCCGGTCACGATGGAATGCACTCCCGACTACTTCTACGGTGGACAGGCCACGGCGACTGCCATCAAGGAGACCTGCGACCCCCGAGTCGCGATCATCCTGCGCGAGCCGACCAGCCGGCTGATCTCGTTCTTCCAGTTCATGCAGGGTCGGCTGCAAGTCCCGGCGGACATGACGCTCGCGGAGTACATCGCACGCTGCCAGTCGATCCCGACATCCGAGATGGACCGGCGGTCCTCCAACGACTTCACCGCGCTTTGGGGCGGCCAGTACGCCCGCTTCCTGCCGGCCTGGCTCTCGACCTATCCGGAACGCTGCGACATCTACTTCTTCGACGACCTGCAGGCGGACCCGCTCGGTCTGCTCGCCGACCAGTGCCGGCGTCTGGGCATCGATCCGGGCCTGCTGCCTGACGCGGTGCCGGTCGACAACAGCGCTCCGGCGTACCGCAGTCCGCTCGTTCAGCGTGCCGCCGCCACCGGTGCCCGCCTCGGCCGCGGACTCCTGCATCGATACCCGAAGCTCTACTCGACCGCGCGCCGCAGCTACGAGGCAGTCAACAAGGCGGAGGCGGCTGAGGTCACCGTGCCATCGACATTGCGGCACGAGATCGCGGCGCTCTACCGGCCGTGGAACGACCAGCTCCGCGAGCAGTTGCGGGACGCAGGTGTCACCAACCTGCCCGCTTGGCTCGCGACGTAGCGTTGGTCTCATGAGCGAACGGGCAGATGGCCGCGCGGTGATGCGGTCCTTCATCCCGGCATCGCCGCTGGTCGCGCTGCTCGGCATCGAGATCGGCTCGCTCGGCGACGACGAGGCGACGCTGGTGCTGCCGTACCGTCCGGAGCTGACGACGATCGGCGAGGTCGTGCACGGCGGGGCGATCGCAGCCCTCGCCGACACGGCGGTGATGGCGGCGTGCTGGTGCTACGACGACCCGCCCGAGTCGTTGCGCGGCAGCACCGTCGATCTGACGGTGCACTATCTGGCACCGGCGACCGCAAGCGACCTGACGGCACACGCGCGAGTTCTACGGCGCGGACGAAAGATCTGCCATGCCGAGGCATCGGTCACCGATGCGTCGGGCACCCGAGTCGCGCACGCCGTCGGGACGTACAAGCTCGGATAGCTTGCGTCGCTCAGTCGCGGGCGGCCAGGACCATCGGCATTCCGTGCGCCGGCCGCAGCGTGACACTCGCACGGATGCCGACCTTCGCGTCCTGCGCGAG
>DATAUF010000057.1:0-6258 GCA_036268405.1 Mycobacteriales bacterium
CGGCGAGCTTCTCCGCGACCTGATCATCGACCCGCGAAGCGACTACCAGCCCACCGGCCGACCCCCCGGCCCACCCAAAAAGACATAGCCCGAACCTGCACAATGCAGGTCCGGGCTATTCCGATGTCCTGAGACATCACAGTGGTCGGGATGACAGGATTTGAACCTGCGACCCCCTCGTCCCGAACGAGGTGCGCTACCAAGCTGCGCTACATCCCGAAATGCGTTGCAGAGTCTACCCGGGGATGGTCAGGCCGGTTTGGCGGTCAGAGTCAGCAGCGTTGCCTCGGGATGGCAGGCGAACCGGACCGGGGCGTACGGTGAGGTCCCGAGTCCCGCCGAGACGTGCAGATAGCCGCCTCGTGGCCACCGTGACAGGCCTCTGGCCCGCTTGCGCTCCAGTCCGCAATTCGTCACGAGAGCACCGAACCCGGGGACGCGAAGCTGCCCGCCGTGGGTGTGGCCGCTCATCACCAGCGAGAACCCGTCGGCGGCGAACGCATCGATGACCCGCGGCTCGGGGCTGTGCGACAGTCCGATAGCGACGTCGGCGTGGACGGGACCCGCGATCCGGTCGTAGTGGTCCGCAAGCAGGTGCGCGTCGCTGACCCCCGCGAGCTCGACGGTGACCCCGCGCAGCTCGATCGTCGTACGCCGATGGGTGAGATCCAGCCACCCGGATGCGGTGAACGCAGATCGGAGCTCTCCCCAGGGCAACCGCTGTCCGTAGTGAAGGCGGTCGCCGTTAGGCCGTCGGAGGTAGCGCGCAGGATTCTTCGGAGTCGGTGCGAACCAGTCGTTGGACCCAGGGACGAAGGCGCCGGGCCGCTCGAGTAGCGGTCCGAGTGCGTCAAGGGCCAGCGGGACACCGTCCAGTCCGGCGAGGTTGTCCCCCGTGTCGATCACGAGGTCCGGCTCGAGCGAGGCGAGTGCCCTGACCCAGCGAATCTTCCACTGCTGGTCCGCGGTGATGTGCATGTCCGACAGGTGCAGGACGGTGAGCTCGGGGCTTCCCGGCGGCAGGACCGCAACCGTCACCCGTCGCAGCCGGAACGCCTTTCGCTCGTACAGCCAGGCGTAGAGCACGCACAAGACGCCGATGCCGACAGCCGCGAGCGGGATCCACACCGCCGCAGGCATGCCTTCAAGGTAATGAGGCGGCGCCGGGCTGGGTGGTTACCTACGCTGGCTGACATGCCCCTCAAGGAGAAGCTCCGCGCTGACATGACTGCATCGATGAAGGCGCGCGACGAGTTGCGCACCGGGACGCTGCGCATGGTGCTGACCGCGATCACCAACGAAGAGGTCGCCGGCAAGGCCTCGCGTGAGCTGTCCGACGACGAGGTGCTGAAGGTCGTCGCCCGTGAGGCAAAGAAGCGACGTGAGGCCGCAGAGGCATTCGACACGGGAAACCGTCCCGAGCTCGCGGCGAAGGAACGAGCCGAGGGGGTCATCCTCGATGAGTACCTTCCGGCTCAGCTCTCCGACGATGAGCTCGTGGCGATCGTGACGGCAGCCGTCGAGTCGACCGGCGCATCAGGGCCGCAAGAGATGGGTCAGGTCATGAAGGTCGTGCAGCCTCAGGTCGCCGGCCGGGCCGAGGGCGGCCGGATCGCCACGGAGGTACGCAAACAGCTCGGCGCTTAGCCGCGGTGGTGGCGCCGCTTCAACGGCGTGATCGACTCGCTTACGGTCGGCGTCGGGGTGTCGACGGGCGGCGGTGTCTCGGTGCTTACCGGGAAGGTCGGCGTTTGTGACGGCGTCGGTTGCAGTGTCGGAGTCGGCGGGGGCGCGATGCCGTCACTGACGTAGATCACCACGGTCGACCCGACCGAGATTTGACTGCCTGCCGTCGGCGAGGTCCGCGCGACCCGGCCGCTCGGGATTGTGCTGTCGACCTCGATACGAGCCACCGTCGGTGAGAATCCGGCCTGGCTCAGCGCGGCCTGCGCGGCCTGGATGGTGTCACCGCTGACGTCCGGCACGCCCTGCTTCACGCCGATTGAGTAGTAGTTGTCGGCGCCGGAGAACGACTCCGCGGGAACGCCCAGCAGTGCGCCGTTCATGGTCGACTGCCAGATCCGACCGGCGAGAGTCGCCCCGAACACCTCGCCGTAGTAACGCCCGCCGATGGTCAGCCCGCCGAGGGACTTGTTCGGGCTCGACGGGATGCCCGCCCACACGGCGGCCGCCAGCTGCGGCGTGTAGCCAGCGAACCACGAGCCGTCGTAGTCATCGACGGTTCCGGTCTTCGCAGCGGCAGGTCGCCCGGACAGGATGTCCTCGGTCCCGGTGGCGCCCGGCACGGTGAGCACCCCTTGCAGGATCGACGTCACGGTGTTGGCCAGCCCCGTCGGGACCACCTGGCTGCACTGCGACTGCGGCACCGGGTAGTCGTTGCCCTGGCGGTCGACGATCGAGGTGATCGCGATCGGCGTGCAGTACTTGCCGTGCGCGGCCATCGTCGCGTAGGCGTTGGCGAGGTCCAGCGGCGTGAAGCCGGCCGCCGAGCCGAGGACGAACGACGGCACCTGCGGGATCCGCCCGCCGTTCGACGGCTGCATGCCCATCGCCTCGGCGAGCTTGACCGGCGTACACAGCCCGGTGCGCTGCTCGAGCTGCGCGAAGAAGGTGTTCACCGAGAACCACGTACCGGACTCGAGGTTGAACGTCCCCGCCTCGCTGTCGCCCGCGTTGTGCAGGTCGTAGACGCCGGCGTCGAGGCCGGAACAGGTCTTGTAGCCGCTCACGGTGATCGAGGGCGGCGCATGGATCCGGGTCCCGAGCGGGATGCCCTCCTTGAGGGCCGCCGCAAGGACGAACAGCTTGAACGTCGACCCGGCATGGAAGCCGTATGTGCTTCCGCCGTACTTCTGGTCGACCGCATAGTCGATGCTGTTCTCGCCGAGCTTGGGGTTGTCGCCGTACGGCGTGTTGACCGCAATCGCGCGCACCTTGCCGGTACCCGGCTGGACCACGGCTTCCGCCGCGTCGACGCCGCTCGGGTCACGGCCACGGACATAGTTGTGGATGCCGTCCACGGCGGCTTTCTCGACCTTCGGGCTCAGTGTGGTCGTGACGGTGAGCCCGCCGCGGCGCAGCAGCGAAAGCCCGAGGCTCGGAGTCGTCTGGAAGATGTGCTTCACGTAGTCGCAGAAGTACGCGTAGGTCTTCGCCGACACGCAGTCGTTCGGCTGTTGGTGCACGTCGAGCTCGACCGGCGTGGCGACCGCCTCGTCATGCGCGAGCTGCGTGATCGAGTGGTACTTCACCATCTGGGCGAGAACGGTGTTGCGACGTTCGGTCGCGAGCGTTGGGTAGAACCGCGGGTTGTAGGCCTCTGGTGACTGGACCAGCCCGGCGAGCAGCGCGCTCTGCGGAAGCGTCAGCGCGGTGACGGGCTCGTTGAAGAAGTGGCGGGCCGCGGCGCCGACGCCGTAAGCGCCGTCACCGAAGTACACGATGTTGAGGTAGCGATCCAGGATCTGGTTCTTGGTGAGCTTGTGCTCGAGCTCGATCGCGTACTTCGCCTCGCGGACCTTGCGGGTCAGGGTGTCGGCGGTCGCGGCTGCGCGCTGTGCCTTGGTGTGTGCATTCTCGACGAGGACGTTCTTCACGTATTGCTGCGTCAACGTCGAGCCACCCTGCGTGACCGTCCCCGTAGCGCCGTTGCGCAGGACCGCTCGAAGCGTGCCCTTGAAGTCGACGCCGCCGTGCTCATAGAAGCGGACGTCCTCGACGTCGATGATCGCCCGCTGCATCGAGACCGGGATCTTTGTCAGCGGGACGCTGAGGCGATCCTGGGAGTAGAAGGTCGCGATCGTCTTGCCGTTGGCGGCCACGACCCGCGACACCTGCGGCAGCGGCGGGGCGGTGAGGTCGGCGGGGAGCCGATCGAAGCTGTTCGTCAGGCTACGAGCGGCGAGGCCGATCCCGCCGACAATCGGCAGCAACGTGATCGCGACGATGACGCCCGCGACCAGTCCGACCGCGCCGAGCAGCAGGAAACCCTGGGGGATCGAGGGCCGACGCACTTCGTCAGGCTATGTCGCGAGCCTGTGAGAACCGCGTCGGCGCGACGTCAGCTCGCCGCCTTTGCGGCGACGCCGCTGAGTTGATCTGCGATTGCCCGCAGTCCCTCGAGGTCGTGGACGTCGCCGGCCTGAGCCGCTACCTCGACGAGGCGCACGCGCGGGTGGGCGGCGTGGAACTGTGACGCCCGTCGCGCGTCGGACGCCGCAGCCGCCGCGCGCGCCGCGTGAACTCGCAACGCGGCCGCGGTAAGGGATTCGTCGCCGGCCTCGTCGAGTGTCTCCGCGGCCGCGAGAGACCGCTCCACCGACAGCGAGCCGGCGTCGGTCAGGTGCATCCGGTTCAGGACGAGTCCCGCCAGCGGCATCTGCTCGCTCTCCAACCGCTCGACGAAGTACGCGGCCTCGCGCAACGCGTCGCGCTCCGGGACCGCGACGACGACGAAGGACGTCCCGTGCTCCTTGAGCAGCTGGTAGGTCTTGTCGGCGCGCTCGCGGAAGCCGCCGAACATCGTCTCCAGCGAGGTGACGAACAGACTCAGGTCCTTCAGCGCCTGCGCGCCGAGGAGACGGTTCAACACGTCGGTGAACATCTTCACGCCGACCGTGAACACCTTCAGATATGCGCGGCCACCGGCCCGGGCCGGCGCCGTGAGGATCCGGATCATCCGGCCGTCGAGAAAGCGTCCGAGACGTTGCGGCGCATCCAGGAAGTCCAACGCCGAGCGGCTCGGCGGAGTGTCGACGACGATGAGATCCCAGGTGCCGGCGGCCTTGAGCTGACCGAGCTTCTCCATCGCCATGTACTCCTGCGTACCGGCGAAGCTCGAGGACAGCGAGACGTAGAACGGATTGGCGAGGATCGCCTTCGCGCGCGCCTCATCCGCGTGAGACACGACGATGTCGTCGAAGGTGCGCTTCATGTCCAGCATCATCGCGTCGAGCCGCCCACCCGCCGCCCGGTCGATTCCCTCGACCTCGCGCGGGGTGTTGTCGAGCTCGGTGAGTCCCATCGACTGGGCGAGTCGTCGTGCCGGGTCGATCGTCAGTACGCACACCGATCGGCCGCGCTCTGCGGCGCGCACGGCCAGCGCGGCCGCGGTCGTCGTCTTCCCGACGCCACCGGCTCCGCAGCAGACCACGATCTTCGCGTCGCGCAGCAGTGCGTCGATGTCGAGCACGGCCGTGTTGGTCGGTGGTGTCATCTCCGGCTACACCATTCCCGCGGCTTGCAACCGGTCCGCGATCTCCTGCAGACCCGACAGCTCGGCGGCATCCGCGACAAAGGGAAGCTGGTACGTCGGACGATCGAGTGCAGCAAGCGTCGCCAGTTCCTGGCGCTCGAGCTGGACGCGCCGCGCATGGTCGCGCATCTCGGCGGAGAGAGCGGTGACGGTTGCCGCGTCGTCCTCGACCCCGGCGGCCTTGAGTCCGCGCGAGATCTCGGAGACGTCGATCGAGCCTTCGGCCGCGTCGTCCAGGCGGTCGGTGGGGATCAGTGGATCGCGGACCATGTTGACGATCACGGCGCCCGGCCGCAGGTCGGTCGCGATCAGCTCCGCGACTCCGTCTGCGGTCTCCTGGACCGGCATCTCCTCGAGAACGGTCACGAGGTGGACCGCGGTCTTCGGCGATTGGAGCAACGTCATCACGCTGGTCGCCTGGTTGCGGACCGGGCCCATTCGAGTGAGTGCGGCGACCTCGGTGTTGACGTTGAGGAACTTCGCGATCCGGCCGGTCGGCGGGGCATCGAGCACCACCGCGTCGTAGAGGCGGCCACCACCACGTCGCTCCCGCGTCGCCGCTTCCATCACCTTGCCGGTGAGCAGCACATCGCGCAGGCCGGGCGCGATGGTGGTTGCGAAGTCGATGGCACCGAGCTTCTTCAGCATCGAGCCGGCCCGGCGCAGGTTGTAGAACTGCTCGAGGTACTCCAGCAGGGCCTGCTCGGGGTCGATTGCCAGCGCGTAGACCTCGCCGCCGCCGCGTGCAACCGCGACTCGTCGTTCCTCATACGGCAGGGGGGCAGTGTCGAACAGCTGCGCGATCCCTTGTCGCGCCTCGACCTCGGTGAGCAGCACCTGACGGCCGCCCGCCGCGAGCGCCAACGCGAGGCTCGCCGCGATCGTCGACTTTCCGGTCCCGCCCTTGCCGCTGACCACATGCAGCTTCACCGCAGGGAAGTCGGACACCCAACGAGGGTATGCGGCAGTGGATTCGTCGTACT
>DATAUF010000058.1:0-5161 GCA_036268405.1 Mycobacteriales bacterium
CGGATGCTGAACGCGAGTCGGGTGATGCCGTTGGGCAGCGCGGGATCGAACTTCAGTCTGCCGCCGTAGTCGCGCAGACCCCCGAAGCCCGCCACGAGAGAGATCCAGGCGCCGGCGAGCGAGGCCATGTGCAGGCCGTCGCGGCTGTTGTGGTGCAGGTCGCGCAGATCGATCATCGCGGCTTCGTAGGCGTAATCGTGCGCCAGCCCGAGGTGGCCGACCTCTGCGGCCATGACCGCCTGGGTGCACGCGGAAAGTGACGAGTCCCGCACCGTCCGCTGCTCGTAGTAGTCGACGTTGCGGGCCTTGTCCTCGGCGCTGAACCGGTCACCGAACCAGTGCAACGCCAGCACGAGGTCGGCCTGCTTCACGACCTGCTTGCGGTACAGGTCGAAGTACGGCGCGGACAGCAGCAACGGATACCGGTCCTTGTACGCCTCGAAGTCCCAGGTCTCATGACGGGTGTAGCCCTCGGACTGCGGGTGGACCCGGAGCTTGTCGTCGTAGGGCACGTACACGTCGTTGGAGGCATCGCGCCAAGTCGCCGCCTCCTCGGTGGTGACGCCGTACTCCCGCGCCAGCTGGGGATGCCGATTGCAGCCATCGGCGGCGGAGACGAGGTTGCGCGCCGCCATCAGGTTGGTGAACACGTTGTCGTCGGCGATCGCGCTGTATTCATCCGGGCCCGTGACGCCGGCGATGTGCCACGCGCCCTCGTCATCGTGGTGGCCGAGCGACATCCACATCCGCGCGGTCTCGACGAGAACCTCCAGCCCGCCCGAGCGCTCGACCGACTCATCGCCAGTGACGACCCGATATCGCTCGATCGCGTCGGAGATGTCGGCGTTGACGTGAAACCCGGCAGTGCCGGCCGGCCAGTAGCCCGAGCACTCCTGGCCGCGGATCGTCCGCCAAGGGAACGCCGCACCGCGAAGCCCAAGACGCGCGGCGTGCTCTCGCGCGAGGTCAAGGGTCGAGTGCCGCCAGCGGATCACGTCGGCGGCGGCCTTCGGCTGGGTGTAGGTGAGCACCGGGAGCACGAAGGCCTCCGTGTCCCAGAACGTGTGCCCGTCGTAGCCCGGGCCGGTCAGCCCCTTGGCAGGGATTCCGCGGCGTTCCGCGCGCGCGCCGGCCTGCAGCACGTGAAACAGCCCGAAGCGCACCGCCTGCTGGATCTCCGCATCGCCCTCGACCTCGACGTCGGCGGACTCCCAGAAGTCATCGAGGTACTCCCGCTGCTCGGCAAGGAGACCGTCCCACCCCGAGTAGCGCGCACTCGACAGCGCCGCCGAGACCTGATCACGCAGCCCCGGCCGCGACCGCAGACTCGACCAGCCGTACGCCAGCAGCTTGACGATCCGAAGCTGCTCGCCGGGGTGCAGGTGAGCGACGACCGTCGTACGCGCCCAGTCCTCGCGGGTGTCCACGTCGACCTCATAGCGGCCGTCGTAGTCGATCAGGTGGTCCATGCCCGCGGCCATCTGCAGCTCGCTGGCGCGGGTGTGGTGCAGCAGGATCCCGCCCTTCTCGTGACGGAAGTGCTCGACGCCGACCAGGGGGCGGTCGAGAATCGCCGAGACCCGCGGGTCCGACTTCATCCGCGGCAGCTCTTCGTTGGCAACCAGCTCGGACTGGATCACGAAGCGGATCGGCTCGTCGACGGCCTCGACGACGTACTCGATCGCGGCAACCGCGCGCTGCACGAACGACACCATGCGCCGCGACCGCACCCTGGCGCGCTGCCCCGCCGGCGAGGTCCAGTCGAGTGAGCGGGTCAGCGTGCCGGCGCGGAAGTCCAGCACTCGCTCATGCTGGTGGAGCTCGCCGTAGCGGAGGTCGAGCGGCTCGTCGTTGACGAGCGTCCGGATCAGCTTGCCGTCGGTGACGTTGACGACGGTTTGCCCCGACTCGGGATAGCCATAGCCCGCTTCGGCGTACGGCAACGGGCGTTGCTCGTAGAAGGAGTTGAGGTAGGTGCCAGGGATGCCGTGCGGCTCACCCTCGTCGAGGTTGCCGCGCATCCCGATGTGGCCGTTCGACAGTGCGAAGACCGACTCCGACTGCGCCAGGAGATCGAGGTTGAGGTTGGTCTCGCGGACCGCCCACGGCTCGACCGGGTACGCCGACTGCTCGATCACGTGCCCTCCAGCTCGAACAGCTCCGACAAGTCCTTCACCACGATGTCCGCCCCGTTCTCGCGCAGCTCGTCCGCCTGGCCGACGCGATCGACACCGATGACCGTGCCGAAGCGTCCGGCCCGGCCGGCCTGCACCCCGGCGATGGCGTCCTCGAAGACGGCCGCGTGCGCCGGCTCCACCCCGAACAACTCCGCGGCCCTCAAGAAGGTATCGGGCTTCGGCTTGCCGCCGAGACCCTCCTCCCTGATGGTCACGCCGTCGACGCGCAGCTCGATGTACTCGGCGAGGCCGGTCACCTCAAGCACATCGGCGGTGTTGGCGCTGGATGAAACAACCGCACGCCGCAGGCCGGCGTCCTGCGCAGCACGCAAATAGCGGCGCGACCCCTCGAAGACCGCCACGCCACCCGAGCGGATCCGGGCCAGCAGATCGGCGTTCTTGGCGTTGCCGACCGCGTTGACCGTGTCGTCGCCCGGAGCATCCTCAGGATCGCCGTCCGGCAGCTCGATCCCACGGCTGGCGAGGAAGTCGCGAACGCCGTCCGGCCTCGGCTTGCCATCGACGTACATCAGGTAGTCGGCGGGTGTGAACGGTTGGTAGCCAGGGCCGTTCCGGCGCGCGAGAAAGGCGTCGAAGGCCGTCTTCCACGCGGCCGCGTGCACCGCGGCGGTATCGGTCAGCACGCCATCGAGGTCGAACAGACAGACAGTCACTCCGTCCGGCAACCCGAGCACCATCGCTCAATCCCATCACGCAGGGGTTGCTCCGAACGAAACTCCGCGATGAACCAAACCCCCGGAGGACGCGTGGATGATCAACAGACGGGGAATCTCACCGTTGGAGGTCACTATGCGTGCAGCTGCGGACGATCCGACGTCGACTCCCCCGCTCGGGGACGACCTGAGAGCGGCGCTGAGCAAGGCCCATGAAGCAGCGCAGGCGCTGCTCGAAGACCCTGACGGCAAACGACTCGACGCAATCTCCTGGCTCTCGGCACACGTCGCGGCGTTCGAGCACGCGGTCTACCCCGTCGCCAAGCACCGGCTGACCGATGGCCCGGCTCTGGTCGACGAGGACCGCAAGGTCGTCGGGCAGCTGACCCGCACGCTGCGCATCGCGGAGCGGCTGCACAGCGGCGACGTTCTCGCCTCGAACCTGTCCGCGGAAGGGCTACGCGACCGGCTCTCCGACCTGGTGACCGAGCACAGCGCGGTGCAGAAGCGGATCATCGACGGTCTCGAGAAGGCTCTGGACCAAGCGGAGGTCAGCTATCTGGCGAAGAGCTACGCCGATGCCCTCGCCCATGCCCCGACCCGGCCGCACCCGCATGTCGGCAGCGGCATGATGTTCCGCCTGGACTCGCTGCGAGACCGGATCCTCGACACGATGGACGGCCGCCACGTCCCGATCCCTCGAATCCCGAGGAGCCGGATCATCCCTGGTCGGTGGGGCTCTTATCTGCTCGGGCAGCCGCACCAGCCGCCGGCGCCGACCGGCGACGAGCCGCCTGGCGCGCCTTGACCGCCTTCTTGGCCGGCCTCTTGATGATCGGTGCCTCCGACGGCGCGTACATCTCCCGGCCGAAGTAGTCGCTGACCGTGTCCATCAGCGCCGTCGAGTACGTGAAGATCACGTAGCGCTTGCGCGGGCCCACCGTGCCGGTAGCCGAGAGCGGAACCCGGAAGTCGACGTACATCCCGTTGGCCTTGGCGATCGTCCGCAGTGCCTCGGGCGTGTAGTAGGACACGTGGCCCCGGCCGAAGATGTAGCCGTGGCGGTTGAGGTTGCCGCCGTCGTAGATGTTGGTCGAGCACACCAAGATCCCGGAGCGGTGAACGAAGCGGAAGAGGCTCGCAAAGTCCTCGCGGGGCTTGACGAAGTGTTCGATCACCTCGCAGGCGACGACCACGTCGAATGTCTCCGACGCCGGTTTGCTGGTGTCTATGAAGTCCACGTCGTCGCGGACCTGCATGATGTCGCCGACCGCAACCCTGCGCACCTGCGGTAGCTCCGCGATGTGCACGTTGTCGAGGCTGCGGCCGGCGCCGTAGACCAGCACGTCGACGCGGTTACGGGCCAACACGTCGACGGCCATCTTGGCCATCCCGAACTCCCGACCCGGCCGGTCCAGCGTCCCGCAGCGCGGAGCCACGCCGAGATCCTCGACGGACTGGCTCTCGGTGTAGTCGTGGAAGTTGTTCAGGACCGCAACGTGCCCGCACCGACCACACGTACGAACCAACAGGCGCCTCTCGCGGTGCCGGTTGGTCACGGTCTTCCGCTTGGTGTCCGCGCTGCCACACACGGGACACTTGCGCGCGTCACGGCCTTCGGCCGCTGGTTCACTACGGCGGATCTTGGCCATCAAGTCGGTCATGTTGCTTCAACGTTCCCACACGGCGAGGCGTTGACACGCCTCGCGTCCGTCACGCGCTGCGCAGAGCAGCCGCTCGCCCTTGAAGCTCGAAAGGATTGCGCGACGGTGTGCCCAGCAGCCCGTCGCGTCAGGGGAACCACAATCCACGTTCGAGTCGCCACCGGCGGAGTAGCCGTCGTCGTACATCCACTCATAGTCCGAGGCGAGAGGCCCATACGAGCTCGTCGGCGTCACGTCGGATCGGCCGAGTCTCGTTGGCGCGCAACCAAAGCAGCCACCGTGGGGGCAATGCCACCCACTCTCGGAGACGCCTCGAGGACCTAACCTTCCAACAGCGATTCAGCGCTCGAGCGGGAAGCTGTGACGGAGGTCGATACCGTCCCACGAGGCACGGCGTTCGGCGTCGCGATCGCTCTCCACGCGGATGTCCTCCGCGAATACCGCCACCGGCCGCTCGTCAAGGTTGTAGACAGGCCATTCGGGCATGACTGCACTGCTCGGGACTCCCGTCCGAGCGAAGTTGATCCACGTCTCGTGCATCGTCTTCGCCAGGTGGGCTGGTGCAGCGCCTCCGAGCAAGAACTGGCCGATGAGGCTTGAGGTGTCGTCGAAGACGAAAGGCATCTCGAGGCCGTGGGACGCGCCG
>DATAUF010000059.1:0-9650 GCA_036268405.1 Mycobacteriales bacterium
TCGTTGAATCTCGTTTGTTCCTTCGCCGACGATCATCAGCGGTGCATCCCGGAAGTAGCGCTCCACGTCGTACTCCGGCGAGTATCCGTTGCCGCCATAGATTCGTAGCGCGTTGGTGGTGACGCGCAGGCAGGCTTCGGATGCAAAAAGCTTGGCCATTCCTGCCTCAAGATCGCTGCGCTCGCCATGTTCGAGTCGCTCGGCGGCCGAGAGCATCAACAGTCGCGCCGCCTCAACGTCAGTTGCCATGTCGGCGAGGTAGTTGCTGATCGACTGATGTTTCCAGATGGGCTTACCAAACGTTTCGCGAGTCTGCGCGTAGTTGAGCGCGTCGTCGTAGGCTGCGCGGGCAACGCCGACCGCGCGGGCCGCGACCTGAATCCGGCCGAGCTCCAGTCCGCTCATCATCTGAGCGAAGCCGGTGCCCTCGGCGCCGCCGAGCACTGCCTCGAGCGGCACCCGGACATCGTCGAAGGCGATCTCACAGCTCTCGACTCCCTTGTAGCCGAGCTTGGCGAGGTCGCGTGACACCGTGACGCCTTCACCCGGCTCGACGAGGAGCACGCTGATGCCGCGGTGCGCTGGGTCGGCGCTGGTATCGGTCTTGCACAACAACGCAATCAGCCCGGCATTGCGTGCATTGCTGATCCACATCTTTCGGCCGTTGACGACGTAACAGTCCGCGCCACGCTTCGCGACTGTGGCGATGGCCTGGAGGTCCGAGCCGCCCTGTGGCTCGGTGAGGGCCATTGTCGCTCGTACCTCGCCAGTGGCAAGAACCGGCAACCAGCGTTGCTTTTGCTCTTCTGTGCCGAAGCGATCGAGCAGGGTGCAGACGACGCTGTGTCCGCCGAAGGCCCCACCCAAGCTCATCCAACCGCGACAGATCTCCTCGCTGACGAGGGCGAAGCACTGCACTGAGACGCCGCTGTCTCCGTAGGGAGGCGGCACACACATGCCGTAGATCCCCAGCTGCTTCATCCGCGCGATCAGATCGGCGGGATAGGTGTTCGAGTGCTCGAGATCCCGCGCAACCGGCCGGACTTCGCTGTCCACGAAGTCGGCGACGACGCTTACGATCTCGCGTTCGTCGTCACTCAGCTCGAACACGGTGCTCCTCCAGGGATGTGCCGGCGAGGAGTGCGCGCGCGATGATGACTTGCTGGATCTGGCTGGTGCCCTCGTAGATGCGGAACAGCCGGGCGTCGCGATAGAACCGCTCAACGGGTACCCCGCGCATGTAACCCGAGCCGCCGTGCACCTGCACCGCGCGATCGGCCACCCGACCGACCATCTCGCTGCAGAAGTACTTCGCGCACGATGGCAGCATCTTGGTGTCCTCGCCGCGGTCGAAGCGTTCGGCGGCGTCGAGCACCATGGAGCTCCCGGCGTACATCTCGGTCTGAGAGTCGGCGAGCATCGCTTGGACGAGCTGGAACTGGCCAATCGGCTGCCCGGACTGCTGCCGGTTGCGGGCGTAGCTCACCATTTCATCGACGAGGCGTCCCGCCATGCCCACACAGAGCGCAGCGATGCTTAGTCGCCCGTGGGCGAGGCAGGCCATTGCGGTGCGGAAGCCGCTGCCTTCGCCGCCGATGAGAGCGACGAGCGGCGCGGCCACCTCGCTGAAGTGCACCTCGGACGTCGTCGATCCGAGCTGACCCATCTTTCGATCCTTCTCGCCGACACTGATGCCTGGAGTGCGTGCATCTACGACGAACACCGAGATTCCGCTTGCGCCGCTTCCGGGCGGTCCGGTGCGCGCGAAGATCATGAAGAGGTCCGCAATCGCGGCATTGGTGATGAACCGCTTCGTGCCGTTGATCACCCACTCGTCGCCTCGCCGCTCGGCGGTCGTGGTCAAGGTGCTCGGATCTGATCCCGCCTCGGACTCGGTCAGCGCGAACGACGCGGTGGCGCCGCCGCTGGCGAGTGCGGGCAGGAAGCGTTGCTTTTGTTCCTCGCTGCCATCGACCAGCAGTACCTGGCCGGCGATTCCATTGTTGGTACCGAACATCGAGCGAAACGCCGGGCTCGTATAGCCCAGCTCGATGACCAGCTCGGCTTCCTCGCGCATGGACAATCCGAGCCCGCCGTACTGCTCGGGAATGGCGAACCCGAAGAGCCCCATGTCGGCGGCCTTACGACGGAGGTCGCCCGGAATCTCGTCGGTATCCTCGATCTCCTGCTCGCGCGGAACGACGTCCTCACGTACAAGTCGCCGCACCGCCTTGAGGACTTGATCGAACTCGGACCGTTCCATGCGGCGAAGACTATCGACGCGGTCGCAAGGCAGCCGTCCACTTACACGCGACATCAGGGCTGCCCGAGGCGAAGCTCGACGAACAAGCCGGACGCTTCGCTAACCAGCACCTCGCCGCGATACATCCGACCGGACAGGAAGCGTTTGCGGCCCTCGACTCGATCAAAGCGTCCGTCGAACGTCAGCTCTTCGTCGATGGGCGTCACGGAGCGGTAGTCGACATGCAGATAGGCGGTTCGTGATCTCGTCCGACCTCCGCTGTTGGCAAGTCGGCCGAGGATCTCATCCCACACCAATGGCGGTACGCCACCGTGCGCTGCTCCACCCCCACCGAGGTAGAAGTGCGAGATCGTGACGCGTCCTCGAACTTCATCGCTGGTCTGCGAGTCGATCATCACGGCGGGAGCCATCGCCTGGCCGCGCCCGGGCAGGTCCGGTCGATGACCGAATGCCCGGTCAGCTTCCGCGACGGCGTAAGGACTGAGCGCATCGGCCACCTCTCGAAGCCTCTCAGTAGCGGCATCGAGGACATCGTTGGGCGCAGCCGCTGCTGCGATGGCATCCTGCGCGCGGCGCAGCGCCGCGATCAGTTCGTTGAAGCGGGGGTCATTTGATGCCGGAGATGACTCCCACGCGGACCCTGATGTGGTGGTCAAGCGGTTGGCATCGCCGGGTCGTAGGGCAGCCCGAGGACCTTCTCGGCCACCGTGTTCCGTTGGATCTCGGCGGTACCTGCACCGATGGTCGAGGCGCGGGTGCTGAGGAATCCGCGCGTCCATCGTCCGCGCTGGATCGACGATGGCCCGCCCGGACGAATGACGCCGTATGTGCCGAGCATGTCGACCGCGAACTCGTGGAGGTCCTGTTCGAACAGCGTGTTGAACAAGCGGGTTGTCGATGCCGAGGCTCCGGGTTCCCCGGTGGTGATGATGTCGTTGATGACCCGCATCGCCGAGTAGCGCATGATGCGCACGCGCATCTCGAAATCAGCGAGGGCGTCTCTCACACACTGGTCGTCAGTGGTTCCACGTTCGTGGGCGAGCTCAATCAACTCGCTCACGACGCGGCGGTACATCGCGGCCTGGTTCATCGCACCGGCCGCCCGCTCGTGCCCGAGGCTGGTCCGCACAAGCGGCCAGCCCTGGTTCTCCTCGCCGATGCGGTTGGACACCGGCGCGCGCGCATCCTCGAACGTGATCTGACTGAACTGGCGGCCTCCGGCCATGTCCCGGATGGGCTGGATCGTCACGCCCGGCTGGTGTGCGTCGATGAGCAAATAGGAGATGCCGTGCTGCCGAGACTCCTGGGTGCCGGTACGCACCAGGGTGAAGACGATGTCTGCACCTTGAGCCATCGTGGTCCAGATCTTCTGGCCGCGTACGACGTACTCGTCTCCTTCGCGGCGCGCGGTTGTGCGCAGTGAGGGCAGGTCCGAGCCGGCATCCGGCTCTGAGTAGCCCTGAACCCACATGCTGTCCCCGCGGAGCAGCGGAGGCAGCAGCTGTTTCTTTTGTTCCTCGGTGCCGTACTTGATGATCGTTGGGCCGGCGATCGCAAGACCGGTGCCGATGAACGTCGGCACCTTGCTCCTCGCGATCTCCTCCTGGTAGACGACCTGTTTGTTGAACGGCAGATCCATCCCGCCGAGCTCGCGGGGCCAGCTCGGGCCGGCGAATCCTTCGTCGTACATCGTCGCGAGCCAACCTTTGACCCATGCGAGCCGGTCCTGCGGGTCCTTGGGTGCGGGCCCGGGGTGTCGGTCGGTCAGGAAGGTCACCAGCCGGCGCCGGAACTCTTCGTCGGTCTCCTCTGAGCCGCTGACCATCGGGGTCGTCATGGTCGGCGCTCGATTCCCGCGAGCTGTGCGACCCGTCGGCGGTGAAAGGTGGGGCTGCCGAACAGCATCTCGGAGGTCTTGGCCCGACGGAGATACAGATGGGCATCGTGCTCCCAGGTGTACCCGATGCCGCCGTGGATCTGGATGTTCTCCTTGGCCGCCCGGGTGAACGCCCGGGAACACCACACCTTGGCGGTCGACGCCGCGATCGACGTCTCCTCGGAGTCGGAGTCCGCCGACGCGGCAGCGAACAACAGTGCGGACCGAGCCGCTTCGATCTCCATCAGCAGGTCGGCGCACTTGTGCTTGATGGCCTGGAACGAACCGATCGGGCGACCGAACTGCTCTCGAGTCCTGGCGTACTCGACGGCCATCTCCAGACACTTCGCAGCCCCGCCGAGCTGCTCTGCGGCAACCGCGATGACGGCCAGGTCGAAGATTCGCTGGACCCGCGCGGCCGGATCGCCGCCGAGGTCGATAGCAGTTGCGGGAGTGTGGTCCACGGTCAGGCGTGCCATCGGACGGGTGAGATCGAGAGACTCGACAAGCTCCATGACGGCCCCGGTTGCAGAGCGCTCGACCGCAAACAACGCTGGCTCAGGCCCGTGCTGAGTGATCACGAGCCAGACGTCCGAGGTGCAGCCGTCGGGCACGAACATCTTGATTCCGGTCAGCGTCATCTCGGCGCCATCTCTTCTGACGATGGTGGCGCAATCGCGCCCGTCCCAACGGTCGGACTCCTCGGCGACGGCCAATGTTGCCGTCATGCTCCCGTCCGCGATCCTCGGAAGCCATCGCTGCTGGGCGTCGGCGTCCGAGCTGGCGACGAGCGCCTGACCGGCGAGTGCGATCGAGGAGAAGTAGGGCCCGACGAGCAGCGCGCGGCCCATCTCCTCAAGGACGATTGATAGCTCCGCTACGCCGGCGCCGGTACCGCCGAGCTGTTCAGGAATCGCGATTCCTTGCAGACCGAGCTCGCTGGACATCTGCCGCCACAGCTGATCGTCGCCTTGGCTTCCGCCATCGATCAGGGCACGAACGTCCTCGCTGGTCGACTTCCGCTCGAGAAGCCTCCGCACGATCTCCCGCAGCTGGTGCTGCTCCGACGTCGGTGCAAGCGCCATCGGCTGGTGTCTCCTTCTTTAGGCGGTGGAAAGCAACGGGTGAGTCCCGCAGCAGGAAGAAACCGATCCCCATCGCCTGGCCCTTTGATGTCGATCAGCGCCACGAGTGTGTCGTCGTCAAGGCGACGAAAGCAGTCGATCCACGAGAAAGGTCTGTTTGGCCTGCGAGGCGCTCTTCTCAGTTGACAACTGCTCGCCTTACTCCGGTGTCAGCATCGGACCGCCGCGCATGCGGCCTCTTGTGCGGGTCGGTGAAGAGTGTACCCTTTCGCCCGTACGAGTTGACACCCGTGCCAAGTTTGAGAACATCGTTTCCATATCTGGCGACCAGCTGGGGTCTGACAGTGGAGGACCAATGTCGACGACCGATGACGGGAAGCTTTGGGCAAACTCGGGCGACTCTCACACCATCGAACCGCCCACGCTCTTCGATTCCCTTCCTGAGCACCTTCGGGAGCGAATGCCCAGAAGCGTCAAGGATCCCAGCGGTGACTTCGAGACGATCTACATCGATGGGCAGACCTTCCGCCGCGACCTTCCCAAGATCCAGCCCGGCGTCGAGAAGAAGCCTGGCCTGGGCATCAACGCCAGACCGATCGACTCCGTGGAAGACGACTTCATCAACCGGGCCATCGGCGGTCAGGACCCGGTGAAGCGGCTTCAGGACCTCGACGCCGAGGGAGTCTGGGCCGAGGTCATCTATCCCTCCCTCGGGATCTGGACGTTCAACATCCAGACACCGGAAATCGTGAAGGTCGGCGCTCAGGCAGTCAACGAGTTCGCTCTGGACTTCCAGAGCCATTCGCCGCGGTACGTCTGCTGCGCGTCGATCCCGCTGCTCGACATCGACGACGCCGTAGCGGAGGTGAGGCGGTCGAGCAACCAGGGCTTCCACGCCGGCTTCCTGCCGACTCGTCCGCCGCTTGGTCGCCCGGAATGGAACGACGAGGAGTGGGATCCACTCTGGGCCGCGTTCGCCGAGACCGGGATGGTGATCGGATTCCACATCGGCACCGAACCTCATGACCCGACGCAACGCACCGGCGTCTACTACCGCGGTCGAGGCGGCGCGGTTCTCAACTACGTCGAGACCACGTATGGCGGTCAGCGCGCCGTCACGCAGCTGATTGCCTGCGGCGCACTGGACCGCCACCCGGAGCTCAAGGTGCTGGTCTCGGAAGGGGGCGCAACCTGGGGCCCGTTCATCGCCGATCGCATGAACGAGGGCTATCGACAGCACGGGGCCGCAGTCAAGCCGACCCTGTCGAAGCTGCCTGGCGAGTATCTCTACGACCAGATCTACGCGTCCTTCCAGCACGACGCGTCGGCGCCGGCCGCGCATTGGGCGATGGGCTGGAGGAACGTGATGTGGGGCAGCGACTACCCGCACTTCGAGGGAACCTTCGGTCACACCCAGAAGACGCTGCACGAGCTGTTCGACGACATCGACCCGGAAGTCAGCCACCGGATTCGCATCGGAGTCTTCGAGGAGCTGTTCCCGCACGTCCCGAAGATGCCGCATTGACCACGGCGGAGTTCGAGAAGGCCACAGATTTTGCCTTCAAGGAAGACGACATCGAGCGCGCCAAGGCGCTCGTCGGCGTGTACGCGACCTCGCCGGCCCGTGAGCACCTGACGGTTGCCACCCACGACGCGATGCGCAACTTCGCGCGCGGTTATGGGGATGACAATCCGCTGTTCAACGATGAGGAGTACGGCGAGCGGACGCGGTGGAGCGCTCAGATCGCGCCGCCGATGATCGCCATCGGATTGAACAGCCCGCTCTACAGCGACCCGCCCGAGGTCAAGGTGAAACGGCCGTCGTTTCGGGGCATTCACGTCTTCGTCTCCGGCAGCACGTGGCGCTGGTATCGCCCGGTCTACGCCGGCGACCGGCTGTTCAGCTTCGGTGGCACGGAGAGCGTGGTCGAGAAGAAGTCGGAGTTTGCCGAACGGTCTGTTCTCGTGACTTATGTGAGCGTCAAGATCAACCAGCGAGCGGAGATCGTCGCGATCTCGCGCACGTTGGCGATCCACACCGAGCGCAAGCGTGCCCGGGAGAAGGGCAAGTACTCATCGATCGAGCCGGCGACCTATACCGACGCGGACATCGAGAAGCTCGATGAGATCTACGCGGCCGAGCAGGTGCGAGGTGCGGAGCCGCGGTACTGGGAGGACGTCCAGGTCGGCGAGGCGATGCAGCCGATGGCCAAGGGCCCGTTGACCATGACCGACATGATCGTCTTCCACGCGGGGGGCTACGGATTCGTTCCCTACGCGCCGTGCGCGAACCGGATCGCCTACCGCAACCGGCAAAGGATCGCGCCGTTCTATGTGAAGAACGAGTACGGCGTGCCCGATGTCGCGCAACGGGTCCATTGGGACTCAGCCTGGGCGCAGGCGATCGGCAATCCGATGGCCTACGACTACGGCGTGATGCGCGACTGCCATCTTTCGCACTTCCTCACCGACTGGATGGGGGACGACGGCTGGCTGGTTCAGCAGGCGAGCGAGATCCGCAAGTTCAACTATGTCGGCGACACGCACGTGATCACCGGGGAGGTTGTCGGCAAGCGAGTCGACGACGACGGACGTTGTGTCGTTGACATCGAGCTGCGGGGGACCAACCAGCGTGGCGACGTGACGTGCCCAGGAACGGCGGTCGTCGCGCTTCCGAGCCGTGAGCATGGTCCGGTCGTCCTCCCGGAGCCCCCGGTGGATCTTCAGCAGCAGGCGACTCAACGCATGGCCCGTCATGGCCAGATCGTCGCGGAGCGAAGGGCGGCCGGGAAGTCGAGTCGGTGACCCAGGTCAGCTCTCGGGTGCCGAAGTTGCCTTCTGCTGCATTCGTCGGACCGCCGCTTTGGCGGCGAGCATCTGGTTGTTCGCCTCGTTGGCGAACAGCAGGCGACGCCGAACCAGCTCGTCCTCGGCGTTGTTGAGATTTTCTTTGACCAGAGCGACCAGCTCGCTCGGGATCTTTGCCAGGCGAGCCGCGACCTCGCTGACGTGATCGCGCAGGTCGGCGCTCGCGGTCACGCCGTGAACCATGCCGAGGGCCGCCGCCTGTTCGGCACCGAGCTTCTCGTTCAGCAGATAAAGGCGCCGCGCCGTCGCCGTGCCGACAATGTGGGTCCAGAAGATGGAGCCGGCGTAGTCGCCTGACAGGCCGTTCGGCGTGAAGCTCGCGGCGAACACCGCATCGTCCGATGCGTACCGAAAGTCACATGCACCCGCGAGGCTGAAGCCCGCGCCGACCGCCGGCCCTCCGACCATGGCGATCGTCGGCTTGGGCATCAGGTGGAGCAGCATCGCCGCGTGGCTGTCGTGGCGCGCCAGATCACCGTCGAGCGCATTGGGCGGCACGCCGAGCTCCATCCCCGGGCCGCGTGAGTCCTTGACGTCCCCGCCGGCGCAGAAGCCGCCGTGCCGGCCCTCGGCCGCCGCTCCGGTAAGGACGACGACCTTGACCGCGCTGTCGGCTGCGGCGCTTTTGACCGCCGCGTCGAGCGCCGCAACCAATGCGCCGTTGAGTGCGTTGCGGCGCTCGGGCCGGTTGAGAGTGATGGTGGCGACCCGGTCCTCGATGTCGAACAGCAGGACCGGATCTGCGTCGTTCCCGGCCGGGGCTGGATCAGGCATGGCCGATCCAGCGGAAGCGCATCATCGCGTAGGTGTCGGAGAGGGGTTCGAATGCTGCCTCCACCTTGTCGCCGATGCGCACCTCATCGACTGGGCACTCGAAGATGTTGCCCATCAGGCGCGCGCCTGCGCCTTGCGTGCCATCGAGATCGATGATCCCGGAGACGTAGGGGACGACATCGGCCAGTCCGGGATGCAGCGGGTGCCGGACCACCGTGAACGAATACACGACGCCGGTGCCTGGCAGGTCGATCCACGTGAAGTCCTGGCCGCGGCACTCGAAGCAGTAGGGCTTCGGGGGCAGGATGCAGGTGCCGCAGCTGTCGCATCTCGACGTGGTAAGCCGTCCCTCGACGGCCGCCTTCCAGAACGGCTCGGTGCGCTCGTCGGCGAAGGACTCCTTGACGGCGGCCGGATACAGGCCCTGAGTGAGTTCGGTCATCGCCATTACCTCCTGAGCAGCGTGCCGCTGACGGGGAGGCCGGCGGGACCTCCGGTGACCAGTGCGATCTCTGCGCCCTCGACCTGATTGACCGCGACGCCCCGCAGCTGCTCGACCGCCTCGCGCACGTGGGTCATCCCGATGATGTACGCCTCCGAGAGGTGACCGCCGTGGGTGTTGACCGGGACCGAGCCACCGAGTCGAGTGTTGCCTTCAGCGACGAACGGGCCACCCTCACCGATCGGGCAGAACCCGTAGTCCTCGAGCTGCATCAGCACCATCGGCCCGAAGTGGTCGTAGAGCAGCGCGACATCGACGTCCGCGGCGGTGACGCCTGCCATG
>DATAUF010000060.1:0-4781 GCA_036268405.1 Mycobacteriales bacterium
CCGATGACATCGACCGTGCCGCCGCCGTCTTTGCGACCGGAACTGCGCACCGACATCGCGGGACATTCGGCATCTGCGTTGCTGGCACCCTTGCCGCCACTACTGTCGCCCCCCTTGCCGACACCGCCTACCGAGATGGCCGTCATGCCGGGGCCACCGCCTCCGGCTCCGCCGATGCCACCACCCGCACCTCCGATGCCGCCTCCGGCGCCGCCGAGTCTTCCGGCGCCGGCTGGGTCGCACGAATCCTCGATCGGAAGTGAACCTGCCGGTCTTGGGGAGCTGACGCCACAAGCCCGCCGTGAACGAGCAGCCGCAGTTCGAAAGACAACGAGAGGTCGTCGCCTGCACCCCGGCGATCTGATCTGCGGGCAGTGCGGCGAAGGGAACTCGCCGACGCGGCGGTTTTGCTCACGTTGCGGGGAGCCTCTCGCGGGCGCCGCCATCGCAAAGGCGTCCTGGTGGCGAAGGTTGCTGCGACGCCTGTCCCTGCGCCGAAAGCCAAAGGCGATCTTGGCCGAGGAGCGCGAAGGTGTTCCTGGCGCTCGGCCGGCCGCGCACCACCGCAGCCTGCGTAGCGTCATGGCGCTCGGGCGCAACGTCATCGCAGTCTTCCTTGTAGTTGGCGCCGGGCTAGGCGTGGCATTTGCGCCGGCGCGGAACTGGGTCGTCTCGCGGTACGACCGCGTGGAGCACAAGATCAGCCATCTCATACATCCCAGCTACACGCCGGTGCATGCGACCCGAATCACGTGGAGCACAGCCACTCCACCGCATCCGGCGTCCAACGTCGCCGACGGCTACAAGAACACCTTCTGGTCGGTGCGCCTTCCTACGCAGCTGCCGAGCGTGACCTTCCACTTCGACAAGAAGGTCTCACTGAACAAGGCGATCTTCTACGACGGCGATGGCCACAACTACCAGGCGACCGACCGGGCTGACGCCATCCACGTCGTGTACTCCAACGGACACGCATCGGACATCAGCCTGAAGGACTCCGTCGATCCGCAGACGGTCAGCCTCAGTGGCGCCAAGGACATCACCAGCGTCACGTTCGAGATCACGAGCATGTATCGGTCGGCGTCTGCCACTCACCTTCGGCTCAGCGAGATCGAGCTGTTCCACTTGAACGTCTAACGGGGAGACAACGCCGTCATGGGTGCCAGCACGAGACTCTCGACTCGCGAGATCACGGTCGAGCCCGGAAGTCGACAGAGCTGTGAGATCCAGGTCCGTAACACCGGCCAGATCGTCGACCAGTTCGTCATCGACATCGTCGGCGACGCCCGCGGCTGGACTGTCGCGGAACCGGACGTCCTCAACATCTATCCCGGCGAGGAGGCGACGGCGCAGGTCACCTTCGAGCCGCCGCGCACGCCGTCGACCCGTGCCGGTGATGTGCCGTTCGCGATCCGCGTCATCTCTCGTGAGGACAGTCAGGGGTCGGCGGTAGAGGAGGGCGTCGTTGCGGTCGGCGCGTTCGCCGACCTCGTGGTGGAGATCGCCCCCCGGACCTCACGCGGTCGGCGCCGGGGGCGGCATCAGCTCAGCGTTGAGAACCGAGGCAACCTTCCTTTGCCACTCGATGCGCTCGGTGCCGATGCCGACCAGCACCTGCGTTTCAGGTTCTCGCCGGAGAGCTTCACGGTCGAACCCGGCACGGCGACCTTCGTCAGGCTGCGGGCACGACCGGTCAAGCTCTTCTGGCGTGGACCCAATAAGACCCTGCCGTTTCAGGCCTTTGTCACCGGCGCGGTCTCACCGCCCAAGTCGGTGGACGCAACGATGTTGCAGGAGCAACTGCTGCCGCGTTGGCTGTTGCCGGCTATCGCCCTGCTGATTGCCGGCATCGCTGCGCTGCTCGGGCTGTGGTTCACGGTGGTCCGGCCCGCGGTCAAGTCGGCCGCGACCGACCAGGTCACCAAGCAGACGCAGGCCAGCACCAAGACGGCGCAGGCCGCGAAACGAGCCGCGAACCAGGCGCAAGCCAACAGTCAGAAAGCGTTGACGGCCTCCGGGGCGAACGGCGGGGCCAACGCAAGCGGCGCCGCGGGTAGCCCCAGCTCGTCGCCGACCGGAGGCCGCATCCAGCTCAACGTGGCCCCCGGGAAGAGCGGCGAGCAGAGCCTCGGTGGCATTCCGAAGGCCAAGACGTTCCAGCTGACGGACGTGATCCTCGAGAACCCGAACGGAGATCTCGGAACGATCTTTCTCAAGCGGGGAAGCGGCATCCTTTTCGAGCTCAATCTTGCCGACTTTCGCGACCTTGACTACCACTTCGTCTCACCCATCACGGTGCCCAAAGGCGTACCGTTGACCTACAGCGTGACCTGTGCAAATACGACCAAACAGGCCTGTACGCCAGCGGTTTACCTAGGTGGCTATCTGCAATGACGCGACGTTCAGGTGTCCTGCTCGCCATGTTGCCGCCCCTCGCCGTGGCTTCCGTTGCGATCGCGTCGCCGTCGCCGAGTCCGTCCTCGACAGCCGCGGCTGCACCGACTTACGTGCTCACGTGTGACAACGGTCAGACCTATGACCTGACCGCTGCTGGCGACGGCAGCGCGACGATCAGCGGGCTGCCTGCCGGCACTGTCTGCACGGCGACGCTGCCTGCATCCAAGTCGACCCTGTCGCTACCGCCAGTGCCGGCCGGTGGCGTTGCCGCCGGCATATTCGACGGGCCCTACCTTCAGCTCTCGCCGAGCGTCGGATACCCGGGCTTCACGACGCAGGCAATCGGCCAAGGATTCCCGCCGAACTCCACGGTCACTTTGACGTGGAACGTGGCACATGACCCGACGACTGTCGCGCAGACGGATGCGACCGGGGCGTTCAGCTCCGTCGTCCTCGTTCCCGCGGGAGACGTCGCAGGTCGGCGGTCGCTTCACGCCACGTCCGCAGATGCGCCGGTCGTGCGCGCGAAGTACCTCGTTCAGCCGCGCAGCTTCGCGCCGGCTGGTGATTCCGGACAGGAGTTCCGACAATGAGCCGTGGCCGCCACCGCGCGTCAACCGAGAGAACATGGCGCGCCCCAACAGCCTTTGCCTGGGGCGCCGTCGGTGTAGGGCTCATCGTCGGCGGTGGGGTTCCCGCGATCTTCACCCTCGCCGATGCGGCTACCCCCAGGGTCAACTCCTTGTCGTTGCTGCCTGAAGATTGTGGGCTCCCTAGCGACAGTCCGCCCCCTGAGGGTTCGGAGGTGTTTGGCGGCGCAGCGAGCCCCGCCGACGACTGCTCGACTCCGCCGCCGCAAACGACACCGACGCCGACACCGACGCCGACACCTACCGCGACACCGACACCGACACCGACGCCGACGGTCACGACAACGGTGACAACGACGGCGACTGCGACCCCGACCGACTCGGATAGCGACAAGTCAGGCGTGGTCGTCGTCGGGGTGACGGCCTCCGGCAGCGCTGCCGGCTTCAGCTATCGCCAGGTCTGCGGTCACGACAGCGTGACGTTCACGCTGACGGATGGGCAGTCGCACAAGACCTCGCCAGTAGATGCCGACACCGACTGCACCGTCACGCAGACCGACGGGCCTCCCGGCAGTGTCGATATCGCCGTGAAGGGGTCCTCGCACAAGTCCTCGGTGCAGACCAACCCCCCTCAGGGCTCCGGGACCGTGCCCGCCGCGGCGACCCTGGAGTTCGCATTCACCGCGCCCGCGGGGGGAGTGTCGGTCGGACAGATCAGTCCGGCACCGTTGCCGACCGTGATCGCGCTTCCGGGAGAGGCCGCCGACGCATTCGCGCCCCCGGGCCAGGTAAGGACGCCAGTCGTCGCGCCTGCCAGCCCGACCGAGAGCGCTGAACCATCAGCGGGCGCCTCGCCGTCCCCGCTGAACAGCTTCGCGCCGTCCGCGTTGGCCACACCGCCCTCGCCGGGAGTGCAGCCGGAGGGCGTCGCCGCTATGTCGCTCGCAGGTGGAGTCGTGATCGGTGCGGGTGCTGCCTTCGGCCGGCGAGCCGTCCGCACGGGAAGTTGAGGTCGTCATGCCGGGTCCGATCGTTGTCTCAACCGCCATGCTGACGTGCAGCGAAGGCGAGTCGCCAGCCGCGCTTGACGTGCTGCCCATCGCTCGCGTCTTCGTCGGAGAGCTGCCGGTCGCAGCAATCGAGGATCACATCCCGCTCATCGAGGTCGCGACCTTCGGGATGTGTCGCTCGCTGACCAACCCCGAGGTGGCGTCGGCAACATCGGCGGCGGAGGGGAAGCTCACGCCGATGCCGTGCGTCCCGGCGCTCGCCGCACCGTGGATTCCGGGCAACCCGACCGTCCTGGTGGGTGGTCAGCCGGTTGTCGCTGAGACGTCCATGCTGATGTGCACGTTCGCCGGCGAGATCACCGTTACCCAGTCGGGCCAGGAACAGGTCATCACCGGCTGAGAGAACATCCTGCTGGCCGCACCGGGAAGGGGTCAGGACGGCGGGCTGCTCCGGCGTACGCCGTTGCTCAGGTCACTCGTCGACGGCGGCGATGAAGATCCGGGAGCCCGGAGGGGCGATCTGTCCGTAGTCCGACACGGTGGCGGCGCCCGCATCGCTGCCGAGTGCAGCCTCGAGCGCCGTCTGGTCGGCGAAGTAGAGCTCGGCCTGCCGGTGGTAGGTCAGCTCGCCGCCATCAGCGGCGGCCACCAGTTGGGCGCTCTCCCAGCGGACGAGGCCGGGCAGCTTGTCGACGAGCGGTCCGTGCACGCCGAGGTAGTGCGCGTCGAACGCCGCGGCATCGTCGGGCTGCGTGTAGAGGACAACCAGCTTCACAGTCATGAC
>DATAUF010000061.1:0-1649 GCA_036268405.1 Mycobacteriales bacterium
GTCGAAGGTCCCCGCAAGGACCTCCTTCCACGCCGTGCCGCGCTCGCAGAACCCCAGGTCCTCCATCAGCACCAGCTCGGTCGGCGTGAAGCAGTCGTGCACCTCGGCCATCGCGAGCTCAGCGCGCGGGTCGGTGATGCCGGCCTGCGCGTACGCGTCGGCCGCCGACGTCGCGACCTCGGGGAACTGCGTGTAGTCATACGACGGGTCTTCGAGACCCGAGCCGTTGCCGGCGACGAACGACAGCGCCTTGATGAGCAGCGGCTTGTCGGTGTACTTCGCCGCGTCCTCGACGCGGCAGACGATCGCCGCAGCCGACCCATCGGCAACGCCGGCGCAGTCGAAGACGGACAGACCGCCCGCGACAGGCGGCATCGCGAGGAGCTTCTCGACCGGCATCTCCTTGCGGAACTGCGCCTTCGGGTTGCGCGCGCCGTTCGCGTGGTTCTTCGACGCGATCGTCGCGAGCACCGTCTTCATCTTTTCGGGCTCGACGCCGTACCGCTTCGCATACGCCGGCGCGACCATCGAGAACATCGCCGCCGCGGTCAGCGACCGTTGCGTCCCGTCGTTCGGGATCGGAAACGCATTGAGCCCTTGATAGCCGGAGTCCTTCACCTTCTCCACGCCAACCGCCATCGCGAGGTCATAGGCCCCGGAAGCCACGGCATACGCCGCCTGCCGCAACGCCTCGGACCCGGTCGCGCAGAAGTTCTCGACGCGGGTGACCGGCTTGCCCTCCAGCTGCAGCGGACGAGCCAGCGTGATGCCACTCATCCCGGACTGCGCCGTACCGAGCCAGTAAGCGTCGACGTCCTCCTTGGTGACGCCGGCGCCGGTGAACGCCTCGGCGGTCGCCTCACGCAGCAGATCGTCGATGCCCTTGTCGAAGTGCTCCGCGAACCGCGTGCACCCCATGCCGACGATCGCGACCCGGTCCTTGATTCCGTGAGAGCTCATGAGGCTGCCTCCTCGACCCGGGTGGGCCGCGCCTTCCAGAAATAGTTGGCAATCCCGTCAGCGGTAAACAGTCGCCGGAACGTCATCTCCACCCGCATCCCGATCGCCACCTCGTCCGCGTCGACATCGGTCAGCTCGACCGGCAGCCGGTGACCATCATCGAAGTCGACCACCGCGAACACGACCGGCGGGCTCTGCGAGTACGCCAGCTTGTCGACCGTGAACGTCGTCACCGTGCCGAGCTGGTCCGCCAGCACACCGCCGGCGCCTTCGAGACCGAACTTCCACTCCGTCGACCGGCCGGCCGCACTCGACGACGGGCGAGCCGGCTCAGGCCGGCGAGGTGGCTCCACCGGCAGCAGGCCACGCCAGGACAGATACCGGCCATAAGTCACCGGCGCTCCGGAGACCGGCCGCTGCGGCGCGTACGACGCAATCGCGTCGGTCGTCCGAAGCACCAGCGCGTCCGCACCGTCGGACAGGACTAGTACGACGACGATCTGACCCGGCGTCGCCCGCTCGAGCGCGTGCGCCAGCAATAAGAGTGGCTGCGCTGCGCCAGGGTTGCCAACGGTCGCCGCAAGCCGGTCGACGATGTTGTCGGCGGCAACGCCCGAGGCCTTCGCAGCAGCCGCGCAGGCTCGCTCATGCAGCCCAGCCACGACGAGTGCATCGACGGACTCCGCACC
>DATAUF010000062.1:0-2745 GCA_036268405.1 Mycobacteriales bacterium
ACCTTGACCGGCGCCTGCGCGAGTACCTCCCGCGCGATGGCGATCATGACCGGCCGGTAGCGCGGGTCTTCCAGGTGCTGGGCGATGGTCAGGTCCGACACGGCCCCGGCCCACAGCATCGCGCCGTAGGCCTCCTTGCCCCACAGGAAGCCGAGCACGTTGTCGGTCGGCTTCGCGTACGGCAGCGCGTCAACGAGGTCAAGCACGCGCGAGGTGATGCGGCCGCCCTCGAGCTCGCCGACGCGGAAGGTCCCGACGTTGCCCTGCATGATGCGTCCCGGGGCCATGACGTCAGCGCCGAAGTTGACGAACGCGGAGATGACCCTCATCCGGCCCACGGCTCCGACGAGAGTGTCGGCGGTGAGCCCGTTCTGCACGGTCAGCACATAGCCGTCGGGGGCGAGCCGGTCGCGGAGCAGTTCAGCGGCGGCGCGGGTGTGCAGGCTCTTGACGGCCACGATAGCGTGTTCGATTTGATCGGGGAGCTCGTCGGGGGTGATCGCGTGCGCGGCCACGGTGAACTCGTTGACCGGGCCCTCGATGATCAGCCCGTCTTCCCGAATGGCGGCGACGTGGGCCGCGTCTGCGTCGCACAGTGTGACGTCGTGGCCGGCCCGGATCATGTGGGCGCCGAGAGTGCCGCCGATGGCACCGGACCCGATGATGGTGATTTTCACAGAATATGTTATCCGCTCTCGTTTACGCTGCGAAGACGGCGCTGTCGAGGAAGTCGCGCACGGTGGACAGGAACAGCTCGCGCTCCTCAATCTGCGGCGAGTGGCCGGACTTCTCGAAGACCACCAGCTTCGCGTTCGGCATGAGGGACGCGATCGTCTGCGCGGCGCTGACGGGGGTGACCCAGTCGCGCCGTCCGACGGTGACGAGCGTGGGCACCGTTACCGAGGGGAGCTGCGGCTTGAGGTCATAATCAGGATAGTTGTGCTGGAAGCACCAGTTGTGGGACTCATGACGGTAGATGCCGGACTCGACGCGCTCGGCCGACCGGACGGGGTCGTACTCGTAGTCGTACAGGGGGATGATCTCCGCCCAGCGCGCCTTGAGGTCCTCGTCGTCGCGGATCTGCCCGGACCAGTAACGGTTGAAGTTGTCCCAGTTGATCGCGACGCGGTCCTGATTCCGCGCGTTCTCGAAGGCAAGGTTCAGGTTGCTCCCGTCGGCGGAGGTGTCGCGCAGCACGATCGCCTGGACGTGCTCGGGGTACGCCACGGCATACTCCAGGGCGATGAACCCGCCGTACGAACCGCCCGCGACGACGATCTTGTCCGCGCCGATCCACTGGCGCAGGCCGTCGACGTCAGCAGCCCACTGGGCGTGCGAGTACGGGGGAACGCCCTCGCTGTACCCGCAGCCGCGCGCGTCGAAGACGACGACACGGAACCGGTCGGACAGCGGGCCGAAGGTGGCCTTGGGCTCGGCCAGCGAGCCGATTCCTCCACCGCCGTGGTGGGCGATCAGGACCGGACCGTCCTCGGGCCCCAGCACCTCGACGTTCAGCTCGCAGTGGTTGATGGTCACTCTCATGCGCATGCCTCCGTGGCGGTCCAGCGCTCGATCTCGTCATCGAGCAAGGTGAGGGGGATGGCTCCGTTGCGAAGCACCGCGTGGTGGAACCGGCGCAGATCGAATCGCGTCCCGAGCGTGTGCTGCGCCCGCTCGCGCAAGCGCACGATCTCGCGCTTGCCGGTCACGTAGGCGAGCGCCTGGCCGGGCCAGGCGATGTACCGGTCGACTTCGTTGCGCGCGTGGGCGCGCGTGGTCGCGGTGTGGTCATACATGAAGTCGATCGCCTGCTGACGCGACCATCCCAGGTGGTGCATGCCGGTGTCCACGACGAGCCGGCAGGCACGCAGTGACGCGAAGGACAGCATGCCCAGCCGCGTGATCGGGTTGCTGTACAGGCCGATTTCGTCGGCGAGCCGCTCGGAATACAATCCCCAGCCCTCGTTGAAAGCGCACAGCTCGGCATCGAGGTGGCGCCGGTACCGCGGGATGTCGAGCGTCTGCGCGGTCGCGAGCTGCAGGTGGTGCCCGGGCACCGATTCGTGGAACGCGAGCGCCTCGTACTCGTAGCGGTAGCGCTCACCCGGGTCGGTCGTCAGCAGGCAGTGCGCGCCGGGGCGGCTGCCGTCGACGGCCGGGGGCCGGTAGTACGCCATGGCGGTGTTGTCCGCATCGATCGGGTTGATCTCCTCGATGACGCAGGCGGGAATGTCGTAATGCTCGAAGTAGGTGTCGCGTACGGCCTCGGCGCGGTCGAGGGCGTCCCGCGCGACCGCGATGATCTCCTCGCGGGTGCGGAAGCGCAGGGCCGGGTCGTCGCGCATCCGCGCGGCGATGGTGGCGAAGTCGCTCTCACCGAGCGCCTCCTGCCCGATCTGTGACCACAGTCCGCCAAGTCGCCCGAGTTCCTCCAGCCCGACCTCGTGGATGTCCCGCGGCGACAGCTTGGTGGTGGTGTGCCGCGCGACCGCCGCCAGGTAGCCCGCTTCACCGCCAGGGATTTCGCGGATGCCGACCCGGTCGTCCGGCCGGGCGTGCGTCACCAGTTCGCGGCGCAGCAACTCGGCGAGCCGCTGCATGGCCGGCCTGATGGTCTGCGTGATGTGGGCGGTTGCCGCCTCGCGCACCGTGGGTTCCGCGTCGCGGGCCGGCTTGAGCAGCGCGTCTTCACTTGCCGGCAGCGCGAGGTATCCCTGAAGCTGGCGGATGGCGTGGTCGACGCCG
>DATAUF010000063.1:0-47447 GCA_036268405.1 Mycobacteriales bacterium
CCGCTGGCAACATAGAACGAGGGTTGCGCTCGTTGCGGGACTTAACCCAACATCTCACGACACGAGCTGACGACAGCCATGCACCACCTGTGCAGGGCCCTTGCGGACACCGTGTCTCCACGGCTTTTCCCTGCATGTCAAACCTTGGTAAGGTTCTTCGCGTTGCGTCGAATTAAGCCACATGCTCCGCCGCTTGTGCGGGCCCCCGTCAATTCCTTTGAGTTTTAGCCTTGCGGCCGTACTCCCCAGGCGGGGCGCTTAATGCGTTAGCTGCGGCACCGAGGACGTGGAAGGTCCCCGACACCTAGCGCCCAACGTTTACGGCGTGGACTACCAGGGTATCTAATCCTGTTCGCTCCCCACGCTTTCGCTCCTCAGTGTCAGTTACGGCCCAGAGACCCGCCTTCGCCGCCGGTGTTCCTCCTGATATCTGCGCATTTCACCGCTACACCAGGAATTCCAGTCTCCCCTACCGCACTCAAGTCTGCCCGTATCGACTGCAGGCTCGGGGTTGAGCCCCGAGTTTTCACAGCCGACGCGACAGACCACCTACGAGCTCTTTACGCCCAATAATTCCGGACAACGCTTGCACCCTACGTATTACCGCGGCTGCTGGCACGTAGTTGGCCGGTGCTTCTTCTGCTCCTACCGTCACTTTCGCTTCGTCGGAGCTGAAAGAGGTTTACAACCCGAAGGCCTTCATCCCTCACGCGGCGTCGCTGCGTCAGGCTTTCGCCCATTGCGCAATATTCCCCACTGCTGCCTCCCGTAGGAGTCTGGGCCGTGTCTCAGTCCCAGTGTGGCCGATCGCCCTCTCAGGCCGGCTACCCGTCGTCGCCTTGGTGGGCCATTACCCCACCAACAAGCTGATAGGCCGCGGGCCCATCCTCAGCCGAAAAACTTTCCACCAAAGGCGATGTCGCCCTTGGTCATATCCGGTATTAGCTCCGGTTTCCCGGGGTTATCCCAGAGCTGAGGGTAGGTTGCCCACGTGTTACTCACCCGTTCGCCACTAGGTCACCTGCCCGAAGGCAGGGCCTCGTTCGACTTGCATGTGTTAAGCACGCCGCCAGCGTTCGTCCTGAGCCAGGATCAAACTCTCCATTGATGTCTGTCAGGTGGGCGAGAGCGGCGAGGCCCTCGTAAATCCCACCAAACTGAAGAGCCACGCGTCGCCTGAACGACTGCGTGGTTGTATCTCCTGGCGATTGAGCAGACTTACGTTGTTTGCTGTTCGTCTGTCATCGCCAAAACGACACGCGCCTCGGACCGCCGAAGCAGACCGGGACACGAATCAGTTGGCACTGACTTTTGGCACGCTGTTGAGTTCTCAAGGGACGGATGCGCACCGTCGGGGTCTTCCGACCCGTCTCGGGGCAACCGAGCCACGCTATGACAGCGGGACCCCTGAAGTCAACGTTCGACGCGAACGGGATTCACGCTCACGTGATGCTCAATCGTACGCCGGCCAGTGACCGCTTGCCACGGCGCAGAACGAGCCATCCGCCCGGGAGCAGATCCTCGGCGGCCGGGATTGCGTCCGGGTCGCTCACCCGGGTGTTGTTGAGGTAGGCCCCACCTTCGTCGACCGCCCGCCGGGCGGCCGAACGGCTGTTGCACAGGCCGGTGGCCACGAGCAGGTCGATCACGCCTGGAATCGCCCCGTCGAGCTCGACGTGCGGGGCCTCGGCGAGCGCCGCACCGAGCGTGGCAGCGTCGAGCTCGCGAAGCTCGCCCTGGCCGAAAAGTGCCGCGCTGGCGTTGATGACGCGCGCCGTCTCCTCGGCGCCGTGCACGAGCGTGGTGAGCTCCTCCGCCAGGCGTCGCGCGGCAGACCGCGCCGCCGGTCGCTCGGCCGTCTCACGCTCGAGCGCCTCGATCTCCTCGTGGGACAGGAACGTGAAGTAGCGCAGGTACCGCCCGACATCCGCGTCCTCGGCGTTCACGAAGTACTGGAAGAACGCGTACGGCGACGTCAGCTCCGGATCGAGCCACAGGCTCCCGCCGCCGGTCGACTTGCCGAACTTCTCACCGCTCGTGGTCGTGACGAGCGGCCAGGACAGCGCATGGACCGACTCGCTCTCGACGCGGCGGATCAGGTCGATTCCAGCGGTGAGGTTGCCCCACTGGTCGCTTCCGCCCACCTGCAGCCGGCAGCCGTGACGCCGGAACAGCTCGAGGAAGTCGTTGGACTGCAACAGCATGTAGCTGAACTCGGTGTAGCTGATGCCTCCTGCCTCGAGCCGGCGTTTCACCGTCTCCTTCTGCAGCATGACGTTGACCGGGAAGTGCTTGCCGACATCGCGCAGGAAGTCGATCACCGTCAGCTGCGCGGTCCAGTCGATGTTGTTGACCAGGATTCCGTTGCCCTCGCTGAGATCGACGAAGCGCGCGATCTGCGCACCGATCCGGGCGACGTTGCTGGTGACCTCCTCCGCGGTGAGCAGGTTTCGCTCGCTGGATCGTCCTCCCGGGTCACCGATGAACCCGGTCGCTCCACCGGCGAGCCCGATCGGGCGATGGCCGGCCTTCTGGAACCAGCGCAGCACGATCAATCCGATGAGGTTGCCGACGTGCAGGCTCGGGGCGGTCGGGTCGCAGCCGTAGTAGAGCGTCAGTCGGCCCTTGGCCAGCTCCGCGCGGAGCGCGTCGAGATCGGTGGACTGCGAGATCAGGCCTCGCCACGCAAGCTCGTCGAGGACGTCAGCGGTCACGCCGTGCACCTTACGAGTTGTCAGACCCTCGACACGTCCCGGCGCACCCGTCCCGGCGCGTCAGGAGTCCGACAACTTGGGCTCGCCCCGCCGCCGCGCCACGTGAGCGCGGTAGACCGACACGGACGGATCGCCGTCGATCCAGAGGCGGTACGGCCAGTCGGCGGCCGCCGAGATGCCCACCCGCGGGCCTACCCGCACCGCCTCGTCGGGGACCCGCTCCCCCGCCGCAACCGTGATGGCCGAGCTTTCCTTGGTGACATCCGTGCCGTCGAGGGTGCGGTCAACGCCTAAGGCCACGCAGAGCCGCGCCGGGCCGCGGGCGAGGTCGCGCGGGCGCGCAGCTGGACGGCGCGACTCTGCGATCTCGAGGCCACCGACGACCTCACCTGCTCGCAACAGCACAGCGGCCGCCACGCTGGGAGGACCACACACCAGGTTCATGCAGAAATGCATGCCGTAGGTGAAATAGACGTACGCGTGGCCTGGCGGCCCGAACATCACCGCGTTGCGAGGCGTGAGACCCCGAAACGCGTGCGACGCGGAGTCGTTCGCTCCGTCGTACGCCTCGACCTCGGTGATGCGAACCGAGACACCACCGGCAGCGACTACACAACCCAGCAGACCCCGTGCCGCGTCCAGAGCAGGACGGTCGTAGAACTCCCTTGAAAGGGGCCTCACGACCTTCCGGCCCACTCCAACTGCTCCTCGAGGGTGTCGCGCAGCTCCGCGAGCTGTTCGGCCACCCGAGCCGGCGCGGTGCCGCCACGAGCCGATCGTGCGTCGAGAGCGCCCTGGACCGACAACACGTCGCGCACGTCGGCCGTCAGATGCGCGCTGATCGCGGCGAGCGTCTCGTCGGGCACATCGGGAAGGTCGAGCCCTTTCGCCGCGCACCAGGCGACGAGCTCCCCGACTGCCTCGTGCGCTTCGCGGAACGGCACGCCGCGGCGCACCAGATGCTCGGCAACATCGGTCGCGAGCGCGAACCCGTCGGCCGCGGTCGCCGCCAGCCGGTCCACGTCGATCGTCATCGTCGCGATCATGCCGCTCACCGCGGGAAGCACCAGCAGGAGTGTGTCGACCGCGTCGAAGACCGGCTCCTTGTCCTCCTGCAGATCCCGGTCGTAGGCGAGTGGAAGCCCCTTGAGCACGGTGAGCAGGGCGGTCAGGTCGCCGATCAACCGACCCGCCTTCCCCCGCGCCAGCTCCGCCACATCAGGGTTCTTCTTCTGCGGCATGATCGACGACCCGGTGCTGAACGCGTCGTCGAGCTCCACCCACCGGAACTCGCTGGTGGCCCAGAGCACGACCTCCTCGCCGAGCCGCGAGAGATGCACCCCGATCAGAGCCGCGCAGAACAAGAACTCGGCAGCGAAGTCGCGATCGCTGACGGCGTCGAGTGAGTTCGCGGCAGCCTTCGCGAAACCAAGCTCGGCAGCGACCGCGTCGGGATCAAGCGGCAACGACGAGCCGGCCAACGCGCCGGATCCGAGCGGACTCACCGACGTCCGCACGTCCCAGTCCGTCAGCCGCGAGATGTCACGAGCGAATGCCTGGACGTGGGCAAGCAGCTGGTGCGCAAACACGATCGGCTGGGCATGTTGCATGTGCGTCAGGCCCGGCGCCGGTGCATCGAGTGTCTGCTCGGCCTGTGCCATCAACGCCAACTCGAGCTCCGCAACGCGACTGACGATCTGCCGCACGTGGTCGCGGAGGTACAGCCGGAGATCCGTCGCGATCTGGTCGTTACGGCTGCGGCCGGCACGCAGCTTGCCACCGAGTGCGCCGACCCGCTCGAGCAGCCCGCGTTCCAGTGCGGTGTGCACGTCCTCGTCGTCCGCCCCGGGACGGAAGGTCCCTTCCTGCGCGTCCTTGTCGAGGTCGGCGAGGGCGGTGAGAATCCGGTCGCACTCGGCGTCGTCGAGCAACCCTGCATGGTGAAGAACCCGCGCGTGGGCGCGCGAGGCCAGCAGGTCATAAGGCGCCAGACGCCAGTCGAAGTGCACGCTCATCGACAGCCTGGCAAGCGCCTCTGCCGGGCCTCCGGCGAAGCGGCCACCCCACAGCCGCGTCGGTGGTGCGTTCTCGGTCACGTGGTCAGGAC
This sequence comes from Mycobacteriales bacterium, assembly GCA_036268405.1. GTDB lineage: Bacteria > Actinomycetota > Actinomycetes > JAFAQI01 > JAFAQI01 > DASZTV01. The sequence goes on from DATAUF010000063.1 coordinate 4,822, forward strand.
TCCCCGTCACCCGAGCCGCTGATCGCGCTGTGCAGCGATCTTGGTCGGCAGGCCCCACAACTCGACGAAGCCCTTGGCGAGCCGCTGGTCGAAAGTGTCCTCCGCGTCGTACGTCGCGAGGTTGTAGTCGTACAGCGAGGCCGAGCTGCGCCGACCGTTGACCACTGCCCGACCGCCGTGCAGCACGAGCCGGATGTCACCACTCACGTGCTTCGACGCCTCTTCAATGAAGGCGTCAAGGGACCGCTTGAGCGGAGAGAACCAGAGCCCGTCATAGACCAGCTCCGTCCAGCGCCGCTCGACGGACTTCTTGAACCGCGCCGTCTCCTTCTCCATCGTCAGGTCCTCGAGGTGCTTGTGCGCCTCGATCAACGTCAGCGCGCCCGGCGCTTCGTAGACCTCGCGGCTCTTGATCCCGACCAGCCGGTCCTCGACCATGTCGAGCCGTCCGACGCCTTGGGCCCCCGCGCGCTCGTTGAGCTGCTGGATCGCCTCGAGCATGGTCACGGGCTTGCCGTCGATCGCGGTGGGCACCCCATCGACGAACGTGATGATGACCTCGTCCGGGTCGCGCGGCGTCGAGGGGTCGGAGGTGTAGGAGTAGACGTCCTCGATGGGCGCGTTCCACACGTCCTCGAGGAAGCCGGTCTCGACCGCACGACCCCAGACGTTCTGGTCGATGGAGTACGGCGAGGACTTGGTGACATCGATCGGAAGGTTCGCCTCTTCCGCGAACGCGATCGCCTTGTCACGGGTCATGCCGGAGTCCCGCACGGGCGCCGTCACCTTGAGGTCGGGCGCCAGGGCAGCGATGCCCACTTCGAACCGGACCTGGTCGTTGCCCTTGCCCGTGCATCCGTGGCTGATGATGTTGGCGCCATGCTTGCGCGCCGCGTCGACCATGTGCTTGACGATCACGGGACGGGACAGCGCAGAGACCAGCGGATAGCGGTCCATGTAGAGCGCATTCGCCTTCAGTGCGGGCAGGCAGTACTCGTCGGCGTACTCGTTGCGCGCGTCGACGACGACAGCCTCGACCGCACCGCAGGCGAGCGCGCGCTCCCGGATCACTTCGAGATCCTCGCCGTCCTGGCCGACATCGGCGGCCACCGCGATCACCTCGGCCCCGGTCTCGGCGGCAATCCAGCCGATCGCAACAGAGGTGTCGAGGCCGCCCGAGTAGGCGAGAACGACGCGGTCAGTCATCTGGGTTGCTCCTGTCAGCTGTCAGTTTCAAAACCATGTCTTACTCCCCTGCCATTCGGCGCAGCCGGTCGGCAAGCTTCGCGCCGCCGCGAGGATCACGAGCGATCAGCAGCACCGTGTCGTCACCGGCGATGGTGCCGAGCACGTCGGGCATGCCGGCACGGTCGATCGCCGAGGCAAGGAGGTTGGCCCCGCCCGGCGGCGTCCGCGCCACCACAAGATTGGCGCTCGCCTCCACCGACACGAGCAGCTCAGCCGCGAGCCGGGAGACGCGCCCTTCGGTCGCCTCCGTCAGCGCTCGAAGAATCGGACCGGGCGCCTCGTCACCGAGCGCATAGATCGTCCCTCCGGAGGGGTGCCGCACCTTGGCCGCGCCCATCTCCTCGAGGTCACGGGAAAGCGTGGCCTGGGTGACGACCAACCCGTCCGCGGCAAGCAGCCGCGCGAGCTCAGATTGCGACCGCACCGGGTTGGCGGCAAGCACAGCAGCAACGCGTGACTGCCGTGCCGTCTTGGTGTGCGGGCTCGAGGTCTCCCGTGGCCGAGCCGCGGCCATCAGGCGCTCCTCGCCGCAAGCAAGAACGCCAGGAGCGCCTTCTGCGCGTGCAACCGGTTCTCGGCCTGGTCGAACACGATGCTGGCGGGGCCGTCGATCACAGAGGCAGCGATCTCCTCACCACGGTGCGCAGGCAGGCAGTGCATGACCACGGCGCCCGGCGCCGCGGCGTCAACGATCCGGTCGTCGATGGCGTAGGGCCGGAACACCGCGACGCGGTCGTCAGCCTCGTCCTCCTGCCCCATCGAGGCCCAGACGTCGGTGTAGAGCACGTCGGCGCCGGCCGCGGCCGTCATCGCATCGGTCGTGACGGTCACGTCGGCACCGCTTGCCGCCGCGAGTGACTCGGCACGAGTGACCACGCCCGGGTCCGGCAGGTAGCCGTCGGGCGATCCGACCCTCACATGCATGCCGGCCAGCGCCCCCGCGAGCAGCAGCGAGTGCGCCATGTTGTTGCCGTCACCGAGGTACGTCAGGGTCAGGCCGGCCAGCGCGCCGTTGTTTTTGGGACCACAGTGCTCGCGGATCGTCTGCAGATCGGCGAGCGCCTGACAGGGATGCGCGTAGTCGGTGAGCGCGTTGACCACCGGCACTGATGACGCCGCCGCGAGCGCGGTGATCCGGTCCTGCCCGAAGGTACGGATGACGATGGCGTCGACGTACCGGGACATCACCCTCGCCGTGTCCTCGATCGTCTCCCCGCGGTTGAGCTGAGTGCTCCGCGAGTCAAGGATCACCGGGTGGCCACCGAGCTCGGCGATGCCGACCTCGAAGGACAGCCTCGTGCGCGTCGACGGCTTCTCGAAGATGACGGCAACCGAGCGCGGGCCGGCAAGCGGGCGCTCGGCGGTGCGGTCCTTCTTCATCCGGTCTGCGGCGTCGAGCACCGCGGTCTGTTCTGCCTGCGTGAGGTCGTCATCGACCAGGAAGTGCCGAAGCCCACCCATCACTTCACCTCGCGGGTGTTGATGGGACCCCCGGTGACCTCCGCGACGCGGGCGAGCAGCTCCGCCACCGCAAACGGCTTGGGGATGACGTTGGCCTCGCCGAGCCGCGACACCAGGAACGGCACCGCATCGAGCTTTCCCGTCACCGCGATGACGGGGATGTCCGCGGTCGCGGGGTCGCCTTGCAGCTCCTCAAGAACTCGCACCCCACCAAGGTCCGGCATCATCACGTCGAGCAGGATCAGCGCCGGCCGCTGAGCGGCGACCTTCACCAACCCTCCGATGCCATCCGACGCGGTCTCGACGGCGTACCCCTCGCCTTGCAGCAAGGACTCGAGCAGGCCGCGCACGCTCGGGTCATCTTCAACGACGAGGACATGGGTCGGGGCCGGGCTCACGCGGGCACCTCGCTCGACTTGGCCGCCGCCTCGAGGATGGCCGGCAACGCATTCGTGAACGACGACGCTTCGGCGGTCGTAAGGATCAGCGGCGGCGCGAGCCGGACGGCGTCCGGACCTGTGGCGTTCACAAGAAACCCGTGCTCCCTCGCGGCTGCCTCGATCGCGGGCGCGGCTCCGACAGCTTCCAGCCCCACCCATAGTCCGCGGCCCCGCACACCGGTGAGCGTCCCATCCACGCAGGCCGCGATGCCGGCCATCCACTCCTGCCCGAGCTGCTCGACGTGGTCGAGCAACCCGTCCGAGTCGATCACGTCGATGACCGCCAGCGCAGCCGCGCACGAGACCGGGTTGCCGCCGAACGTCGACCCGTGGTCGCCGCGTTGCAGCGCCTCTGCCGCCTCACCGACGGCGATACACGCCCCGACCGGCAGGCCGCCACCGAGCCCCTTCGCCACCGTGACGATGTCCGGCACGATGCCCTCGTGCTGGTGGGCGAACCACTTGCCGGTCCGCCCGACGCCGCCCTGCACCTCGTCGATCACAAGTAAGGCGCCCGCCGCGTCGCAAGCGGCTCGCGCGGCCTTCAGGTAGCCAACCGGAGGAGTCACGACACCGGCCTCACCGAGCGTGGGCTCGAGGAATACAGCCGCTGTGGCGTCATCGACGGCTGCGGCAAGCGCAGCCGCGTCGCCGTACGGCACGAAGACCACGTCGATGCCGAAGGGACCGAACGGCTCCCGGATCGAGGACTTGCCGGTGAGTGCGAGCGCGCCAAGAGTCCGGCCATGAAACGACCCTTCGGCGGCCACGAACCGCCGGCGCCCCGGCCGGGCGCGCAGTGAGGTCTTGATCGCGGCCTCGTTGGCCGTCGCGCCGTCGTTGCACAGGAACACCCGGACGCCGGGTACGCCCATCAGGCCCGCGAGCCGCTCGGAAAGTGCGAGCGCGGGTGGGTTGATGAACAGGTTCGAGGTATGCGCGAGCGTGGCGACCTGCTTGCTCACTGCATCGACGACTGCGGGATGGCCGTGCCCGAGCGATGACACGGCAATCCCGGCGATCAGGTCGAGGTAGTCGCGACCGTCCGCATCGGTGACGATGCAGCCCGATCCGGAGACCAGCGCAACCGGTGGCGTGCCGTAGTTGCGCATCATCACGGAGTCCCACCGCTTCTGGTAGGACGCGTTGCCCGTCATGCCCTCACCATCGTGCCCACTCCGGAGTCCGTGAGGATCTCGAGCAGGAAGGCGTGCGGTGTCCGGCCGTCGAGCACATGCGCCGCGCCGACCCCGCCTCTGACTGCCCGCAGACAAGCCTCCATCTTGGGAATCATCCCTTCCGACATGGTCGGCAACATGGCTGCGAGCTCGTCGGCGCTGAGGCTGCTGATGACCTCGGAGTTCTCCGGCCAGTCTGCGTACAGACCTTCGACATCTGTCAGCACGACGAGCTTCTCGGCGCCTACGGCAACGGCCACGGCGGCCGCCGCGGTGTCGGCATTGACGTTGTAGATCTCGCCGCCGTCGCTGCGGCACACGCTGGCAACCACGGGGATCCGGCCGTCGGCGAGCAGGCCTTCGATCACCCCTGGCTCGACATGGTCGACGTCGCCGACCAGGCCGATGTCGACCTCTTCGCCCTCGACGATGCCGGGGCGCCGCGAGGCGGTCATCAAGCGGCCGTCCTCACCGGAGAGCCCGACCGCGAACGGCCCGTGAGCATTGAGCAGCCCGACGATCTCCCGCTGCACCTGGCCGACCAGCACCATCCGGACGACATCCATAGTTTCGGGCGTCGTGACCCGCAGGCCGCCGGCGAACTTCTGCTCGATGCCGAGCCGGTCCAGGTGCGCGTTGATCTGCGGGCCTCCGCCGTGCACCACAACGACCTTGATCCCCGCGTAGCGAAGGAAGACGACGTCCTGGGCGAACGCCTCGCGCAGTGACTCCTCGGTCATCGCGTTGCCGCCGTACTTCACGACGACGGTACGGCCGTGGAACTGCTCCAACCACGGCAACGCCTCGACGAGCGCGGCCGCGGTCTGCTGGTAGTTCTCGGTCCGGCTCATGTCGAATACTCGGAGTTCTCGTGGACGTACGCCGCGGTCAGGTCGTTGCTCCAGATCGTCACGACGTGTGCGCCCGCCTTGAGGTCGACCACCAGCGACACCTCACGACCGGTCATGTCGACACCCGCCGGGTCCTCGCCGGGCGCGCTGTCCCGGCACACCCACACCCCGTTGATCGCGGCATCGAGCGTCAGCGCGTCGAAGGCGGCGTCCGTCGTGCCCACGGCAGCAAGGATCCGGCCCCAGTTGGGGTCCTCCCCGTGCAACGCGCACTTGAGCAGGTTGCTCCGCGACACTGCCCGCGCGACGTCGAGCGCATCCTGCTCGCTGACCGCACCACGTACCTCGATCTCGATGTCCTTGCTCGCGCCCTCAGCATCTGCGACCAGCTGGCGGGCCAGCGAGCTGCACACCTCGAGCACCGCGGCATCGAGCTCCGTCTGGCTTGGAGTGACGCCCGACGCGCCACTCGCGAGAAGCAGCACGGTGTCATTGGTCGACATGCACCCGTCCGAGTCGATCCGATCGAACGTCAGAGCGGTGGCACTGCGCAGCGCGTGGGCCAGCGATTCCGAATCGGCGACGGCGTCCGTCGTCACGACACAAAGCATCGTGGCCAGCGACGGCGCGAGCATGCCTGCGCCCTTCGCCATGCCACCGACCGACCAACCCTCTCGCGCGGCAGCGGCTTCCTTGGCCACCGTGTCCGTCGTCCGGATGGCATCCGCCGCATCGGCGCCGCCGTCACCGGAGAGAGCCGCCACTGCTGCTGCGACGCCTGCGGTCAGGATCGCCAGCGGGGGCGGTTCGCCGATCTTGCCAGTCGAGCAGACTGCAACCTCACCCGCAGCTACCCCGAGTGCGTCCGCGACGGTCTCGGCCGTCGCGTGGGAGATCTGGAAGCCCTCGGGGCCCGTGCAGGCGTTGGCGTACTTGGCGTTGAGCACAACTGCCCGCACCTGACCGCCTGCGAGGACCTGTTCGGACCACAGCACCGGAGCGGCCTTGACCCGGTTGGCGGTGAAGACCCCCGCCGCCGCGGACAACGGCCCATCGTTCACAACGAGCGCCAGGTCCCGGCCGCTGTCCTTCAAGCCGGAGAGAACCCCGGCGGCGCGAAAGCCCTGAGGTGTGGTCACGCTCACGGCGCGATCCCGTTGATCGGGAGGCCGGTCGTCTCTGCGAAGCCGAGCATCAGGTTCGCGTTCTGGATCGCCTGGCCGGCTGCGCCTTTGCCAAGGTTGTCCAGGGCCACCAGCACCACAGCACGGCCCGGATCGGTGTCAGCCAGCACCTGTAGGTGTGCGCTGTTCGACCCTGCCGTCGCCGCGGTGTGCGGCAGCTGACCTTCGGGCAGCAGCGTGACGTAGGGCTCGGAGCCGTAGCAGGCGAAGGCAGCCCGCAGCTCGGCCTCCTCGACACCGGGCCGGAGCTTCGCCGTGCACGTCGCGAGGATCCCGCGCGGCATCGGGACCAGCATCGGCGTGAAGGACAGCGTCACCTCTGACCCGGCGACAGCCCGCAGCGACTGCCGGATCTCGCCGATGTGGCGGTGACTGCCGGCCACCTTGTACGCCGAGAGGTCGCCCATCACCTCGGTCGCGAGGAGCTCCGCGGTGGCGCCGCGACCGGCACCGCTGGTCCCGCTGCCGGCCACCACGACGATGTCCGTCGGCTCGACGAGCTTCGCAGCGAGGAGCGGCGCGAGAGCGAGCTGCACGGCAGTGGCATAGCAACCCGGATTGGCCACCTTGTGGGCGCCCGCTATCTGCTGACGCGCGCCCGACAGCTCCGGCAGGCCGTAGACCCAGGTGCCGGGATGGTCACCGCCGTACCACCGCTGCCAGTCGGCGGGGTCAGCGAGCCGGTAGTCGGCGCCGATGTCGACGATGTAGGCGTCCGTGGCGAGGTTGGCGACGATCTGCGGCGTCGCACCGTGGGGCAACGCGAGAAAGACCAGCTCGCAGTCCGCAAGCTCCGCCGCCGACGTATCGAGCAGGACGCGGTCCGCAAGGGCCACCAGGTGCGGGTGCAGCTCACCCAACCGTCGCCCGGCGTTGCCGCCGGCGACCAGCGCACCGACCTCGAGGCTCGGGTGGGTGTCGAGCAGCCGAAGCAGTTCGCCGCCCGAGTAGCCGCTCGCCCCGACGACGGCGGTCCGGATGCCCATGCGCCCCAGCGTACTGCATGATCATGCAGACAGGCGAGTGACTATACGGAACGGGTCAGGCCCGCAGCACCGCTCCGAGCCTCGCCGCGGCCTCGGCGACGGCGGCGTCGCGTACCTCGGTCGCATCCTCGGCGGTGAGGGTGCGGTCGTCCGCGCGCAGCCTGAGTGCGAACGCCATCGACTTGCGGCCGGCCTCGACCTGCCCGCCGGTGTAGACGTCGAACAGCCGGATCGACTCGAGGAGCGCGCCGGCTCCGGCGCTCAGGGCGGCCTCGAGATCCGACGCGGCGACGGTGGAAGGGACCGTCACGGCGATGTCGATCGTCGCGGCGGGAAAAGCTGAGACGATCGGGGCAGCCGCGACGGGATGCGCGGCATCGAGCAACGCATCCAGCGACAGCTCGGCGGCGCTGGTCCGCGGCGGAAGGTCGAATGCCGCAACCACGCGGGGGTGCAGTTCACCGGCGTGACCCACGAGCTGCCCATCGATGGTCAGCGCCGCGGACCTGCCGGGATGAAACGGGGCGTGTGGATCGGCCGAGACCTCGATCGTCACACCGAGCGCGCGACCCAGCGAACGCGCCGCCTCGATCGCATCCGCCCACAGCTCGGGTCTGCCCTGTCCCCACCAGCCCGCGGGTTCCCGGTGACCGGCGAGCACGACGCCCACGCGGCTTGGCTGGTCCGGCAACGCAGCGTCGAGCGCGGCCAGCGCAGCGTCATCCGGGCGGCGACCCGCGGCGAGCTCAGGCGCAGGCGCCGCGTCTCGCGCGCGGAACACCGGACCGGTCTCAAAGAGCGCGACATCGAGCAGGCCGCGTCCGACATTGCGCGCAACCGCGGCGAACAGACCGGGCAGCAGAGAGGTACGAAGAAACGGCTCCGTGTTCGACACCGGGTTCGCGATTCGTACCGACGGGATCCGCGCATCCCCCGCGTCCAGCCCCAGCTGCTCAGCGGTCTCCGCGCCGACGAACGGCGAGCACAGCACCTCGACGAAGCCGTCCGCCGCCAACGCCCGGCTGAGCACCCGGCGCAGCCGCTGGCGGTGGGTGAGCCCGGCACCTGCCGTCGCACGCGGCAACGTCGACGGCAGGTGGACGTACCCCTCGAGGCGTACGACCTCTTCGACCAGGTCGACCGGGATTCGCAGGTCAGGTCGCCACGACGGCGGTGCCACCGAAAGCGCTCGCGGTGACTGCTCAACAACACACCCGACCTGGGTGAGTCGCTTGATGACGGTCTCGGTCGAGTAGGCGACGCCTGCGACCCGGCCGGGCAACGTGGGGTCGAGCTCGATCCGCTCCGGCGCGGGGCGCTGGTCGACGTCGGTGACGGCACCGCCGCGGCGCGCCGCGCCGAGCTCGGTGAGAAGCGACGCAGCCAGCTCGGCAGCGGCTGGAGCCAGGTCCCGGTCGACGCCTCGCTCGAAGCGACGAGAGGCTTCCGAGCCCAATCGATGACGGCGCGCCGTGTAGGCCACTGTCGTCGGCTCGAAGTGCGCCGACTCGAGGAGAACCTCTCGAGTCATGGCCGTGATCTCCGTCGCCTCGCCACCCATGACTCCGGCGAGCGCGATCGGGCCGCTGTCGTCGGTGATCAGCAGGTCACGCGCGTCGAGCTCGCGGTCGACACCGTCGAGGGTCCGCAGCCGCTCCCCCGCAGCCGCACGGCGTACGACGATCGGCCCGCGAAGCTTCGCGCGATCGAATGCATGGGTGGGCTGACCGACGGCGAGCATGACGTAGTTGGTGACGTCGACCATCAGCGAGATCGGCCGCATCCCGGCGAGCACCAACCGACGTTGCAGCCATGCCGGCGATGCGACTGTCACGTCGAGATCATCGAGTGAGATCGCCAGGTATCGGTCGCAGCCGTCGGGTGCTTCGATCCGGACGTCGTAGCCCGCGCTCGTCGCAGTGAGCCCGAGTGCCGCGGGATCACGGAACGCGACGTCGTAGGCGATTGCAACCTCGCGGGCGACGCCTCGCACCGACAGCGCATAGCCGCGGTCAGGGTTGATCGAGATGTCGAGCACGTCGTCCCGCAAGCCCATGGCGTCGACGGCGTCGGCACCGAGGTCGAGATCGGGGTCGAGCACGAGGATGCCGCTGTGGTCGTCGGAGATGGCCAGCTCGCGGCCGGAGCAGATCATGCCGTCGGAGGTATGGCCGTACGCCTCGCGCGCCTCGATCCGGAAGCCGCCAGGCAGCATCGCCGGCGGCCGCGCATACGCAACGACGTCACCGACTGCGAAGTTGGTCGCGCCGCAGATCACCTGCCGTTCGTCGGAGCCGTCCGTAAGAGTCACCCACCGGATCGGCTTCTTGAACTCGGCCAGCTCCTCGATCGCAAGCACCTTGGCGACAACGACGCCTTCGATGCCCTCACCGAGCCGATCCACTCGCTCGACCTGCAGGCCGGCAGCGGTGAGACGGTCAGCGACATCCCGAGACGAGACCTCGGGCAGGTCGACGTAATCCCGCAGCCAGGAGATCGGTACGAGCACTACTCCTCACGTCCCAACGCAGCGGTGACCCGTATGTCGCCCTCGACCAGGTCGCGGATGTCGGACATGTCGTGCCGCGACATCAACGTCCGCTCCAGCCCCATGCCGAACGCGAAGCCGGTGTAGCGCTCCGGGTCGATGCCGGCCGACGCCAGCACGACCGGGTGCACCATGCCGCTACCGCCCCACTCCACCCAGCCCTCTGACCGGCAGGTCTTGCAGGCTGGAGCACCCGGCTCGGTTGACGTGCCGTGGCACACCCAGCACAGCAGGTCGACGTCCGCAGACGGCTCGGTGAACGGGTAGTGGTCCGGTCGCAGCCGGGTGCGCAGGTCGGAGCCGAACAGCGCGCGGGCCAGCGCGTCCAACGTGCCGCGAAGGTCGCCCATGGTCAGGCCTTCGTCGACGGCGAGCCCCTCGAGCTGGTGGAAGACGGCGCTATGCGTGGCGTCGAGCGCCTCTTGGCGGTACACCCGGCCGGGCACGGCGACGTAACAGGGCGCTCCGCGCGCGAGCAGCGAGCGAATCTGCACCGGTGAGGTCTGCGTCCGTAGCAGCACCCCCGCCTCCGGCGGATCCACCCACAACGTGTCCTGGGTCTCCCGAGCGGGGTGGGCCGGCGGGATGTTCAGGGCGTCGAAGTTGTACCAGGCGGCTTCGACCTCCGGCCCTTCCGCGATCTCCCATCCCATCGCCACGAATACGTCGGCGACCCGCTCCTGGATCAGGGTCAGCGGATGGCGGCCGCCGGCGGGTCGTCGGTCCCACGGCAGCGTGACGTCTACTGCCTCCTCGACCAGGACGCGCTCGTCCCGGTCACGCTCCAGCACCGCAAGCCGCTCGTGGTACTCCGCTGTCGCTGCCTGGAGTGCCTCGTTGACGCGTCGCCCGGCATCGGCCCGAGCCTGGGGCGGCAGCGCGCCGAGCTCGCGCCGCGCGAGCGCGATCGCAGAACGTGGTCCGAGATGAGCGGCGTGCGCAGCGGCAAGGGCGTCGAGATCGCTGGCGTCCCGGAAGGTGGCGACCGCCGACTGCACCGCGCTCGACAGAGCGTCGTCAGACAGCGCAGCCACTTCCTTGGGGTCGTACGAGTCGTTGGGTCCGGACATGTCGTTTCGCTCGGAGTCGAGTCTAAAGAGGCGCTACGGCCAGGTCAGGCGGTCGCCGCGATACAGGGACGCGACGAGCGCCGTGTCCTCGACCTTTGCTAGCGCCGGGACGGACGGCGCGAGGCCGAACTGCCGCACCTCGTTGGCCTCGGGATGCCACTCGGCGTACGACTGCACCCCGATCCCCTTGCCGGGCAAGGTGTGCTGCTTGGACAGGGCCGCCTCGAGGTGCCATACCTGGCTCTCGTGTGCCACGTCGAAGTCGGCGCCTACGGCGCTCGCGTAGCCCTGCTCGATCTTGATGCATGCGGACTCGTGTGCCTCGCAGTAGTCGAAAGCGTGGAGGTCGGCACGCATGAAGTCCTGCGCAGTGTCGCGGTGGGCGGTGAGAAAGCCGGTGTTGAAGAACACCACGTTGTAGGTGCCCGATACGCCGAACTGTGACGGCGTGAACTCGTGGAACTTCGCGTGCTCCGCGCGCAGTGTGAGCGGCTCGTTCGACTGGTAGCAACCGACCGAGTCGAGCTTGCCCTGCACGATCTGGTTCGGGTCGAAGCTGGGGGTGTTGACGAGCTTGACCTTCTTGAGGTCGACCCCGGCCGCGCGCAGCATCTCCAGGTCGGGTGCCTCCTGCACGAAGTGGTAGCCCAGCGTGTGGCCCTCGAGCTGCTTAAGCGTGGAGAACTCGGGACGGGTGATGATGCAGTAGTCCGACGTGTTGCCGTACGTCGCGACGGCCGTGACGTGCGAGCCGTTCGAGGCAAGGACGAGGAAGTCGGCAGCGGAGCCGGTGCTCGTGGTCGTAGCCGTCCCGTTCGAGACGGAGGCCGCTGAGTTCGGCGCGCTCGTCACGATGTGCACGCTGAGGCAGAGGTCCTTGAAGTACCCGAGTTTGTCCGCGGCGAAGACCTCGATGATGCCCGCGGAGGCATCGAAGCCGAACGGCGAGACGTAGGTGATCGTGCCGGCGGACCGGTTGGCGGCACACTGCGCTGCGCCGAGAAGCCCTTTTCCCGATTGCCCACTGCCAGAGCTGCCGCTGCAGCCGGCGAGCACGGCGCACGCGAGCACTCCGGCCGCAGCGAAGCGACCGGCGGCCGTCACACGCATCAGGCACCTGCCGAGTCGTCGGGGCCGAACCGGCCGAGCACCACGCGTTGCAGCACGACGACGAACCCGAACATCGCCACCCCCAGGAGAGCCAGAACAACAACCGCGGCATAGACCTTGCCGAGGTCTCCCAGCGACGAGGCCGTCACGACGAGTGTCCCCAGCCCCTTCGCGTCGCCAGCAGCGACGAACTCCGCGACCACTGCGCCGATCAGGCTGAGCGGCATGCAGATCCGGCCGGCGGCGAAGAGATAAGGAAGGCTACTTGGCAGCCGCAACCGCCAGAGCACCTCCGCGCGGCTCGCGTGCAGCGTGGTCAGCACATCGAGCGCTCGCGGGTCGACCGCCCGCAGTCCGGCCAGTGCGTTGACCAGAAACGGGAAGAAGACCAGCAGCGAGGCGATGACGTACTTGGGCGTCATTCCGAAGCCGAACGCGACGACGAGCGCCGGAGCTACTGCTACGAGCGGCGTCACGTTGAGAACGACGGCGAGCGGCATGATGGCGCGTTCGATGACTCGCACGTAGAACATCAGGACGGCGAGGATGAACGCCGCGCCCATGCCGCACGCGGCTCCTACGAGCGCCTCTTCAAGCGTGGTGAGAGCGTTGCGAGCAAATAGCTCCGGGCGGGCCTGCAGCTGCGATCCGATCTTCGACAACCGCGGCAGGACGTACGGGTGGCGCGCCGCGTAGACCTGCCAGGCCAGCACCAGCGCGGCGACCGCCAGCGCAGGCGGGAGCCAGTAGCCCACCCGCAGTCCCGCGGCGACCTGACGTGCGCGCGAGGCCGATGACTCGGCGTCCATCAGGCAGCCCGGGATCCGGCTCGAAGCTCCAGGCGCAGCGCTCGCTCCAGGTCGAGAAAGTCGCCGGTCGTCTCAACCAGGTCATCTCGTGGTCGCGTGAGCGGGATGTCGAGCACTCGCTGCACCCCGTGGGTGACAGCCGACATCACCACCACTCGATCCGACAGATAGACCGCCTCTGCGACGGAGTGCGTCACAAAGAGAACAGTCTTCTGACTCGCCTGCCAGACACTGAGCAGCTCGTGCCGAAGCGTCTCTCGGGTGAGCTCGTCGACCGCCGCGAATGGCTCGTCCATCAGCAGCACCGGCGGATCGAAGACGAACGCGCGTGCGATCGCGACCCGCTGCTGCATCCCACCGGAGAGCTCGCGCGGCTTGCGGTCCAGAGCATCTCCAAGGCCGAGCGCGGTCAGCAGGCCGACCGGGTCCGACTCCACCTCGGGTCGGACCGATCGGTTCACCTGCAACGGCAACATCACGTTGTCCAGCACCGTGCGCCATGGCAGGAGGGCGGGTGACTGCGGAACGAAGCCGATTCGTTTGTCAGCTGTTGCCTCGGCGACAGACGTCCCCAGCAACGAGACGTCGCCGCAGTCGGGCGTGAGCAAACCCGCTGCGAGACGCAGCAAGGTCGTCTTGCCGCAGCCGCTCGGACCGATGAGGGTGACGAACTCGCCGCGGCGTACCGAGAGGCTCAGGTCGTCGAGCACAACGACCTCGCCAGAGTCTTGGCGGAACGTCTTGGAAACGCCGGTGAAGGAGATCGCGTCGTCGGCGGCCGAGCCTCAGCCCTCCGGGTGTGCGGGCACGCCGACGGGCAGTGCGAACCCGATCGAAGCGCCACCACTGTCGGCGCGGCCCGCCTCGATCACGCCGCCATGCGCCTCGACGATCCCCTTCGCGATGAACAGACCCAGGCCGGTGCCACCACGTCGCGCATCCCGCCAGAACTTCGTGAAGATTCGAGGCAGTGCCTCCGCCGCGATGCCTTCGCCCTCGTCGCTGACACTGACCCGGGTGCCATCACCCTCCGAGCTGAGTCGGATCGTCACCGTCCCGGAACCGTGCCGAAGCGCGTTCTCCACGATGTTGCCGACGACCTGGCGGACCTTGTCGGGGTCGGCCCAGACCTGCGGAACCTGAGCGCTCTGTACGACGAACCGGGTCTCCTCCTCGCCGGCCGCCACCCTGCCCGCGATGTCTCGCTCCACAAGATCCGGCAGGTCGACCAGCTGCTTGTGCAGCTCGAGCCGACCCGACTCGATACGAGACACGTCGAGAAGCTCACTGATCAGCCTGGTCAGCCGGTCGGCATCGGCATTGATCGTCCTTAGCATGTGGAGTCGCTGCTCGTCGGTGAAGCGCTCCCACTTGTTGAGCAGCGTTGCGGTGAATCCTTTGACTCCGGTGAGCGGCGAGCGAAGCTCGTGTGCGACAACGGACACCAGCTCGGCGCCACTTCGCTCGCTACGCGTTCGCGCGCTCGTGTCACGCAATGACACGACCACCGAGTCCACCTTGCGATCGGGACCTCGCATGTAGGACGCCGTGACGAGAACGGTCTGTTCCGGCTGGCCCTCACGGGTCAGCGTGAGCCAGCGCTCCGGCTGGCGGACTCGCGATGACAGTCCGTCGTACGGCCGGGAGCATGCCCACCAGTCGCGGCCCTGCGGATCGATGAGTGGCAGCACGTCCCCGAGCTGGCGGCCGACCCAGTCGCTGTCGCCGAGGATGCGCCGGGCGGCCAGGTTGACGTCGACGACGACACCACCGGCATCAGCCACGACGACGCCGTCCGGCAGCGCGTCGTAGACCGAACCGTCCCCATCCCGCTCAGGCACGTCCCCGCCTCCTTCGTGCTCACCGGCGAGCCTAGGACGTCTGCCGGGCGGCTGCGTCGTCGGCGACGAACCGCGCTTGCCGGTCAGGCCGTTACCGCTCGTTGCGCTCGCGCCGAGGAGTACAGGCAGATTGCGGCCGCGGCGCCGAGGTTGAGACTTTCGGCCCGACCGTGGATCGGGATCCGCACCACGCCGTCGGCGAGTGCCAGCAGGTCGGCAGCGAGGCCGTGGGCCTCGCTGCCGAAGACCCATGCGGTCGGACCGGAGAGCGTGCTGGACGAGACGAGCTCGTCGAGGTCGAAATCGCCGTCGGCGGCCGTTGCGAGGATCTGGCAGCCGCGCTGCCGAAGGTCGGCGATCGCATCGACCGTGGAATGCGCGGTCGACAGCGGAAGGTGGAACACGCTTCCGGCGCTCGCTCTCACGCACTTTCCCGACCAGACGTCGACCGAGCCGGCGCCGAGGACCACCGCGTCGACGCCGGCGGCATCCGCGGTCCGGATCACCGTGCCGGCGTTGCCCGGATCCGCACAGCGGTCAAGAACGACCGCGAGGCGGGGCGCCTTGGGGATCTCCGGCCCAACCGGGATGTCGACCACCGCGACCATCCCCTGCGGGGTGACGGTTTCCACGATCGCTCGAAGCGCGCGATCGGTGACGGTGTGCACTGTCACCCCGTGGCGGGCGAAGTCGCGCATCAGCGCGACGTCGCGATCCGCAGCCACGTCGGTGACGAACACCTCACGAACCGCGCACGACGCCCCGAGCGCCGTACCGATCGCGTGCGGGCCTTCCACCAGGAACGCACCGGAGTCACGCCGACCACGCGTGGACCGCAGCGCGCGAGCTGCGACGATCCGCGCGTTTTGCGGCGAGTCGATCGCGCCGGGCGTGCCTGGCGCCATCAGCCGCTACGCGGCTGAACCGGAGGCACTCCCCGCAGCGGGCAGTGATGCCCGCGCGAGCACGACCAGCGCCGCGAATGCCGCCTCGTCGGAGACGGCAAGCTCTGCGAGATGCTTGCGATCGACCTCGACGCCGGCTGCCTTGATGCCCTGGATGAACCGGTTGTAGGTCATCCCATTGGCTCGAGCAGCCGCGTTGATGCGCTGGATCCACAACTGGCGGAAGTCACCCTTGCGCGCGCGCCGGTCGCGGTAGGAGTAGTTGAGCGAGTGGAGCATCTGCTCCTTCGCCTTGCGGTACATCCGCGAGCGCTGGCCGCGGTAGCCACTTGCACGCTCGAGGACAACGCGACGCTTCTTGTGGGCGTTGACCGCCCGCTTGACCCGTGCCACGGGAACTCTCCTTGACGACTAGGACCGGCTGAGCCGGAAGGGAACGACGAGGGCGCTTCGCACCAAATAGCGGGGCGCCTTGAGCAGGCGGACTACCGACCGAGCAGTTTGTTGATCTTCTTGGCGTCGGCCGGCGCCAGCACCTGCTCGTTGTCGAGCCGGCGGGTGCGCTTGGTCGGCTTGTGCTCCAGCAGGTGGTTGCGGTTGGCGCGCCGGTGCATGAGCTTGCCGCTACCGGTGACGCGGAACCGCTTCTTCGATCCGCTGTGCGTCTTCATCTTGGGCATTGCTGCCTCGTCTCCTAGCTCGTTGTCGGTGCTACGCGGTGGCCTGCTCGCTCGCCTCGGGCTCGGTCTCCACGTCGGTGTCCGTCGCGGATTCGGCCCGGCGCGGGCGCGCTGGCTGCGTTTGGTGCTTTCGGTGCGGGGCCATGACCATGATCATGTTTCGGCCATCCTGCTTGGGTGACGCTTCGACGTACCCCAGCTCCTCGACGTCTCCCGCCAACCGCTGCAACAGCCGGAAGCCCAGCTCGGGGCGTGACTGCTCGCGACCGCGGAACATGATCGTGATCTTGACTTTGTCGCCGGCCTTGAGGAACCGCACTACGTGACCCTTCTTGGTCTCGTAGTCGTGCGGATCGATCTTCGGCCGAAGCTTCATCTCCTTGATGATCGTGTGCGACTGGTTACGTCGCGCCTCCCGCGCTTTCTGCGCGTTCTCGTACTTCCACTTGCCGTAGTCCATGAGCTTGCAGACCGGCGGACGGGCTTCGGCCGCGACCTCGACGAGGTCGAGATCGGCTTCCTGTGCCAGTCGCAGCGCGTCGCCGATGGCGACGATGCCGACCTGCTCGCCGTTAGGACCGACCAGCCGCACCTCGGGGACGCGGATCCGGTCGTTGATACGGGGTTCGACGCTGATGGGACCTCCACTGTGGCCAACGGTTGACCCGGGGTCTCCACCACGAAGGCCCCGCACGACACGCA
Organism: Mycobacteriales bacterium; assembly: GCA_036268405.1. Lineage (GTDB taxonomy): Bacteria > Actinomycetota > Actinomycetes > JAFAQI01 > JAFAQI01 > DASZTV01. The sequence continues at coordinate 21,835 of DATAUF010000063.1, forward strand.
TGCGAGGCCTCGACGACGACGGCGAACCCGGCCCCCGGAGGCAGATGCCACCGGCGCCCGAGCGACCGAAGACCCGTCAATCCGGGGATCGAGGCGGGTGGGAGTTGAGGCTCCGCTTGCACGACGGGCAACTAACACCCGCCGGTCGCGAGAGAGAGCCTAGCAGCGCACCGTACGAGCCGCCGAGGCCAACCTTTTTGGTCTTTCACAGGCCCTTGAGGGACCGAAAAGGTTGGCCTCGGCGGGTTATCGACGGGTTATCGGCGGGTTACTCGACGATTTTGGCTATCGGGAGCTCGAGGATGTCTCTTGCTCCCGCGGCCTTGAGCGCGGGGATCAGCGTGTTGATGCCCAGCTTGGGGACGACCGTGCCCAGCGCGTATCCGCCGCCCGCGAGCGTGGTCTGCGTCGGCGAGCTCATCGACGGCAGCTGCTCCAGCACCGCGTTGAGGTTGTCCGCGTCCACGTTGAGCATCAGATAGACCGTTCCGCGCGCCCGGATCGCGCCCTGCAGCAGCAGCGCGATGTCCTCCATCGCGGCCCGCTTCTCCGGGTCGGCGTACGACGCCGGGTTGGCCACGAGCTCAGTGCGCGAGGTCAGCAGCGTCTCGATGATCCGCAACCCGTGCGCGCGCAGCGACGAGCCCGTCTCCGTCACGTCGACGATCGCGTCGACGATGTCGGGGACCTTCGCCTCGGTTGCGCCGTACGACGGGACGATGACCGCCTTGACGCCCGCGTCGTTGAAGAAGCGGCGCGTCAGCTCGGGGTACTCCGTGGAGACCCGAGTGCCGTCCCCGAGCTCGGCGCCGGTCTGCGCAGGGTGGTCGGCGGGCACCGCCAGGATGATCCGCACCGGGTTGGACGTGGCCTTGGAGTACTGGAGCTCGCAGACCGTCTCGACGTTGGCGGCGGTCTCCGCAATCCAGTCACGGCCGGTGATGCCGAGGTCGAACAGGCCTTCCTCGACATAGCGCGGGATCTCTTGGGGGCGCAGGAACATCACCCGGTCGACGCGCGGATCGTCGATCCCGGCGCGGTAGTCACGGTCCGATCCGCGGCGCACCGCGAGGTCCGAGGCGTCGAACAGCTCGAGCGTCGCTTTCTCGAGCGAGCCCTTGGGCAGGACGAGCGAAAGCACGATTGTGGCCTTTCAGGAGACGTTGGACAGGGTGGACGTGAGACTGCGGCGAACCGGTCAGCGACCGTCCGCCGGAGCATGGTGAGCACCGCGGATCTCCCGCAGCACCAGCGCCATCTCGACCGCAGCCATTGCGGCCTCCCGTCCCTTGTCCTCGCTCGATTCCGGCAGGCCCGCCCGGTCGAGCGCCTGCTCCATCGTGTCGCAGGTCAGCAACCCAAATCCTACTGGGACACCCGTTTCCGTCGCGATCCGTGACAACCCGTCGGTCGCGGCCGCGCAGACGTACTCGAAGTGAGGAGTGCCGCCACGTACGACGACACCGAGGGCGACTACCGCGTCCCACTCTTGCTTCGCGAGTGCCCCCACCACGACCGGGAGCTCAAACGCACCCGGCACCCGGCAGACGTAGGGGTCGGCGACACCTACAGCCTCGAGCCCCCGCAGCGAGCCCGCCACGAGCGCGTCGGTGATCTCCGCATGCCACCGTGCCGCCACCACCGCGACCCGCAGCCCGCGACCGTCGGCAACCGCCTCGGCGGGGGCGCCTTTGCCACTCACGGGGTGACCTCCGTCTCCTGGACCTCGACAGGCAGCGCGAACGGCGACAAGGCGTACGCCATCCGCGCCGCGGTTCGGTAGATGTCCGGCTCGGCTCGGGCAGCTCGCTCGGCAACCGCGGCCGGCAAGGCATCGGCACTTGCCTCGGTGACCTCCTCATCGACCGCAGGCAGCCCCGGGATGTCGTGACCCATCCGGTCCCGCTTGGTGGTCAGGTAGCGCAGGTTCTCGGGCGTGACGCGCACCGGCAGCGGCACCCGCGCGAGGATCGTCAGGTCGTGGCCCTCAAGGCCTGCACGCTTGTCCGGGTTGTTGGTGAGCAACCGCATCGAGCGCACGCCCAGGTCCGCGAGGATCTGCGCGCCGGTGCCGTAGTCCCGGCCATCGGCAGGGAGGCCGAGCGACACGTTGGCGTCGACGGTGTCCTGGCCCTCGTCCTGGAGCTGGTAGGCCTGCAGCTTGTGCATCAGTCCGATGCCGCGGCCTTCGTGGCCCCTGACATACAGCACCACCCCCCGGCCCTCCGCGCCGACAGCCGCGATCGCGGCGTCGAGCTGAGGACCGCAGTCGCATCGCCGGCTGCCGAACACGTCACCGGTCAGACACTCCGAGTGCACCCGCACCAGGACGTCCTCGCCGTCGCCGATGTCACCTCGCACCAGCGCGACATGCTCGATGCCATCGACCATGCTGCGGAACCCGACCGCTCGGAAGTCGCCGTAGTTCGTCGGGATGCGCGCCTCGGCGACCAGCTCGACCTGACTCTCGGTACGCCGCCGGTAGGCGATCAGATCGGCGATCGCGATCAGGGCCAGGTCGTGCTCAGCGGCGAACACCTCGAGCTCGTCGAGGCGCGCCATTCCCTCGACGTCCTTCTCACTCACGATCTCGCACAGGACGCCCGCGGGACGAAGCCCGGCGAGCCGGCACAGATCGATCGTCGCCTCGGTGTGCCCGGCGCGCCGCAGGACGCCACCACCCTTGGCACGCAACGGCACGACGTGTCCGGGGCGGGTGAAGTCCGCCGCAGTCGACGTCGGGTCGGCGAGGGCACGCATCGTGAGGGCCCGGTCGTGCGCCGAGATGCCCGTGCTGGTGCCTTCGCGGAGGTCGACGGTCACGGCGTACGCCGTGCCGCGGCGGTCCTGGTTGGTGTGGTGCATCGGCGGGAGGTCCAACCGGTCGCAGTCGGTCTCGGTCAAGGGCACGCAGATGTAGCCGGACGTGTAGCGGACCATGAAGGCGACGAGCTCCGGCGTCGCCATCTCAGCGGCGAAGATCAGGTCGCCCTCGTTCTCACGATCGGCGTCATCAACCACGATCACCGCCTTGCCCGCGGCAATGTCGGCGATCGCTCGCTCGACATCGCTGAAGCCGATCATCGGCTGGTGACCCGACGAGCTCATGAAGACTCCCTCACCGTGAGCAGTCGCTCGACGTACTTTGCGAGCACGTCCACCTCGACGTTGACGGCGTCTCCCGTCTCTCGCGCGCCGAACGTGGTGCGCGAGAGCGTCTCGGGAATCAGGCTGACCCTGACTACCGGGCCGGTGATGGACGCAACCGTGAGGCTCACCCCGTCGAGCGCAATCGATCCCTTTTCCACGACGTAGCGCACCAGCTCGGCGGGTACTTCGAGGTCGACCTCCCGCCAATGCTCCGAGGTCCTAGTCGCCACCACCGTCGCGACCCCGTCGACGTGGCCCTGCACGATGTGCCCGCCCAGCCGAGTCGTCGGGGTCACGGACCTTTCGAGGTTGACCCGGGAGCCGACACCCAACGTCCCGAGCGACGTACGCCGCAGCGTCTCCTGCATGACGTCCGCGGTGAATCCTGAGTGGTGGATGTCCGCGACCGTCAGGCAGACGCCGTTCACAGCGACTGACTCGCCGCCCGCCAAGCCCTCGAGCAGCACGCCCTGGACGGTGAGCCGAACCGCGTCGGCCAGATCCTCGATTGCTTCGATAGAGCCGAGATCCTCGACGATTCCGGTGAACATCAGTTCCCTCCGCCGCGTCGGACATCCGCCACGATCCGCACGTCATCACCTAGCGCCGAGACACCGCGTAGCTCAAGACGCGCGGCATCGGTGATCGTCGACACTCCGAAGGCTCCGACGACCGGAGCGCCTTCGCCGAGCAATGCCGGCGCGATGTAGGCGACGACCCGGTCGACGCGCTCCCGCTGCAGGAAACCAGCCGCCAACGTGGCACCGCCTTCGAGCAGCACGAGGTGCCGCTCTCTCACGCGAAGCTCGTCGAGCAAACCTTGGAGGTCGACACCCGAAGACGAGCGTGGCAGCTCGACGAGCTCAGCCCCTGCGGCACGAAGTGCCTCGCGGCGACCACCAGGGGCGTCGACCGCGACCGCGATCAGCGTCTTCGCGGCATCGTCGAGGACCTTCGCCCCGGTCGGGGTGCGCGCATCACTGTCGACCACGACGCGAAGCGGCTGCCTGGCCACGGCGGGACCGCGGGCGGTCAGCGCCGGATCGTCGGCTAGGACCGTCCCGATGCCCACCACGACGGCGTCTGAGCGCGCCCGCAGCACGTGTACGTCGGCGCGGGACTCCTCGCCGCTGATCCACCGACTCGTCCGATCGGCCGCGGCGGTCCGGCCGTCGAGTGTCGCGGCGTACTTCCAGGTCACGAAAGGCCGGCCGCGGCGAACCGCCGACAACCACGGCTCCAAATCGACCGTTGCTTCCGCAGCCAGCAAACCGGACTCGACGTCCAAGCCGGCATCACCGAGGCGCCGTCCGCCGCCACCTGCGATGTCGTGGGGGTCACCGACTGCATAGACCACGCGCCGGACCTCGGCGGCCACGATCGCATCCGTGCATGGTCCGGTCCGTCCGTGATGGGCGCACGGCTCAAGGGTGACCACCAGGCAGCCACCAGCGGCCCGCTCGCCCGCCGCCGCGAGAGCAACGACCTCCGCGTGAGGTCCGCCGATCGGCGCCGTCGCCCCCTCGCCGACCACGTCCCCGTCGCGGCCGAGGACGACGGCACCGACCGCGGGGTTGGGGTTCGTCGTGCCCAGAGCAGCCTGGGCCACCTCGATCGCGCGACGCATCGCAGCGGTCTCGGCGGCGGTTGCCATTGCCTCTCCTCCGGTCGACCGGCGGACCGGGACGAGGAGACGCGAACGACAGGACCCGCGAGGCGCGTCGCAGTATTGCTTGATCTTCGCGACGGCACCCGTCGGGTGACGTTCGCGCGCTTCCTCTCATCCGGACTCTCACCGTCGGCCCTGGAGTCTCACCAGGTCCACCGGCCGATGGCTTCGGCCGGGTCGCGGGCTTCGAGGCACCCCATGCGGGCTGCTTCATCACCGCCGGTTCGGATTTTCACCGATCCCGGAGCGCGCGGGCTTGCGCACCCATTGTGCACGCTCGCCAGCAGACCGCGCCGCAAATCGGCCTAGTCGGCGGCCCACCAGGCGGCCGAGCCCGCACGAACCGCTGCCTCGCGCAGCTGACGCACCGCGCCGGCCGGATCGTCTCGCCCGTACACCGCGGAGCCCGCGACGAAGACATCGGCACCGGCTTCCGCGCACCGCTCGATCGTGTCGGCATCGACGCCGCCGTCGACCTGCACCCACACGGCGTGCTCGCCCTCGCGGACGAGCTCCCTGGCGCGACGGATCTTCGGCAGCATGACGTCGAGGAAGGCCTGCCCACCGAAGCCTGGCTCGACCGTCATGACGAGCACCGTGTCGATCTCCGGAAGCAGGTCGGCGTACGGCTCGATCGACGTTGCCGGCCGGATCGCCAGCCCCGCGCGGGCGCCGGCTGATCGCAGGATGCGCGCCAGCCGCACCGGTGCGGCGGCGGCCTCGGCATGAAAGGTCACGCTCTGAGCGCCCGCCTCGGCATAGGCCGGCGCGTGACGGTCCGGCTCGTCGATCATGAGGTGGCAGTCGAGCGGCAGCGCCGTTTGCTTGAGCAACGCCTCGACCATCCCCAGCCCGAACGTGAGGTTCGGCACGAAGTGGTTGTCCATCACGTCTACGTGCACCCAGTCGGCGGCGTCGCCAATAACCGCGACCTCGTCAGCAAGGCGCGTGAAGTCAGCCGAGAGAATGCTCGGAGCGATCTGCAATCGACTCACCTTCACGACGGGTCAGGACACCTGAGTTTAGTCGTCGACCCCGATCTGATCCCGGCAGCGAAACGGCACCGAAGACGACTAGCGGCGTCGAAGCAGCGCGAGGAACATCGCGTCGGTGCCGTGGCGGTGAGGCCACAGCTGCACTGTCGGTCCGCTGCCCAGCTCCGGCACGCCGTGGAGCAGCGGTCTTGCGTCGATCGGCTCGAGGTCGCCGCGTGACGCCACTACCGAAGCAACCACCTCCTCGGTCTCCGCGCGGTGCGGCGAGCACGTGACGTAGGCGATCAGGCCACCGGCCCGGGCGGACGAGGCGGCGCTGTCGAGCAGTGCACGTTGCAACGGGACGATGCGCTCGATGTCCTCGGGCTGCCTGCGCCAGCGCACTTCCGGTCGGCGTCGAAGCGCACCCAGCCCACTGCACGGAACGTCGGCGAGCACCCGGTCGAAGAAGTCCGACCGCCAAGGCGGTCGCGTGGCATCCGCAGCGACGACCCTCGCAGCGGTACCCGAGAGCCCTCGACGCACGAGCGCCGCACGGTGGACCTGGAGCTCGTTGGCCAGCAGTGATGCGCCGTCTGGCAGCAGAGCCGCGAGCAAGCTCGACTTGCCGCCCGGTCCGGCGCAGCTGTCCAGCCAGTGCCGATCACTGCCCTCGACAGCGGCGCGAGTCAACGCGAGGGCGACGAGCTGGCTGCCTTCGTCCTGAACCCGCGCTCGTCCCTCACGCACCGCGGCGATCCGGCCAGGATCACCACCCGCGAGATGCACGGCGTACGGCGAGAACGGCCCGGCGGTCGCTCCTTCGCCGGCGACTCTCAGCAGCTCGTCACGGGACATCTCGCTCGGCCGCGCCAGCAGGTGCGTGGACGGACGGTCGGCCGCGATTGCTCGCTCGAGCTCGCCCATGTCCCCACCGAGGGCGTCCAGCAGCGCAGCCGCCACCCACGTCGGATAGCCGTGGGTGAACGCGACCGCGCCGACCGGATCAGCGGGCGCGAGTGCGGCGACCCACTGCGTCCAGTCGCGCTGGCTCACCTTGCGCATCACGGCATTGACCAGTCCCGCTGGCCGATGCCCTGCGATGACCTTGGTCAGGTCAACGGTGGTCGATACCGCGGCGTGCGGCGGTACCCGGGTGTGCAGCAGCTGATATGCGCCGAGCCGCAGCGCGGCCCTTACGCCCGGTTCCAGTGCTGATACCTCCCGCCCGGCAGCTGAGGCGATGACCGCGTCGAGCACGCCCTGCCAGCGCAGCGAGCCATAGGTGAGCTCCGTTGCGAATGCCGCGTCGGTTGGAGCCAGCTTGCGCTCACGGAGCAACCGTGGCAGCAGCAGGTTTGAGTACGCCTCCTGTTGCTCGACCGCCAGCACGACCTGCGCCGCCAGCTGACGCGCCGGGTCGGCCGTGATCTGACGGGTCGGGGCGGGCGTCACCCGAGCGACTCGCCGGGCGCGAGCCGCCCCCCCCGGGCCCATTCCATGGCATCGCGGTCCGGTTTCCCGGCCGGGCGCACTTTGCCCAGCCGCACCGGCCCGCTCCCGGTGCCGACCAGCACGCCCTGCTTTCCAAGATCGAGCAGCTCACCGGGCGCCAGCGGCCGTCCGGCCTCCGTCGGCTGGTCGACCGGCACAACCGGTCCTAGGCCGAGCCGCTCGCCGCGAAATGTCGTCCACGCGCCGGGCTCAGGAGTGCAACCTCGTATCCGCCGATCGACCACGACTGCGGGCCGGGTCCAGACCACCTTTGCGTCCTCAGGGGTGAGCTTCGGCGCCAAGGAGATGCCTTCCTCGGGCTGCGGCACCGGCGCGACTGCGTCGTCCTCGATCGCGTCGAGGGTGGCCGTGAGCAGTACCGCGCCATCAGTGGCAAGTCGTGCAAGAAGCTCGCCCGCGGTTTCGCGCGGACCGATGGTGACAGTCATCGCGCCGTAGACCGGACCGGTGTCGAGTCCCGCCTCGAGCTGGAAAGTCGTCGCACCGGTGACGTCGTCGCCGGCCAGCAGGGCGTGTTGCACGGGGGCCGCACCGCGCCATGCCGGAAGGATCGAGAAATGCAGGTTGACCCAGCCGTGAACGGGGATCTCGAGTGCGGAAACCGGTACCAGCGCGCCGTACGCAACGACGGCGACGCAGTCGATGTCCAAAGCCACAAGCCGCTCGAGGAACTCCGGATCCGACGGCCGCCCGGGCGCCAGGATCTCGACTCCCGCTTCGGAGGCACGCTGCTTCACCGGGCTCGGCGTAAGCGCGCGGCCCCGGCCGGCGGGGGCGTCAGGTCGGGTCAGGACAGCGACGACCTCGTGCCGCTCGCTGGCGAGCACCGCATCGAGCGAGGGAAGTGCGACCTCCGGCGTACCAGCAAAGATGAGCCGCAAGAGTCCTCAGACTGCCAAGCCGCCGGTCAGATGCGGCGACTCCTTGATCGAGGGGGTCGTGAGACCTGCCCACTCGGCGTCACGGATCGCCTTCATGGCTTCCTTGCGTTGGGCTGGGTCGAGCCGATCGAGGAAGAGGATGCCGTCGAGATGGTCGGTCTCGTGCTGGATGCAACGCGCGAGCAGCTCGGTGCCCTCGACCACGACTGGCTCGCCATGCACGTCGACGCCGGTTGCGACCACTCGTTGCTTGCGAACCGTCGGGAAGGTCAAGCCGGGCAGCGACAGACAGCCCTCGTCTCCATCCATGTCCTCGTCGCCGACGGTTCGTACGACGGGGTTGACCAGATGGCCGTACTGCTCATCGTCGACGTGGTAGGTGAACACCCGAAGACTGACGCCGATCTGCGGCGCCGCAAGCCCGACGCCGGGTGCGTCGAGCATCGTCTCCGCCAGATCTCGCACCAGATTGCGCAGCTCTTTGTCGAAGACGGTGACCGGTTCGGCAGGTGTGGTCAGCACGGGGTCGCCGAACAGGCGAATCGGCTGGACCGGCACGGCAAGGCTCCTCGAGCTCCACGACAACGGATTGCCGCGATTCTACGGAACCGGCCTGGTACACGCTTCGTCCAAACGACATGACGAACCGCACGTTCAGCGGACGCCGCCTTGCCATTGCCGGCGCCCTCTCCCTCACCCTCGCTGCTTCCCTCGGTGCCTTCGCTGGATCGCCGACGGTAGCAGCCGGCACGTCGGCACACGGCGCCCCGGTGATTCGGCAGGCGCCGGCTCACCCACCGGCCACCGCGGAATCCAACAACGTCTGCACCGTGGATGGCGGCAACCCGGCCTTGGGGAGCAACAGCTCGGACCGCGGGCTCGTGTGGACGGACGCGCATCCGACGGGGGTGGTCACGGTGTGGCTTCCGGGCCTCAACGCCAAGCCCTGCGCCGCCCGTCGGGTCCTCGGCGGGGCGGCACTGGCCGGCCGGATCGTCGCGGCCATCCAGCACGGCGACGCAGTACCGAGCGGCGCACTGCCGTGCCCCTACTCCGACGGTGCCGCCGTCAAGGTGTACCTGACGTACGCCGGCGGCGGCGATCAGTACGCCGCCGTGACGTTGAACGGCTGTCGTGAGGTGATCGCGCCGGGACGGGCGGCACGATGGGCCCGCAACCCGATCAACCGCCAGCTCGCGCGGGTCGCGCCATCGGCGTGGCAGCAGTACTTCGCCGACATCCCACCCACGCACGGACAACCCGTGATCCGCACCGCGCCGGCGCACGCTCCGGCCGCGACGCAGACGGACGGAAGCTGCAACGTCAGCGGCGCGCAGCCGGGCGGCAGCACAGTCGGCGCCGACAATCTCGTGTGGGTGCGCAGCCAGCCGACCGGCGCGGTCGCGCTGTGGCTTCCGGGCCGGAACGCGAAGCATTGTGTTGCCCGCCGGACGGTCATCGACTCCGCCCGAGCGGGGAAGCTCGCTGCAGCCCTGCGGCACTCGAAAGCCTTCCCGCGTGGCGTGTTCTGCCCGCTCGACGACGGCTCGTCGGCCCGCCTGTACTTCACCTACGCCAACGGTCACGACGAGTACGCCGGCGACGAGCTCACCGGCTGCCGAACCCTCTCGGCTCCGGGCCGGTCAGCGCGGGAGACGTCGACGGCGTTCCACGACGCGCTTGCACCGGTGGCACCTGCAGCCTGGCGCAGCTACTTCACCTACTAAGCGCTAACCGAGAGCGACGGGATCCATCTCGACCCGGACACTTCCCTGTGCCTTGCGGGCACTGCGTGTCGCTTGCGCTGCCTTGAGCGCGGTGGCGAGCTCCTGCCCTCGTACCCGCGGCACGCGCACCAGTACGCGTTCGTCATCGGGTTCGCCGCCGACGGCGGGCACCGGGCCGAGCACCTCCGCGGCAGGCGGAAGTGACGCGATCCCAAGCATCTCGGCGATCGCCTCGGCTGACCCGGTGAGTGCTGCCATCCGACCGGCCGGCGGCAGATGCAGCGCGCGTCGGTCCTCGAGCTCGCGCTCGGCATGCCAGCGGGGCTGCCACCGCAGGAGCGCCTGCACCGGTCGCAGCTCCCCCGGCGCAACCACCACGACGCGGCCGCCCTCGCCGCTCCCCCTGACGAGGCTCGCGGCATTCAGCCAGCGCCGGAGGGCCTCTTCACTCGCGCGCAGATCCGGACGCGACAGCATCAGCCAGCCATCGAGCAGGATGGCGGCCGAGTAGCCGCCCTCGGCAACGGGTTCGGCGCCTGGCGTCGACACTACGAGCGCCGGCTGCGCAGTGACGCGAGCGAGCACCTTGCCGCCGCCGGAGGTCTTGACCGGGACACCGGGATACACGCGGCCAAGCTCCTCGGCGGTCCGCCGCGCCCCGACGACGGCCGCACGAAGTGACAACGATGCGCAATGAGGGCAACGCCAGGCCGTCGCGACAACACCACACCAACGACAGATCGGTGGCGCATCCTCGCCCACCCCGGACAGTGGGCCGGCACAGATCTTGCACTGCGCGGTGCGGCGGCACTTCGCGCAGGCCAGCGCCGGGAGGTAACCCTGGCGAGGCACCTGGATGAGCACCGGCCCCGATTGGAGTGCATCCTTCGCGGTCCGCCACGCGACGGTCGGCAGCCGCGCGGCGCGGGCAGCCTCATCGTCGGCGAGCTCCTCGTCGCCGCCCGACGCACGGATCGCCGGAAGGTCACGCGTCCGCGCGGGTGCCGACGGGCCGAGCTCGCTTGCCCACCCGGTCGCGAGCAGCTGCGCACCCTCGGCTGTCACGGCATGGCCGGCAAGCAGGAAGGACGCGCCCGCGCGATGCGCCCGCAGCAACGCGACCTCACGGGCATGGCTGTACGGCGCGCGTGGCTCGGCAAGCAGGTCGTCGCCGTCGTCCCACACCACCATCAAGGCAAGGTCGCGGACCGGCGCCCACACCGATGCCCGGGTTCCGACCACAACAGGGACCGCACCGCGTGACACCGACAAGAAGCGTGCATATCGCTCAGCCGGACCCAGCTCGGCGGTCAACGCCACATGACGGCCCTCGCCGAGCCGTTCGGAAAGCGCCCGGTCGATGCGCTCGACATCGCGCGCATCCGGCGCGACGACGACCGCGCCGCGCCCGGCGGACACGACTGCGGCGACCGCGGCTGCGATCTCCGCCGGCCACCCCCCGGGCAGCGCCGTCCAGACCCGCCGAGCAGTCCCGTTGGCGAGCTCCCGCAGCAGCTCCGGTCCCCCGGCGTACCGATCAAGCGCCGCAGGCTCCGGAGGCGCAAGCTCGCCTTCGGCGGCGTGGCTGCGCAGCCGCTCGGCGGCCGCGTGCCGCGGTGGCACCGCGAGTCGAGTCAGGTCGGCGAGGCTTCCCGCCCACCGGTCGGCGACCTCGCGCGCAACCGCGGCGACCTCCGGCAGCAACACCGGCTCGGCGCCGAGGACCCGCTCGAGAAACGCCAGCTTGCCGTCGTGCTCGCTCTTCGCGACGCGCTCGAGGATGAACCCCCCGACGAGGGCACCCGCGAACCGCACCCGAACCCGAACCCCGGGCTGCGCGGCGGCGTCCTGGTTCTCGTCAACGAGATAGTCGAACGCCCGATCGAGGTGCGACAACGAGACGTCAACGGACACCCGGGCGACGGGCAACTCCTCGGCGCGCCGCTGAATCCCCGCCGGAGCCTTCTTCGCGGCCTTCCTCACCGGCTTGGCCGCCTTCACCGTCACAACCAAGAGTGTCCATTAGCCAACGCCGAGGCCAACGTATTTGGTCCCTCAAGGGGGTCTGAGGGACCCAAAAGGTTGGCCTCGACGCTATTTGCCGACTGCGGCTTTCAGCGCGTCGACTCGCGACGTCGACTCCCAGGTGAAGTCGAGCTCCGGGCGGCCGAAGTGGCCGTAGGCCGCGGTCTGTGTGTAGATCGGGCGCAACAGGTCGAGATCCCGGATGATCGCCGCCGGCCGCAGGTCGAAGACCGCGAGGATCGCGTCCTGGATCTTGTCCTCGGGGATGGTCCCGGTACCGAACGTGTCGACGAAGGTGCCGACCGGATTCGCCTTGCCAATCGCGTAGGCGACCTGCACCTCGCACCGCTCGGCGAGACCGGCGGCCACGACATTCTTGGCAACCCAGCGCATCGCGTACGCCGCGGACCGGTCGACCTTGGACGGGTCCTTGCCGGAGAAGGCGCCGCCGCCGTGGCGTGCCATGCCGCCGTAGGTGTCCACGATGATCTTGCGCCCGGTGAGGCCGGCGTCACCCATCGGGCCGCCGATCTCGAAGCGGCCGGTCGGGTTGACGAGGAGTCGGTAGCCCTCGGTCGAGATGCCGAGGTCGGCCAGCTCCGGCTCGACCACGTGCTCGCGGACGTCCGGCGCGAGGAGCGTGTCGATGTCGATGTCCGCGGCGTGCTGGCTCGATACCACCACGGTGTCGAGGCGGACCGGCTTGCCGTCGGCATACTCGATCGTGACCTGCGTCTTGCCGTCGGGGCGGAGGTACGGAACCGTCCCGCTCTTGCGGACCGCTGAAAGGCGCCGCGCAAGTCGGTGAGCGAGCGCGATCGGCAGCGGCATCAGCTCGGGAGTGTCGGCGCACGCATAGCCGAACATCAGGCCCTGGTCACCCGCACCCTGACGATCCAAGGGGTCGTCGTCACCCTCGGTGCGGTGCTCGAACGCATCGTCCACACCCTGTGCGATGTCGGGCGACTGCGAACCGAGCGACACGCTCACACCACACGAGTCGCCATCGAAGCCCTTGCGCGACGAGTCGTAGCCGATGTCGAGGATCTTCTCGCGCACGATTCCCGCGATGTCGACGTAGGTCGCGGTGCGGACCTCGCCCGCGACATGGACCTGACCCGTGGTGATCAGGGTCTCGACCGCAACCCGGCTGGTCGGGTCCTCCTTGATCATCGCGTCGAGGATCGCATCGCTGATCTGGTCGGCGATCTTGTCGGGATGACCTTCGGTCACTGACTCAGAGGTGAACAGTCGGCGCGACACGTACGGCTCCTATCGGGCGGGGCCGGTCGCGTCGGCGCCGGCTGAGCGGCGAGTCTACCGACCTTCGGTCGGTCCGGTGGAGGCATCCGCCAGGGCCGCTGCAGCGCCTGGCCATTCCTGCGCCAGCACCGAGTAGACCGCCAGGTCGACGAATCCGGTCGACAGCTCCTCCGCCTCCCGCCGAACGCCTTCGAAGGTCATCCCGAGGCGCTCGGCGACGGCACGGCTACGGGCGTTGCCGGTTGCCGCCTGAAGCTGCACCCGGTGTACGTCCAACGGGCCGAAGGCAATGTCGATGAGCGCTGCGACGGTCCGAGTCATGACGTAGCGCCCCACAGCCTTCTCCGACAGCCAGTAGCCAACCTCGCCGCTCGCGCGAAGCGGGTCGCACCGCAAGTCCGCGAAGCCGGCGAGCCGGCCATCCAGCCGGATCGCGGTGAAGATCCCGGCTCCTCCGACAAATGCCGCATCGAGCCCCGCCAGATGCGCGCGGGACGTCTCGACGGCAGTTGTCGAATCGACCCAAGGAAGCCATTCCCGAAGGCGATCGCGCTCGGCATCGACGATCGCGTACGCCTCATCTGCGTCCGCGGCAGACACGGCGCACAGCACCAATCCGCCCCCGAGGTCGTACGGGAACAGATCAGCCAAGGCGCGTGACAACGAGATCCCAGATCGCATGGCCGAGGGCTTCCTTGCTGCCTTCCGCGACCTCCGTGCAACTGCCGTCAGCGCCGAGGATCGTCGCGGTGTTGTGCTCGGAGTCGAAGGTGCGATGCTCACCGACCTCATTGACCACGATCAGGTCGCAGCCCTTCGCCGCGAGCTTCGCCCGGCCGTTTGCCAGCACGTCGTCGGTCTCGGCGGCGAACCCGACGATGACCTGCCCCGATCGCCGCCGGTTCGCCGAGATCTCCGCGAGGATGTCGGCGTTGCGCACGAGGGCGATCACATCCGGCTCGGAGGCGCCCTTCTTGATCTTGGTCGCCGAACGGTCCGCGGGACGGAAGTCGGCAACCGCGGCCGCCATCACGATCGCGTCGGCACTGCTCGCTGCCTCCTCGACAGCGATCCGCATGTCCTCCGCCGTCGCGACTCGCACGACCTTCGCACCGGCGGGGTCGGCCAGCGTCGGATTCGCCGAGATCAGCGTGACCTCGGCGCCGCGGGCGTGTGCCGCACGGGCAAGGGCGTATCCCTGTCGGCCGCTGGATCGGTTGCCGAGGAATCGGACCGGGTCCAGCGGCTCACGCGTGCCTCCCGCCGTCACCACGACGTGTCGTCGCAGCAGGTCCGGCGCGAGCGACGCGACACCCCGCTCGAGGACGCTGCGCGCGACCCCGAAGATCTCTTCCGGGTCGGGGAGGCGCCCGATACCCGTGTCCTTGCCGGTCAGCCTGCCGACAGCCGGGTCGAGCACGATCACGCCACGCTCGCGCAACGTCGCGACGTTGGCCTCGGTCGCGGGGTGCTGCCACATCTCGGTGTGCATCGCAGGAGCTACGACGACCGGACAGCGGGCGGTGAGCAGGGTCGCGGTGAGCAGGTCGTCGGAGCGACCGATCACCAACCGGGCGAGAAAGTCAGCGGTAGCCGGCGCAACGACGACGAGATCGGCTTGCCTACCCAGCATCACGTGCGGGACACGATGGGCGCCCGTCCACACGTCGGTGGACACCGGGTTGCCCGATAGCGCCGCCCACGTCGTCTCACCGACGAACTTCAGCGCCGATGCAGTCGGCACGACATGCACGTCGTGACCTGACTCGGTGAACCTACGCAGGAGCTCGCACGCCTTGTAAGCGGCGATTCCCCCGCACACGCCGAGAACGACGCGGCGGCCGTGGGGATGTGGAGCGTCACCGGACATGTGAGAGTGCCTACTCCCGAAGGAAGTGCCTATTCGGCGACGACGTCGATCTGCTCGAACGTCAGCAGACCCTCGTTCGCCTCACGCATCGCGACCGAGAGCGGCTTCTCCTGCACGTGCGCGGGCACCAGCGGGCCGACGTACTCGAGCAGGCCCTCGCCGAGCTGCGAGTAGTAGGCGTTGATCTGACGCGCGCGCTTCGCGGCGTAGATGACGAGGGCGTACTTGCTCTCGACCTTGTCGAGCAGCTCGTCGATCGGAGGGTTGGTGATCCCCTCAGGGCGAGCAGCAGTGCCGGCCACGTCGTGCCTCTCGTCGGTTCGTCGGATTGCCCGTCAAGGTTAGCAGCCGAGCTGAACCAACCGTGATCTTGACGAAGGAGGCGCTCCGCGCGCCGCGGAGCGCCTCCTTCGTCAAGATCACCGTGATTTTCCGGTCAGCCGATGAGCGCAGCAAGCTGATCGGCGGCTTCCTCAATCGAGGTGTTGATGATCACCTCGTCGAACTCCCGCTCCGCAGCGAGCTCCACCATCGCCTGGTCCAGCCGGCGCTCGATGACCTCGGCGTCCTCGGTACCGCGACCGCGTAGCCGGCGCTCGAGCTCCTCCCAGGACGGCGGGGCAAGGAAGACGAGAAGCGCGTCCGGGTCGATCGCGCGCACCTGGCGGGCGCCTTGAAGCTCGATCTCAAGCAGTACCGGGATCCCAGCCGCGAGCTTGGCCTGAACCGGTCCCCTTGGCGTCCCATACCGGTTCCCGGCGTAGACCGCCTGTTCGAGCAGCTCGCCGCGTTTCGACATCTCCTCGAAGTCCTCGAGGCTGAGGAAGAAGTACGACTCGCCGTCGACCTCGCCCGGACGCTGAGCGCGCGTGGTGGCGCTGACCGAGTGCCACACGTGCGGCGCCTTCGCTCGCAGCGCGGCGCCGACTGAGCTCTTGCCAACGCCAGCGGGTCCGGACAGGACGGTCAGCCGGCTAGTCGGAGAACTCACGTTCGAGAGCCGCTCGCTGATGGGTGCCGAGTCCGCGGACCCGACGGCTGGCCGAGATCGACAGTCGCTCCATGATTCGCTGCGCGCGGATCTTGCCGACGCCGGGCATCGACTCGAGAACGGCGCTGACTCGCATCTTGCCGATCGCCTCGTCGCGCTCGCCCTCGGCCAGCACCTCCGCCAGGGATGCGTTCGAACGCTTCAGCCGCTCGCGAAGCTCTGCGCGGGTACGGCGCGCAGCGGCCGCCTTCTCGAGCGCTGCCGCCCGCTGCTCCGGTGTCAACGGCGGGAGCGCCAAGCGGACTCACCTCGAGGTCATGTAGTCGGCGAGGTCGGGACCGATCCAGCGCCCCACCTCTTGCATCGCCAGCGGCGGCGAACCTAGCGAGGCCGGAGCAGGTCGCGCAACTAGGCACACGATCAACGAAGGCGCAATGACGATGCGATCGCCGCAGCCGCCCCAGCAGGATCATTGGCCCCGGTGATGGGCCGACCGATCACGACGAGGTCGGCGCCGTCCGCGAGCGCCTGCTCCGGTGTCGCGACCCGCGCCTGGTCGTGGTGGTCGCCATCCGCGGGACGCACCCCCGGGGTGATCAGCGTGGTGGCCGGTCCGACCGCCGCACGCACCAGCGCTACCTCGTGCGGTGAGCACACCAAGGCGCGAGCGCCCGCGTCGACCGCGAGCGTGGCAAGGCGTACGACGGCATCTTGGGGAGGCCCGGTGATGCCGAGAAGGTCGAGGTCCTCGCCGGACAGCGAGGTGAGGATCGTCACCGCCGCGATCCGAGTGCCGGGCAGCGCCTCTGCGGCCGCCGCGATCATCGCGGGACCACCCGACGCGTGGACCGTGAGGTAGTCCGGTGCGAGTGCCGCCACTGAGCGGGCCGCACCGGCGACCGTCGCGGGGATGTCGTGCAGCTTGAGATCCAGAAACAGGTCGGCGTCACCGATGGCGCGGATCTTCTCCACCGCGCTGGGGCCTTCGGCGCAGAAGAGCTCGAGTCCGACCTTGAACGTGCTGACGTGAGGCACGACCGCCTGCGCCCACCTGGTCGCGGTCGCGAGGTCCCCCGTGTCGAGCGCGACCACGATCGGCGGTCTAGACATCTTGGTCCTCGAGCCAGTCGTCCGTGAGTGGCCCGTCTTCGATGATGCCTTCGATGGGCGTGTCCTCGTCGAGCACGAGCTCCTCGACGTCGCCTGGCGGATCGGGCGACTCGGGGACTATCTCCTCGGGCGGGCGATGCGCGATCCCGATCGCGTCTTCGAGCCGGTCCATGCCGCGGGCGGCAAGGGCCTCGCGCAGCTCTCGCGACACGCGTGCCGGCGCCCCCGGGTCGTGGAAGATCACGGTCCCGATCTGGACGGCGCTCGCGCCGGCGAGAATGAACTCCAGCGCGTCGAGACCGGTACGGATGCCCCCGATGCCGAACAACGGGATGTCCGGCATCGCCTGGTGCACCTGCCACACGCACCGCAGTGCAAGCGGCCGGATTGCCGGCCCGGACAGACCGCCGGTGATGCCCGCGAGCAGCGGCCGCATCGTGGTGGTGTCGATCACCATGCCGAGGGTGGTGTTGATCAGGCTCAGTCCGCTGGCGCCGGCATCGACGCACGCCTTGGCGATCGAAACGATGTCGGTGACGTCCGGCGAGAGCTTCGCAAAGATCGGCACGCTCGGCGCCACCGACCGCCGCACGGCTTGGATGACGGATGCCGCCGCGTCGGCATCGCAGGCGAAGACCTGACCGCGATCTTCGACATTCGGGCAGCTGATGTTTACCTCGATCAGCCCGACCGGCTTTCCGCGCAGCTTGCCGGCGAGCTTCGCGTACTCGTCGACCGTGTGACCAGCGATCGAGACAGCCGCGGTGACGCCGTGCTCGTCGAGCCATGCGAGGTCGCGATTGACGAAGATGTCGATGCCAGGGCCCTGCAGGCCGATCGAGTTGAGCATCCCGCTCGGCGTCTCGGCCATGCGTGGTGTCGCTCGACCAGCGCGCGGGTTGAGCTGGATCGACTTGGTCACCACCCCACCGATCGCCGTGAGGTCGTTGTACGCCGCCAGCTCCTGGCCGGCCGCCGCGCAGCCCGACGCGGTGAACACCGGGTCCGAGACCGTCAGCGCTCCGAGCTTCGTGGTCATGTCGACGTTGACGTGGCGAACCGGCTCGACATCGCGCCGCAAAGTGACCGTCACGTCCTCCACCCCGCCCGCCACCCTTGAGCGGACGACTGCACCGCGGCCCGCCTCACTGGTTGAACCCAACCGCATCGCTCGGGACGGAACCGAGGGCGTCCCAGCGGATCCGGTCCCCTGAGAAGACAGGGCCGTCGGCGCACGATCGAGCCATCCGGGTCTGACCGTCGTTACCGACGATCGGCAGCACGCAGGTCATGCAGACACCGATGCCGCAGGCCATCGACTCTTCGACAGACAGCTGGGTCGGAATGCCCGCGCCGTCGTAGGACGCACTCGCGACCGCTTGCACGGCCTCCAGCATGGCCATCGGGCCGCAGGCGTAGACGACATCGGCGTGTACCCGCTCGATGACCTCCGGCAGCACGTCGGACACCCGGCCCTTCTCGCCGTACGAGCCGTCGTCAGTGGTGAACGCGACGCTCGCCGCCATGCGTTTGGCGTCGAGCGCTCCGAAGAGCCGGTCACCGGTCGATGCCCCCAGGACGGCGTCGATTCGGCAGCCCCGCGTACGCAACGCGTCGGCGAGCATGAACAGCGGCGCCGCGCCGTAGCCGCCGCCGACCAGCACGCAGTTCGCCGGCTCCCGCGGCAGCGCGAACGGCCGGCCGAGCGGGCCGACGATGTCGATCGGGTCGTACGGATGCTGGGCAGCGAGCCACGCGGTGCCGCGTCCGGCCACCGAGAAGATGAACTCCACGGTGCCGCCGTAGACGCCGGTCTCGCGTACCGAGTAGATCGAGAACGCGCGGCGCAGCAGCATCCCGCCGGCCTCGCCGCCGACCGACACCGCGACGAACTGCCCCGGCTTGGTCTGCTCGGCGATGCCGGGCGCCACCACAGTCATCGAGTAGTACTCGCCGACCGGCTTGACGTTGAGGACCTCGCCCTTGACCTGGATGCCCATCAGCCGCTGTCGCCTTCCCGCTCGCTGGGGCCACCGTAGCGAGCGGGCGCAGCGCCGGCGCGAGCGGCGGTTATCTGCGCGTGGTGCTGCTGGAGCGGCGCCACTCCGATGTCGCCACTTCGCAGCGCCTCGATGCCCTGGACGGCGGCCGCCAGCGCCTGGACCGTGGTCAGACACGGAATCCCCCGCAGCACTGCCGCGGTGCGGATCTCATAACCATCGAGCCGCGGACCAGAGTTTCCGAACGGGGTGTTGACGATCAGATCCACGTCGCCCGCGTTGATCCGGTCGACGATCGTTGGCTCACCGTCCTGCCCACGCCCCTCCGACAGCTTGCGAACCACCGTCGCCGTCACACCGTTGCGTCGCAACACCTCCGCGGTGCCGACCGTCGCGAGCACCTCGAAGCCCAGATCGGCGAGCCGCTTGGCGGGAAAGATCAGGTGTCGCTTGTCCCGGTTCGCGACCGAGACGAAGACCCGGCCCTTGGTCGGCAGTGCGCCATATGCCGCCTCCTGCGACTTGGCGAAGGCGGTGCCGAAGGTGGAGTCGACGCCCATGACCTCGCCGGTCGACTTCATCTCTGGCCCGAGCACCGTGTCGACGCCGGCGAACCGGTTCCACGGCAGCACCGCTTCCTTCACGCAGATCGCCGCGTCGAACGGCAGGTCGGCGCCATCACCGAACGGCAGCATGCCCTCCTCGCGTAGCTCGGCGATCGTCGTACCGAGCATCACCCGGGCGGCTGCCTTGGCCAGCGGCACGGCGGTCGCCTTCGACACGAACGGAGCGGTGCGACTTGCGCGCGGATTGGCCTCGAGCACGTAGAGCACGTCACCTGCGAGTGCGAACTGCACATTGAGCAGACCGAGCACGCCTACACCTCTGGCGATCCCTTCGGTGGCCTCCCGGATCCGGGCGATGTCCGCGCGGCCGAGCGTGATCGGGGGCAGCGCGCACGCCGAGTCGCCGGAGTGGATCCCGGCCTCCTCGATGTGCTCCATCACCCCGCCGAGGAAGAGCTCCTCGCCGTCGAAGAGTGCGTCGACGTCGACCTCGATCGCGTCGTCGAGAAAGCGGTCAACCAGCACCGGATGCTCAGGACTGACCTCGGTCGCGCGATCGATGTAGCCGAGCAGCGTCGCGTCGTCGTACACGATCTCCATGCCGCGGCCACCGAGCACGTACGACGGTCGGACGAGCACCGGATAGCCGATCTCATGGGCGATCTCGGCGGCCTCGTCGTAGGAACGGGCGGTGCCGTGCTTCGGTGAGACCAGGCCGGCCTCGGCGAGCACCCGGCCGAACGCTCCGCGCTCCTCGGCGAGGTGGATCGCCTCAGGAGGCGTTCCGACGATCGGCACGCCGGCATCCTTCAACCGCTGGGCGAGACCGAGTGGCGTCTGACCGCCGAGCTGCACGACGACACCGACGACTCCGCCGTCCTCGCCCAGCCCTCCCTCCCGGCCGCTGCGCCGCTCGGCCTCGACCACCTCGAGGACGTCCTCACAGGTGAGCGGCTCGAAGTAGAGCCGGTCCGAGGTGTCGTAGTCGGTCGAGACGGTCTCGGGGTTGCAGTTGACCATCACCGTCTCGAACCCCGCGTCGTGCAGTGCGTAGCAGGCGTGGACGCAGGAGTAGTCGAACTCGACGCCCTGACCGATCCGGTTGGGGCCGCTGCCGAGGATGATCACCTTCGGCCGCTCGCCGGGACCGATCTCGTCCTCCTCGTCATAGGACGAGTAGTGGTACGGCGTCCGGGCGGCGAACTCGGCCGCGCACGTGTCGACCGTCTTGTAGACCGGCCGTACCCCGAGCTCGTAGCGAAGCGCGCGCACCTCGTCCTCGGTCAAGCCGCGGATCGCGGCGATCTGGACATCAGAGAAGCCATGGCGCTTGGCGGCTCGCAAGGCATCGGCGTCCAGCGTCGCCGCCGCGCCCAGATCTGCGGCGACCTCGCCGAGCAGCGCGAGCTGATCGAGGAACCACGGGTCGATGCCGGTCTCGGTGGCGAGTCGCTCGACGCTCGCGCCGGCGCGCATGGCCTGGACGACCGCTTGTAGCCGCCGGTCGTGCGGCCGCACCGCCTTCGGCATCCACTCCTCGACCTCGCCGGCCGGCGAGGCGAAGTCGAGCTCAGCACCCTTTGCCTCCAGCGAACGTGTCGCCTTCTGCAGCGCCTCGGTGAAGTTGCGCCCGAGCGCCATCACCTCACCCACGCTCTTCATGTGGGTCGTGAGCGTCGTGTCGGCACCGGGAAACTTCTCGAACGCGAAGCGCGGGATCTTGACCACCACGTAGTCGAGGCTCGGCTCGAAGCTGGCCGGCGTCTCGCGGGTGATGTCGTTGGGGATCTCATCGAGGGTGTAGCCGAGGGCGAGCTTGGTGGCGATCTTCGCGATCGGGAACCCGGTGGCCTTCGACGCCAGCGCGCTCGACCGGGACACCCGCGGGTTCATCTCGATGACGACCTGGCGGCCGGTGGCCGGGTCAACCGCGAACTGGATGTTGGAGCCGCCGGTCTCGACCCCGACCTGGCGGATTACCGCGAACGCCATGTCACGCATCTGCTGGTACTCGCGGTCGGTCAGCGTCATCGCCGGAGCCACGGTGATGCTGTCCCCGGTGTGCACGCCCATCGGGTCGAGGTTCTCGATCGAGCACACGACGACGCAGTTGTCGTTGCGGTCCCGCATGACCTCGAGCTCGAACTCCTTCCAGCCCAGCACGCTCTCCTCGACGAGGACCTCGTGCACCGGACTGGCCGCGAGACCGGCCGCGATCATCGTCCGCAGCTCGCCCTCGTGGTGGGCGAAGCCGGAGCCGCCGCCGCCAAGGGTGAAGGACGGCCGCAGCACCAGCGGAAAGCCGAGCTCACCGGCGACCGTGACCGCCTCTTCGACGGTACGGACGAGGGTGCTGCGCGCGTAGTCGGCGCCGATTGCGTCGCAGACTCCCTTGAACTTCTGGCGGTCCTCGCCGGCATGGATGGCGTCGATCGAAGCTCCGAGCAGCTCGACGCCATAGCGCTCCAGCACCCCGCGGTCGTGCAACGCCACCGCGGTGTTGAGGGCGGTCTGACCACCGAGCGTCGCGAGCAGGCCGTCGGGCCGCTCGATGGCGATGATCTTCTCGACGTACTCCGGCGTGATGGGCTCGACGTAGGTCGCGTCCGCGAACTCCGGGTCGGTCATGATCGTGGCGGGGTTGGAGTTGACCAGGCTGACCCGCAGTCCTTCTTCGCGCAGCACTCGCAACGCCTGCGTGCCGGAGTAGTCGAACTCACACGCCTGGCCGATGACGATGGGTCCCGAGCCGATCACCAGGACGCTGGAGATGTCGGTGCGCTTGGGCACTACCGACCCCCTGCCATCAGGTCGGTGAAGGTCGTGAAGAGGTCGACCGCATCGTGCGGACCGGGTGCGGCCTCAGGGTGGTACTGCACCGAGAAGGCGGGGATGTCGAGGCAGCGCAAGCCTTCGACCACACCGTCGTTGAGGTCGATATGGCTGACCTCGACCTTGCCGAACTCCGTCGTCGCCGGCGCGTCCGTGGGCGCGTCCACTGCGAAGCCATGGTTGTGGCTGGTGATCGCGATTCGCGCGGTACGCCGATCCTGCACCGGCTGGTTGACCCCGCGATGCCCGAACTTGAGCTTGTAGGTGCCGAACCCGAGCGCCCGGCCGAGGATCTGGTTGCCGAAGCAGATTCCGAAGACCGGCTTGACCCCGAGCACGCCGCGCATCGCCGCAACCGGTCCGTCCGCAGTCGCGGGGTCGCCGGGCCCGTTGGAGAAGAACACTCCGTCGGGTCCGACGGCGAGGATCTCTGCAGCAGTTGTGCCGGCCGGCAGGACGTGAACCTCGCACCCGCGCTCCGCGAGGTAGCGGGGCGTCGACGCCTTGATCCCGAGGTCGACGGCCGCGACGGTGAAGCGCTTCTCGCCGATGGCAGGTACGACGTAGGGCTGCGGGGTCGTGACCTCGCCGGCGAGGTCTGCGCCTTCCATCCCGGGACTCGCGAGAACCCGGGCGAGCAGTGCGTCGGCGTCGCTTTCGACGCTGCTGACGCCGACCCGCATCGCGCCGCGATCACGCAGGTGACGGGTCAGCGCCCGGGTGTCGATCCCGCTGATCCCGACGACGCCCTGTGCGACCAGCTCCTCGTCGAGGCTGCGCGCCGACCGCCAGTTGCTCGGGATTCGCGCGGGGTCGCGGACGACGTAGCCCGACACCCAGACCCGGCGCGACTCCTGGTCATCGTCGTTGATGCCGCTGTTGCCGATGTGCGGCGAGGTCTGCACGACGACCTGACGATGGAACGACGGGTCGGTCAGCGTCTCCTGGTAGCCGCTCATGCCGGTCGTGAAGACTGCCTCGCCGAACGTCTCGCCGACAGCACCGTAGGCACGACCACGGAACGTGCGCCCGTCCTCGAGCACGAGGATCGCTGGGTCACTCATCGTCGCCTTCCCTGCCGTGCCGAATGCGCTGGATCACGATCCAGGTCGCGAAGATTCCGAAGATCACCGCAGCGGCGATCGCGACACCCAGACTGCCCCACGCCGGATGCGGATCGACCAGCACCTTCTTGGCGCCGTCGGCAAGGGTCATGCGGTCTTGCCGTCCACGACCGTCGGCCGGCCACGCAGGAACGTGGCGACGACACGTGCTGACAGCTCACGGCCGGCAAACGGGGTGTTGCGACCGCGGCTGGCACCTGACGCCGCGTCGACGGTCCACCGAGCGTCCGGGTCGACCAGCACGAAGTGCGCGGGGGCCCCAGGTTCGAGGGGCTGGCCCTGCCTCGACAGCCGGCCGATGGCGGCGGGACGCACGCTCATCCGGTCGGCGACGCCCGCCCAGTCGAGCAGGCCGGTCTCCACCATCGAGGTCGCGACCACCGAAAGCGCCGTCTCCAGGCCGGTCATCCCGAAGGCGGCAGCCGCGAACTCGGTTTCCTTGTCCTCCAGCGCGTGGGGCGCATGGTCGGTCGCGACGGCATCGATCGTCCCGTCGGCGAGCGCGTCGCGCAGGGCGGCGACGTCGTCCTCGGTGCGAAGCGGCGGATTCACCTTGAACACCGGGTCGTACGACGCGACGAGCTCGTCGGTGAGCAGCAGGTGGTGCGGCGTCACCTCGGCGGTGACGTTCCAGCCTTTCGCCTTCGCCCACCGGACCAGATCGACCGATCCCGCGGTCGACACGTGGCAGAAGTGGACGCGCGAGCCGACATGTGCGGCGAGGAGGCAGTCGCGGGCGATGACGGCTTCCTCGGCGACGGCCGGCCACCCGGCCAGGCCGAGGGTCGCGGACCATTCGCCTTCGTTCATCTGTGCTGCTTCGGTCAGCCGCGGGTCCTGGGCGTGCTGGGCGATGACGCCGTCGAAAGCCTTGACGTACTCCAGTGCCCGGCGCATCAGCAACGCGTCGTGGACACACTTGCCGTCGTCGGAGAAGACCCGCACGCGGGCGGCCGAGTCCGCCATCGCACCGAGCTCGGCGAGCCGCTCGCCGGCGAGGCCGACGGTCACGGCGCCGACCGGGTGCACGTCGCAGTGACCGGCCTCCTGCCCGAGCCGCCAGACCTGCTCCACGACCCCCGCGACGTCGGCGACCGGGTCGGTGTTGGCCATCGCATGGACCGCGGTGAACCCGCCGAGGGCGGCCGCGAGGGTGCCGGTCTCGACCGTCTCCGCGTCCTCGCGGCCCGGCTCGCGCAGGTGGGTGTGGAGGTCGACGAAGCCCGGCAGCGCGATCAACCCACCGGCATCGATGGTCTCGGCGCCCGCGGGGGCGGAGTCGACGAACTCCCCGCCGTCGACGAAGAGATCGCGCTGCTCGGCGCCGAGGATCCGCGCCCCGCGGATCACATACCCGCTCAAGCTGCGACCTCCTCACCGGTGCCGACGACCTGCGGATCGGACACGTCGATGAGGCCGCCGAGTAGCAGGTAGAGAACCGCCATCCGGACCGACACACCATTGGCGACCTGCTCGACGATCGTCGAGCGGACGCTGTCGGCAACCTCGGCGGCGATCTCCACCCCTCGGTTCATCGGGCCGGGATGCATGACGATCGCATCGTCGGGCAGCATCGCCATCCGCCGCGCATCCAACCCGTAGCGACGGGAGTACTCGCGCGTCGTCGGGAAGAAGCCGCCGTGCATCCGCTCCTGCTGGACCCGCAGCATCATCACGACGTCGCTTTTCGGGAGCACCGCGTCGAGGTCGTAGGACACCGCACACGGCCAGGAGGTCACCCCGACCGGCAGCAACGTGGGCGGCGCGACCGTGGTCACCTCGGCGCCGAGCGTCGCCAGCAGCAGCACGTTGCTGCGCGCTACCCGCGAGTGCAGCACGTCGCCGACGATCGCGACCTGCAAGCCTTCCAGCCGACCCAGCCGGCGGCGCATCGTGTAGGCGTCGAGCAGCGCCTG
>DATAUF010000064.1:0-13766 GCA_036268405.1 Mycobacteriales bacterium
GTCATCGCCCGCGAGCAGTCCGACGTTGTCGTCCTCGGCACGTGCCGCGAGCAGCTCAGCGACCCCTGTGGTGGTCGCGTGCGTCACGCTCAGAACCTTATGGGAGCGCCGTTCTCGCTTCCAGCGAGGGGCATTCCCGCAGCAGTCGCGGCGTGGTGACTGTGGACAGTCACTGTGGACAACATTCCCTTTATTTGCAACGGTATTTTGCTTGATCTTGTCGGACACCCTTGCTACTATTCGAACATACGTTCGATCGTAGGAGTGGGGACGTGCTCGACACCGCAACCCAGACCATCGCCGATGACACCGCGATGCTCGTTGCGCAGGACCCCCACGACCTCCCCGACGTGCTGCTCCTCGAGTCCACGCAGGCACTGCTTCGCCTACAACGTCAGCTCGACGGGGTGCTGTGCCGCCGCCTGCAAGTCATCGACAACCGCGACGCGACCACCACCGAGTGCGGCCGGTCGACGCGGGCGTGGCTGGTCGAGGACCAGCTGCTGTCCCGCGCGGACGCCGGGGCCCGGATGGCGGTCGCCCGAACGGTGGTCACCCGCCCGGCGATCCTGGGCGCGATGCTCACCGGTGAAGCGAGCCTGGACCACACCAAGCTGATCGTGGGGTTCCTGGGCAAGCTGAAGGACCCCGACACGAAAGACCACGCCGAGAAGCTGCTTGTGGAAGCAGCCACGTTCACCGACCCCACCACGCTGTGCCGCAACCTCAACGAGCTCGCCGACCGGCTCAACCTGGACGAGACCGCCGAGGGACGCGCCGTCCGTAAACGCGAAGGCCGTTACCTGTCGTTGCGGGACACCATCGACCAGATGGTCAGTGTCTCCGGGATGCTCGACCGGGTCGGCGCCACCATCCTGCGCAAAGCGCTCTACCCGCTTGCGGTCAAAGCCGGCGACATCGACGAACGCACCCCCGCCCAACGCCACGCCGACGCCCTCGTCGAGCTCGCCCGCCTCGCCATGAACACCGGACAGCTCCCCGACACCGCCGCCGAACCCACCCAGATCGTCGTCACCACCCCACTGGAAGACCTGGCACGCCAACTCGGCCTCAACGACACCGGATCCGACACCGACACCGGCACCGCCACCCTCGACGGCACCCCGATCACCCCGAACACCGCCCGGATGCTCGCCTGTGACGCCGGGATCATCCCCGCCGTCCTCCGCGGCGCCTCCGAGACCCTCGACCTCGGCCGATCCACCCGCACCTGGACCCGCGCCCAACGACGCGCCGCCAAGCTCCGCGCGAACGGCCACTGCGAATCACCCAAATGCCAAGCATCGATCCAACGCTGCGACCTGCACCACCAACACCACTGGGCCCACGGCGGCAAAACCGACCTCAACAACGCCATCTACCTGTGCACCTACCACCACTGGCTGGTCCACCACACCCCATGGCAGATCACCAGAAACAAAGCCGGCCAGGTCCAAATCCGCAGGACATAGAACGAGCCCGGCGTCTCTCTTCATTGCCGACCAGAGCCGGCGCTCGAACACATCGGTGCGGGCAATCCTCCAGTACGCGCGACAACCCTGGGCACCGGTCTCAATCCTGTCTTTTTGCCCTGCTCGTTTGTCGATTCTCCTAGCGGTAACGACTCGTTCGGGAACTAGGAGGTGCATCGTGCAGGTCGAGGCCGTAACGAGCGTCGCGGTGATCACCGCAGATGGGCCGGCAAGTCGTGCGCTCTATCTCGACGCCCTCGGACTTCCACTCAAGCAGCTCGACGGCGACTACTACGCGAGCGGCGAGATCGCGGGGTGTGGTCACTTCGGTGTGTGGCCGATCGAACAGGCCGCAGCGGCTTGCTTCGGCACGCGCATCTGGCCCGAGGACATCGCAAGGCCACAGGTCAGCGTGGAGTTCGAGCTGGCATCTGCCGCCGCCGTGACCGACGGCGCTAGTGAGCTGCGTTCCAAAGGTCACCGGATCCTTCACGACGCCAAGGTCGAGCCCTGGGGCCAAACCGTCGCGCGGCTGTTGTCCCCGGAAGACGCGCTCATCGGACTCTCGTACGCGCCATCGCTCCACGAGTCCGAGCCCATTGTTTAGGCGCTGCTGGCTCGCGCCGTTGGGTAGATGCCGCTCGCGAGACTCCGCGGCGACCCGCTGCGGCGAGCTATGCGCCGACTGCGTGGACTCCGCCGTCTACGTGGACCACTGATCCGGTCGTTGCGGGGAAGAGGTCGGAGAGCAGCGCCACGCAAGCGAGTGCGGCCGGACGCGCATCCTCGACGTCCCAGCCGAGGGGCGCCCGCTCCTTCCATACCTGCTCGAACCCGTCAAAGCCCGGGATCGACTTCGCCGCCATCGTGCGCAACGGACCCGCCGCCACCAGGTTGACCCGCACACCGCGTGGGCCGAGGTCTCGAGCGAGATAGCGCGCCGCGGACTCCAGGCCTGCCTTCGCCACACCCATCCAGTCGTAGGCCGGCCACGCGCGGCTCGCGTCGAAGTCCAGCCCGACGATCGAACCGCCGTCCCGCAGTATCGGCAGCGCGGCACGTGCCACCGACACGAGGGAGTATGTCGAGATCTGGAGCGCCGTCGAGACGTCCTCCCAGCTGGTCTCGAGATAGCCACCACCGAGTGCCGAAGGCGGGGCGTAGCCGATCGCGTGCAGCACTCCGTCGAGCCCGTCGACGTGCTCGCCAACCGCAGCCGCGAGACCGTCCAGCTCAGAGGTGTCGGTGACGTCGAGTGCGACGACTGGCGCAGGATTGGGCAGCCGTTTCGCGATCCGCTCTGTCAACGACTTGCTGCGGCCGGCTCCGGTGAGCACCACCGTCGCGCCCTCGCTTTGCGCGGCCTCCGCGACGCGGAAGGCGATCGACGCCTCGGTCAGCACACCGGTGACGAGCACCGACTTTCCCTCAAGCAGATTCATCTAATGACCCATTCCCAAGCCGCCGTCGACCGGCACCACGGCACCGGTGACGTACGACGCGTCGTCCGACACGAGAAAGCTCGCTACCGCCGCTATCTCGTCGACGGTCGCGGCGCGACCTAGCGGCGTACGGCCGACGATGTCCGCGCGCTGCGTGTCTGTCAGCGAAGCCGTCATCGCGGTGTCGACGAGACCCGGAGCGAGGACGTTGGAGGTGATTCCGCGACCGGCGTACTCGCGTGCCAGCGATCGGGCCAGGCCCACCAGACCCGCCTTCGCGGCCGCATAGTTGGCCTGTCCCACAGAGCCGGACAACCCGACGACGCTCCCGACGAAAAGCAGGCGGCCGAACCGTCCGCGCGCCATGCCCGGCAGCACCGCACGAGCAGCCGACCAGGCGCCGCCGAGGTCGGTGTCGATCACGTCGTCCCAGTCGCGGTCGGCCATCCGAAGCATCAGACCGTCACGGGTGATCCCGGCGGCGTAGACCAGCAGCTCGATGGGACCGTGCTCGGCGGCTGCGGTGGCGACGGCCTCGGCTACGGACTCGCGGTCGGCGACATCGCACTTCACCGACAGCAGATCCTGCGGTGCCGGGGACGCGTGGTGGGTGACGGCAACCCGGTGACCCGCGTGCGCAAGGCGTTGAGCGATGCCAAGGCCGATCCCCTGGTTGCCACCGGTGACCAGCACCGACCGTGACGTGCTCATAGCGGGATGTTGCGGTGGCCACCGCCGCGCCGCGGCTCGGATGCGAGTGCTCGGCTGACCGCGCTCCTGGTCTCATCCGGCGCGATCACCTCGTCGACAAGTCCCAGACCGACAGCTCTCGCTACGCCACCGGAAGTGACCTCATGCTCGGCGGCCAACGCCACCTCAAGGGCAGCTCGCTCGTCCTCAGGTGCGGCCGCAAGAGTGCGTCGGTGCAGAACGCGCACGGCGGCAACCGCGCCCATGACAGCAACCTCGGCGGAGGGCCACGCGAAGACGCGCGTCGCGCCGAGTGACCGTGAGTTCATGGCGATGTAGGCGCCGCCGTACGCCTTGCGGGTCACGACGGTGACCCGCGGAACCGTCGCCTCCGCGAACGCGTGCAGCAGCTTCGCCCCGCGTCGTACCACGCCGTCCCACTCCTGCTTGACGCCCGGTAGATAGCCGGGAACATCGACGAGGACGACCAGCGGAACTCCGAAGGTGTCGCACATCCGCACGAACCGCGCCGCTTTCTCAGCGCTCGGCGAGTCCAGGCAACCCGCAAGGCGAAGCGGGTTGTTAGCGAGAACCCCGACCGGTCCGCCACCGAGCCGGCCGAGTGTCGTGACGATGTTCGGCGCCCACTTGGCGTGTAGCTCCACGCCAGGCCGGTCGAGCAGCCGGTCCACAAGCGGGTGCACGTCGTAGGCCCGGCGCGGTGACTCGGGAAGCAGTTCCGCCATCGGCCGGTCCTCGGCGATCCCGACGGTGCTCTGCCGGTCACCTAGGAGGGCGACAGCGCGACGCGTGATGGCAAACGCTGCGGAGTCCGAGTCTGCGACCAGGTGCACGACGCCGCTACGGCGGCCGTGAGGCTCCGGTCCCCCCAGGGTGGCCATGTCGACGTCCTCGCCGGTGACGCTGCGCACGACGTCCGGTCCGGTCACGAAGACCCGTCCGGCCGGGCCGAGCACGACGACGTCGGTAAGGGCGGGACCGTACGCCGCACCGCCGGCGGCGGGTCCGAGCACGACGGAGATCTGCGGGACTTGACCCGACGCCTGAGTCATCGCGGTGAAGATCCGGCCGACGCCGTCAAGCGAGGCGACACCCTCCGCGAGGCGCGCGCCGCCGGAGTGCCAGATCCCGACAATCGGGGCACGCCGCTCCAGGGCGATGCGGTAGGCGGAGACGATCGCGGCACATCCGGCCGCACCCAGTGCCCCACCCTGGATCGTCGGATCGGTCGCGAACGCTACGACATCACGACCGTCGACCTTCCCGACCGCCACGACAGCACCGCAGTCGGCGTCACCGAGCGGGAGGTGCTCGCAACGCCCGAGCAGCGCCTCGAGCCGGACCCGCGGATCGCGCGGATCTGCGACGACGACGGGCGCAGCCCCGGCGTGGAGGCGTTCGACATCGAGAAGAGTCATGCCTATGCCTCCACGAAAGCCAGGGCGACGTCGTGGCCGCCGAAGCCGAACGAGTTGGAGAGCGCCGCGGCGCCCCCGGCCAGGCTGCGCGGGGAGATCCGCACCAGGTCGAGCTGGACCGCGTCATCCGGATCGTCGAGGTTGAAGGTCGCCGGCACGATGCGATCCCGCAACGACAAGCAGGTGATCGCGGCCTCCAGCGCCCCGGCAGCGCCGAGGAGGTGACCGGTGCACGACTTCGGCGCGGTCACCGGCACCGAGTCCACATGCCCGCCGAGGGTCCGGCGAAGGGCGGCGGCCTCGGCCACGTCGCCTGCGGGTGTCGACGTGGCGTGGGCGTTGACGTGCCCGACGTCGGCAGCCGTCAGGCCCGCATCATGCAGCGCCGCCATCATGGCGGCAGCGGCGCCCGTCCCCTCCGGGTCCGGCGCCGCGACGTGATGCGCGTCGTTGGCCATGCCGACGCCCGCGAGCGTCGCGTAGATCGTGGCGCCGCGGGCACGAGCGTGGTCCTCGGCCTCCAGCACGATGATCGCCGCGCCCTCGCCGAGGACGAACCCGTCCCGCTGCTTGTCGAACGGACGTGATGCCGCTTTCGGCTCGTCGTTGCGAGTGGACAGCGCCCGCATCGCCGCGAACGCGGCGATCGGCAGCGGATGGATCGCTGCCTCCGCACCACCGCAGACCACCACGTCCGCGCGACCCTCCCGGATCATGGCCAACCCGTAGCCGATCGCCTCGGCGCCAGAGGCACACGCCGACACCGGCGCATGCGCACCCGCACGGGCGCCCAGCTCGAGGGCCAGCGTCGCGGCGGGGCCGTTGGGCATGATCATCGGCACGGTGTACGGCGACACCCGACGAGCGCCGCCCGAGCGCATCACGTCGTACTGGTCGAGCAATGTGGTGATCCCGCCGATGCCGCTCGACACGGCGACGCCGAGCCGCTCGGGCTCGAGCTGGGGAGCGCCGGCATCGCGCCAGGCCTCGAGGCCGGCCAGCAACGCGAACTGCTGGCTGCGATCCAGACTGCGCTGTCGAGGCTTCGCGATCAGCTCACCCGGGTCACACGCAGCACGTGCCGCGATCCGCACCGGCAAATCCGCCGCCCACTCGTCCTCGAGCAGTGCTGCCCCCGACTGACCGTCGAGCAGGGCACGCCACGTCGACGGCATGTCGCCGCCAAGCGGGGTGGTTGCACCGAGTCCCGTCACGGCGACGGAACGAGTGGGCGGACTGCTCACGCCGGGACGCCTGCTGCGGAAAGGAAGTCCACAACGTCACCGACGGTCTTCAGCTTCGCCAGCTCCGCGTCGGGGATCGAGACGCCGAACTTGTCCTCGGCCATCGTCGCGATCTCCACCATCGAAAGCGAGTCGATGTCGAGGTCGTCCCTGAACGAGACGCCGGGTACGACGCGGGCCGCCGGGATGCCGGT
The DNA here is from genome assembly GCA_036268405.1 of Mycobacteriales bacterium. GTDB lineage: Bacteria > Actinomycetota > Actinomycetes > JAFAQI01 > JAFAQI01 > DASZTV01. The sequence goes on from DATAUF010000064.1 coordinate 6,482, forward strand.
CGCCTCCTGCACGATCTCGCCGAGCGCTGCCAAAACATCTTGGTCGGACATGTTCACTCCTTCGGTTTCGGACGGGTGCTGTGTTTGGACTTGCGCGGTCATGGGACCGCTGTTTTGAATCGCGCGGTCATGGGACCGCGACGACAGTTCCGGCCCAGGTCAGGCCTGCGCCGAATGCCAAGGTGAGGGCAAGGTCGCCGGCCGCGACGCGACCTTCGCGACGCAGCCGTGCGAGCGCCAGAGGCACCGACGCCGCCGACGTGTTACCGGTGTCGATGACGTCGTCGGCAACCACCGCGTTCGGTGCGCCGATCTGGCGGGAGATCACATTGATGATGCGGAGGTTGGCCTGATGCAGGACGATCGCGCCGAGCTCCTCGGGCGCTACGCCGGCCGCGGCACAGACCCGCTGCGCTGCGTCGCCTAGTGACGTCGTCGCCCACCGGAAGACGCCCGGCCCGTCGAGGGTGAGATGACGTTCGGCATTCATGTGGATCAGCTGTGACGCCGAGCCGTCGCTGCCGCAGACGAGTGGGCCGATTCCGGGCTGCTCCGACGGACCGACGACCACGGCGCCGGCGCCGTCGCCGAACAGGATCGCGGAGGAGCGATCGTTCCAGTCGAGCCAGTCGGAGATCCGCTCCGCGCCGGCGACGACGACGTAGTCGGCGGCACCGGTGCGAATCGCGTTGGATGCCGCACCCAGCCCGTAGCAGAAGCCGGCACACGCGGCATTCACGTCGTACGCGCCGGCACCGATCGCGCCGATGGCCTCCGCTACTCGCGCCGCCCCACCGGGGACAGGATCGGGAATGCTGCAGGTCGCCAGGACCACCTGTCCGACCCGACTTGGGTCGACACCTGCATCGGCGAGCGCCTTCGTCGCAGCGGAGGCCGCCATCTCGACGACGCTCTCGCCATCACCTGCCAGGTGGCGGCGTGCGATGCCGGTGCGCTGCTGGATCCAGGCATCGTTGGTGTCCAGCTCAGCCGGCAGCTCGTCGTTGCTCATCACGCGAGCCGGCCGGTGCTCACCCAGGCCGAGCAGGCGGCTGAAGCGTGGTGGAGCGCCCGCGGTGATCACGTCACACTCACCAGAGCGAGCTCGCGGGCGGCCGCCAGGTCATCTGGCGTTCGCAAGGCGACGACCGCGACACCCGGCATCGCGCGGCGCACTATCGCGGTCAGCGTTCCCGCGGGCGGCAGCTCGATGACCGCCGTGACATCGAGCGCCGCGAGCGTCTGCATGCAGGCGTCCCACCGCACCGGCAGGCACACCTGGTCGATGAGCCTGCGGAGGACTTCCGGGCCGCTGGTCAGCGGAGCGCCGTCGCGGTTCGAGACCACAACGGGGTCGGCGTCAGCGGTCGGGCAGCCGACCGCTGCGTCCGCCAGCGCCGCTCGTGCGGAGCCCATGAGCTCGGTGTGAAACGCGCCGGCCACTGCGAGAGAGCGAACGCGGGCCCCAGCGGGCGGCTCGGCGACCAGCCGGTCGATCGCAACGGCCGGTCCAGCGGCGACGATCTGCCCAGCGCCGTTGAAGTTGGCCGCAATGCATCCGGCAGCGGCGATTGCAGCGAGGACGGCAGGCTCGTCCCCTCCCAGCACCGCAGCCATCCCGCTCGGAACGGCGGCGGAGGCGGCGGCCATGGCAGAGCCGCGTACCGCGATCAGCCGCATCGCGGCGTCCGTCGTCAGCACGCCGGTTGCGGCTGCCACGGTGAACTCGCCCACGCTGTGTCCGGCGTAGGCGACTGCTTCTGCCGCGACGGAGAGCTCTGGCAAGACGGCCAGCCCCGCGCCGACGATCAGCGGCTGGGCGATCGCGGTGTTGCTGATGTCAGCGTCCGACATCGTGGTTCCCGCCGCGAGGAGGTCCGTCCCGGCCGCCTCGCCGAGCTCACCGACGCGCTGGCCGAAGCCGGGCAGGGTCAGCCAGTCCGCCAGGAAGCCCTGTCGTTGTGCCCCTTGGCCGGGGGCGAGGATCGCGAGCACTCGCTCACCCTCAGGGTGACCCGCCAGTAGGTCAGCAACAATCCCCCACAGCGTTGAAGGAGAAGATTTGGAGGGTTCCTACAAATCCGGGCCGTTATCGATCCTTCCTAATGTCAGCGCAACCTGCACGACATATCTGTCACGGCTAGCCGTAATGTCCTGGCCGCAGGTCTCCTCGATGCGGCGCAACCTGTAGCGCACCGTGTTGGCGTGAACGAACAACGAACGCGCGGTGGCCTCGATCGAACCACCTGAGGCGATGTATGCGTCGACGGTGGTCAGCAGCGTCGGTTCGGCTGCCAGCGCGCGATGGACCGTCGTGACGAGAAGGCGCGCGGCACGCGCATCGCCGGCCAGCGCGCGCTCCGGTAACAGGGCCTCGGCCGCGATCGGCCGAGCCGCGGAGGGATGACCGGCCACCGCGCGGAGCCCGGCGAACACGTCCGGCACGGTGAGAGCCGCCTCCACGAGCCCCTGGACAACAGGGCCGGTCACCACCGGGCCGGCTTCGAACGCCGGAAGCAACGCGCGGGTGACCTTGGTTGCGCGGCCGGAGGCTCCCGCCACGACGAGGAGGCGGCCGGTCTGCACCCCGGTGAGGATGTCGGCCCCGGCGTCTCGGCCGAGGCGGCGAGTCTGCGCCAGCGAGCGTTCGCTGTCACCGTCGGGCGCCGTGCCCGCCATGACGAACACGTGGCTGGGTTCGTGCCAGCCAAGGGCGGACGCCCGGGACAACAAGGAGTCACTGACGTCGCCCCGCACGATGGCGTCCACGACGAGCGCCTCGAGGCGGGCGTCCCAGGCGCCGCGCTGCTCCGCAGCCCGGGCGTAGACCTGCGCAGCGGCAAAGGCGATGTCGCGGGAGTACCGCAGAACTGCCTCGCGCGCCCACACCTGCAGGTCGTCGGGTGCGAACTCCTCGACCGCCAGCTCGGTGACGTCCACGGCCACGCGGACGAGCTCGACCGTCTGCTCGAGGCTGACCAGGCGGGTGAGCTCCATCGGCGCGACGTCGAACACCGCGGCAGTGATCGTCGAGCCTTCAGCCGGCACCCGCACCCAGTCCGCGAAGCCGCGGATGCCGGCCTGCACCAGCAGACCGACCTGCGAACGCGGCAACGGCGGCATCGCCTCGAACCACGGCAGCGTCTCGGCCATCCGGTGCTGGGCGCGGGTCGACAGCTCGCCGGAAAGTCGCTCGATCCGACGCGCGGTTGCGGTGACACGTGACGCGGCCGGTGACTCCACGCCGCCGAGGATGTCAGAACGCGGTCGAATGCCTACTCGTCGGCGTCCGCGACGTAGGGGCAGTGCCGGCAGCCGCGCTCGCAGCAGTAGCCGCGGTCGGCGAGGAACGCCGCGGTCAGCACGAACAGCCCTGAGCAAGGATCGAGATAGCCCGACTCGCCGCGACCCAGCGCAGCCGCGTGCGCATCGAGGATCTCCTGCCGGCGCGGCGCGTCGAGCGGAAGCCGCGCGACAGCTGGTTGCTCGAGCGGCCGCCGGTCCATCAGGTCCGGCCGTCCTGCTCGGGGGTAAGCCGCCGGGTCAGGGTCAGCGCACCGGCAACCGCTGCGACTCCGAACGCGACGACGATCGCCAACCACACGCCCCACAACCCGTGACCGATCAGCGGCGCGGCAGTCAGCGGGCCGACGACCGCGGTCACCCCGAACGTCATCGACGTGACCGTGTTGTAGCGGCCGCGAAGTGCATCCGTCGCAAGGCTGTTGGTGAGGGCCGGCATGACGGGCGACATCATCACCTCGCCGAGGGCGAACACGATCCCGCAAGCGACGACGCTCGCGATCGCAAGCCCGCCGCCACCGCCGCCGATCGAGCCCGTCGAAAGCACGATCCAGGACCCGCCGATGACCGCCGCCGCAGTCGCGAGCAGCCGACTACGGCTCCTGCCTTCCAGCCGTGGAAGGACGGCGAGCTGGATCACGACGATCGTGGCGCAGTTGGCCGCGAACGCGAACCCGACGACGCGCGTCGAGACGTGCGCCACGTCTGCCGCGAACGCTGTGAATCCATACTCCAGCTGGCCGTAGGCGCACGCCATCAACAGCGTGCCGACGATGAGAAAGCGCATGAAGACCCGATCTCGCAGCAGCGTGCGATAGCCACCGTGAGGTGGTGCTTCGGGATCGTGCGGCACCACCCCACCGATATTGCGAAGCCCGAGCACCAGAAGGGCGCTGATGACGCCGGTCACACCTGCGAGCCCGTAGAGCAGCTCGAACGACGCGGCGTGATGCACGTCGGCGACCGCGCCGCCGATCAGCCCGCCCAGGCCGATCCCGAGGTTGAGGGCGACGAACGTCACGCCGAAGAACCGCTGCTGGGCCGCCTCGGTCGTGGCCGAGACGAGCAAGGTGTCGAAGGCGCCGATCACGGCGGGCCCGCCGACCGAGGCGAGCGTCGCGGAGAGGAACGCCTCGCCGACGTTGTGGACCAGCGCGTACGACCCGAGACCGCAGGCTTGCAAGAGCGCCAGCACGACGAACACCCGCCGCGCCCCGTAGCGGTCGACCAGAGCGCCGGCAGGCCCAGCGATCGCAAGACCTGCAACACCGATCCAGGCGCCCACCGCGCCCACCCACGTGGGGTCCAGGTGACGCACGTGCGTGAGATAGATGAAGAGGAAGGGCAGCACCATGCCCTGGCCCAACGTCGCGAGCAGGATGCTCGCAAGCAGAGGTCGCGCGGACTTCGTGTCCGTCAGCGTCGTCCCGAGCACGTCAGGCTGGACGCGGCTCGCAGATCACGACGGGGATGTCACGGTCCGTGTTGCGCTGGTAGCCGGCGTAGCCCTTGTAGGCCGCGACAGCGCGGGGCCAAAGCTCGGCCTTCTCGTCCGCGGTTGCCGTCCGTGCTCGCATCGGCTTGGTCTCGTGGTCGATGGTGACCTCGATCTCGGGGTTTGCCACGAGATTCTTGTACCAGTCCGGGTGGTCCTGCGAGCCGCCCTTCGACGCAACGATCACGACGCGACCGTCCTCGACGATCGGTGCCGTCAGCATCGTCGAGTAACGCTTGCCCGACTTGCGGCCCAGGACATGCAGCTCGATCGGCGTCATCCCCAGAATCGAGCGCGGGAACCGACCCCCGGTCAGTGCCAGCATCAGCCGGTGACCGTGCTCAAGCATCCAGGCCCCGGCGCCAATCACCCCATCAGGCGTACGCATCGGTCGAGACTATGCCGGGATGTCGCCCTCAAGGGTGATGCGATGCAGCAGCCGCCGATGGCCGTGGTAGTCGTTCACCGGGTTGTGCTGTACGAGGGGCAGCGGTCGATCGTGTCGATTCCAGGAGAGCGACTCGACGGGCAGCGCTAGAGAATCCGGGACTTGCGGCCCTCCCAGTAGCGGTCCCTGATGCGCCGCTTGTAGAGCTTGCCGTTGGGGTCGCGCGGCAGCTCGGGGTCGAAGTCGATCGACCGGGGGCACTTGTACGCCGCCAGATTGGCCTTGCAGTAGTCGGTCAGCTCCTCAGCGAGCTCGGGTCCGAGGTCGACCCCGTCGAGGGGCTGGACAACCGCCTTCACCTCTTCCCCGAACTCGTCGTTCGGAATGCCGAAGACCGCCGCGTCGACGACCTTGGGATGCATGATCAGCAGGTTCTCGGTCTCCTGCGGATAGATGTTGACCCCGCCGGACACGATCATGAACGTCGCCCGGTCCGTCAGATACACGTAACCCTCAGCGTCGACGTACCCCATGTCACCGAGGCTCCGCCAGCCGTGGGAGTTCGACAGCGACTTCGTCTTCTCCGGGTCCTGCCAATACTCGAACGCCGGACCGCCTTCGAAGAAGAGCTCACCGGCCTCCCCGACCGGCAGCTCGTTGCCGTCCTCACCCATGACGTGGACGGTCGTCAACGGTCGCCCGACCGAGCCGGGGTGGGCCAGCCACTCCTCCGGGCCGATCGTCGCGCCGGCGAACCCTTCGGTCCCGCCGTAGTACTCGTAGATGATCGGACCGAGCCACTCGAACATCGCCTGCTTGACGTCGACCGGACACGGCGCGGCGGCGTGCACCACCCACTGCAAGCTCGATACGTCGTAGCGGTCGCGCACTTCCTTCGGCAGCTTCAGCATCCGCACGAACATCGTTGGCACGAACTGCGCGTGCGTCACCCGATGCTTCTCGATCAGCCGCAACGTGTCCTCTGCATCGAACTTCCCAACGACGACAACAGCGGAACCGATGCGTTGGATCGCCATCGTGTAGTTGACGCCGGCCGCGTGGTACAGCGGTGCGGGCGAGAGATACACGCTGTCGGCGGTGGCCTTGTAGAGGTGTGAGGCTGCATTTTCGAGAACGCCCTGCGCCCACGACCCGTTCTCGGTAGGCAGCGGCCGACGAATCCCCTTCGGGCGCCCGGTGGTGCCCGACGAATACAGCATCTCGCAGCCGTCGGACGGCTCTGCCTGAGCAGTCACCGCACTCAAGGCGTCGCCGTATGCCTGCCAACCGTCCCACTCACCTCCCACGACTACCCACACTTCGATACCGCTGTCGCGGTTGCGAAGATCCGCCGCGAGCTGCTCCATCGACGCGTCGATGAACAGCGCACGGGCCTGACAGTCATCGACGATGTAGGACACCTCGTCGAAGGTGAGGTGCGTGTTGACCGGCGTGTAGTAGAGCCCGGACAGCTGACAGCCCCACGTCACCTCGAGGAACTCGCGACGGTTGGGCAGCATCAACGCGACGGCGTCACCTCGACGCAGTCCCGCCTCATGAAGCAGCCCGGCGACGCGCATCGCCCGCTCATGCAGCTCGCCGTAGGTGACGCGCTCATCACCGGGCCCGATCAGCGCCAGCGCATCCGGCCGAGCTGCGGCATGGTCCGCGATGTTCATCGAGCGACCGTTCTACTCGGCAGCAGCTTCGGGTTGTTGCGCGGCAGCCGCTTGGCGGCGAGCCATCTCAGCCGGCTTCATGTTGCCACCGATCACCTGGCCGATGAGCGCCTGCACGTCCTTGCTCATCGATGCCAACGTCACCAGGTCGTTGGAGGTCTGCCAGTGGACCCGCATGCCCATCAGCTCCCACGCCCGCTTGATGTTGGCCTTGGTCGCCATCAGCGTCGTCAGCGGCGCCTGCGCGACGAGACGCGCGATGGCCTCCACACGATCCTCGAGCTGGTCGCGCGCAACGACCTCGTTGATCAGGCCGTACTCCAGCGCCTTCGGCGCATCGACCACCTCGGCCGTGTAGAGGTAGTACGCCGCGCGGCGCCAGTTCATGAAGACCCACGGCTCGATCGAGGACTCGCCCGA
>DATAUF010000065.1:0-5153 GCA_036268405.1 Mycobacteriales bacterium
GTCACCGTCAAGGTGCCGGCCGGCGTCGAGGACGGCATGCGGTTGCGGCTTGCCGGTGAGGGGGAAGTCGGCCCGGGCGGCGGCCCGGCAGGACACCTGTACGTCGAGATCCGCGAACGCCAGCATGAGTCCTTCGTCCGCGACGGCGACGACCTGCACTGCAAGGTGCAGGTCCCGATGACCGCTGCGGCGCTCGGTACAGAGGTACCCCTGGCGACGCTCGATGGCGAAGAGCAACTGGTCGTGAAGGCGGGAACGCAGTCGGGAAGCGTGACGACGTTGCGCGGCCGCGGCGTGCCGCACCTCAACCGCGGGGTTGGGCGAGGCGACCTCCATGTGCACTTCGACGTCGTGACGCCGACCAAGCTCGACTCGGCGCAGGAGCAGCTCCTGCGCGACCTCGCGGCCGCTCGGGGCGAGGAACAGCCGGAGATCACGGTGACCAACCCGGCGGCGAACGGCGGGTCGGGACTTTTCTCTCGTCTCCGCGACGCGTTCAAGTAGCCCGCCCGCTTCGGCGACCCTGTGGCTGTGGACACCCCGCGACGCCCTGTGGCAGGACACGCGATGGTGTGCGCGTGCGCAATCTCATCGAGAGTCAAGCCGTCGAAGGTCACCTTCCGTTCACCACCAGCTCGGCGCTCGCCGCCGGGCTGACGGTTGAGGAGCTGCAGGGCGAGCATTGGCGCTCGCTGATGCCGGATGTGTGGGTCGCTGCGACCGCGCCGGTGGACCGCCCGACCTGGCGTGATGCCGCGCGCCTCGTCCTGCCGGCTGACTCGGTGCTCTGTGGTCTGTCTGCCCTGGCCGAGCACGGCGTCGAGCTTCGGCCGGACGGCGACGTCTCAGTGCACGTCGCGACGGGGGTCAAGCATCGGCGCCGGTCGACGGCGATCGTGAACCATCGCCTCGTGCTCGCGCCCGACGAGGTCGCGGTGCTCGGCCGGTGGATGGTCACGACCGCGCAGCGAACCGCATTCGACTGCGTCCGATGGGCCGAGCCGTCGCAAGCGCTCGAGACAGCTGACGCAATCGTGCGCAGTGAGCTTGTGCAAGTTGACGAGCTGCTCGAGTGGGTCGAGCGGTACCCGCGGCTGCACGGCATGTGTCAGGTCCGCGCGGTCGCTGAGGCCCTCTGCGGATCAGCGGCCGCCTGAGGCTCCACCAGCTCGGGACACGCGATGATCGTCGAGTGACCCCTCCGATCTTCCGTGTCCCGCCGCAGGCCGTCGGCGCGTCGACCGTCACTCTCGACGGTCCCGAAGGGCATCACGCCGCTGACGTACGCCGGTTGCGGGTCGGCGAGGCGATCTGGCTCACCGACGGCACCGGCGCTCGGGGCATCGCGGCCGTCGTCGCGGTCAGGCGAGGCGCACTCGACGCGCACGTCACCGAGTGGTCGACGGACCACGGGCCAGCCCCGCGACTGGTCGTCGCACAGGCACTTGCCAAGGGTGGCCGCGACGAAGCGGCGGTGGAGACGATGACCGAGGTCGGTGTCGATGAGGTCGTGGGCTGGCAGGCAGCCCGCAGCGTCGCCAAGTGGACCGACCGCACCGCCGCGAAGTGGACGAGTGTTGCCGAAGCCGCGGCTCGTCAGTCGCGTCGCACGTGGTGGCCGACGGTGACCGGCCCGGCGTCGACAGCCGATGTCGTGACGCGCATCCGGGCGGCGGACGTCTGCGTCGTTCTGCACGAGTCCGCGAGCGAGCCGATCGCAATGCTGGACTGGACCGGCGCCGGCGAGGTTCTCGTGATCGTCGGTCCGGAGGGTGGGATCTCCGATGACGAGCTTGCTTTCTTTGTCGCGGCCGGTGCTCGGCCGACCCGGCTCGGCGAGACCGTGCTGCGCAGCTCGACGGCCGGAGTGGCTGCGCTCGCGGTCATCGCGTCACGAACTCGGTGGACCTGACCTGGCGAATGTCTAAGTGTCTAAGGTGACGTCGTGAGCGATGCCGACTGCTTGTTCTGCAAGATCGTGGCGCGGACGGTCCCTGCCGACATCGTCGCGGAGTCCGATACCGCGCTTGCCTTCCGTGACATCAACCCGCAAGCAGCCACTCACGTCCTGGTGATCCCGAAGGACCACTACGACAACGTCGCCGAGATCGCGGCGGCCGGCGACGTCGATGTCGCGGAGCTGTTCCGGCTCTGCGCCGAGGTCGCATCCGTCGAGGGCATTGCCGAGCTGGGCTACCGGCTGGTGGCCAACACGGGCGCTTCGGCGTACCAGACGGTCTTCCACGCCCACGTCCACGTGCTCGGCGGACGTCCGATGGGCTGGCCTCCCGGCTAATCTGGATTGCAGACATGGCAACCAGGCCACAGGTGAGTTCCACGACCTCGCGGATCGTCGTGCCCGCAGCGCACAGCATGGTGTCGCTGCTCGGCTCGAGCGACGAGTTCCTGCGGCTGATCGAAGCCTCGCTGCAGTGCGAGATCCACGTCCGCGGCAACGAGATCACCCTGACGGGCCTGCCCGAAGAGGTGGCGGTCGGTGCTCGGCTGTTCGAGGAGCTGCTCGCGCTCATCGACCACGGCGAAGTGCTTTCTGCCGACACCGTCAGGCGGTCGCTGATGATGCTCCGCCAGACCGACGAGCGACCGGCCGAGGTGCTGAGCCTCAACATCCTTTCCAGCCGGGGCCGGACGATCCGGCCGAAGACTTTGAACCAGAAGCGATACGTCGACGCGATCGACGCGCACACCATCGTGTTCGGCATCGGCCCCGCAGGAACCGGCAAGACCTACCTCGCAATGGCCAAGGCGGTTCAGGCGCTACAGGCCAAGCAGGTCAACCGGATCATCCTGACCCGGCCGGCGGTCGAGGCCGGCGAGCGGCTCGGCTTCCTGCCGGGGACCCTCAGCGAGAAAATCGACCCCTACCTGCGGCCGTTGTACGACGCGCTGCACGACATGGTCGATCCTGACTCGATCCCGCGCCTGCTCGCCTCCGGCGTGGTCGAGGTGGCACCCCTCGCCTACATGCGTGGCCGGACGATTAACGACTCCTTCATCGTGCTCGACGAGGCGCAGAACACCAGCGCCGAGCAGATGAAGATGTTCCTCACTCGGCTCGGGTTCGGTTCGAAGATGGTGGTGACCGGCGATGTCACCCAGGTCGATCTGCCGTCGGGTACGACGAGTGGCTTGCGTACCGTCCAGGACATTCTCGATGGGATCGAGGACGTCCACTTCTGTCAGCTGACCTCACATGACGTGGTGCGCCACAAGCTGATCGCCGACATCGTCGATGCCTACGCCCGTCATGACGCAGTGCGACAGACAGCCTCCTCCGTTCCAGCTCGCCCGCCCGCAAAGCGCAAGCCGCAGCGCGACCGCTGACCGGATCGCTGTCAACCGATGAGCATCGAGATCGCCAATGAGTCGGGCGTCGACGTCGACGTCCATCGCGTCGAGAGCGTTGCTCGCTTCGTGCTGGGCGAGATGGGCGTCAACCCGCTTGTCGAGCTGTCGATCCGCCTGGTCGATGTCGAGGCCATGACGGCACTGCACGTGCACTTCATGAAGGAGCCCGGCCCGACCGACGTTCTTGCGTTCCCGATGGACGAGCTCAACGACCAGCGCGACGATCTCGAGTCCCCGGACGTGCCGCCGACACTGCTCGGCGACGTCGTGCTCTGTCCGGCCGTCGCGGCAAGTCAGGCGAAGCAGGCTGGTCATGCAACGGAAGTGGAGCTCGACCTGCTCTGCACGCACGGCGTGCTCCACCTGCTCGGCTACGACCACGGCGACGCCGCTGAGGAACGGGAGATGTTCGGGCTCCAGACCCAGCTGCTCGAGGGCTGGACAAAACGTGAGGGCCGGCAGGCGCAATGACCTCTGCCGATGCCTGGGCTCTGGTCCTCGCCGGCATCCTGCTGTTGCTCGCCACCGTGCTGGCCGTTGCGGAGACCGCGCTGGCGCACGTCTCTCGGCTGCGCGTCGAGGAGCTGGTGCGCGACGGACGTCGGGGGACCGAGCGGCTCGAGCGGGTGGTCCGCGATGCCGCGACCCACCTCAACGTGTTGCTGCTGGCTCGCACCGCTGCCGAGATGCTCGCGGCGACGTTGGCGGCGATCGTCTGCGAGCGTGGCCTCGGCTCGATCTGGCAGGCCACGCTGGTTGCCGGCGTCGGCATGGCGGTCCTGCACTACGTGCTCGTCGGGGTTGCCGCCCGGAGCCTCGGGCGTCAACACTCCGAGGGGATCGCGCTGCTGACCTCGCGCCTGGTCATCGGCCTTGGGGTGCTCACTGGTCCGGTCGCCCGGGTTCTGATCGGCGTCGGAAGCGCGCTGGTGCCCGGGAAGATCGCCCGGGACTCGGGATTCACGTCCGAGGCTGAGCTGCGTGACATGGTCGATCTCGCAGAAGAACGACAGGTCATCGAGAGCAGCGAGCGCGAGATGATCCACTCGGTCTTCGAGCTGGGGGAGACCCTCGCCCGTGAGGTGATGGTCCCGCGCACCGACATGGTCTGGATCGAGCGCAACAAGACGATCCGTCATGCACTCTCCCTTGCGCTCCGCAGCGGCTTCTCGCGGATCCCGGTGATCGGGGACAACGAGGACGACATCGTCGGCATCGCCTATCTCAAGGACCTCGCACGGCGCGCCTACGACGGCGACGGGCAGACCACCGAGCGGGTCGAAGACGCGATGCGGCCGCCGTACCTCATCCCTGACTCGAAGCCGGTCGATGAGCTGCTCCGCGACATGCAGGCCAAGCAGGTGCACGTCGCCGTGGTGATCGATGAGTACGGCGGCACGGCGGGCCTGGTCACGATCGAGGACATCCTCGAGGAGATCGTCGGCGAGATCACGGATGAGTACGACCGCGAGGGCCCGCGGGTCGAGCACCTCGACGACGGCTCGGTCCGCGTGAGCGTGAGGCTGTCGATCGACGATCTCAAGGAGCTGTTCAACGTCGAGTTCGAGCTCGAGGACGTCGAGACGGTAGGTGGTCTGCTCGCTGCGGAGCTTGGCCGGGTGCCGATCGCGGGCGCGACCGTTGATGCGCACGGTCTGCGGTTCACCGCGGAGGGCGCCAAGGGCCGGCGCAACCGAGTCGGCACCGTGCTCATCGTCAAGCTGCCCATCCGTAGCCTGTAACGGTGGACGCCGAGGACACCAAGCTCGTCACCCTTGCCCGCT
>DATAUF010000066.1:0-18878 GCA_036268405.1 Mycobacteriales bacterium
CGTTCCGCGTCGGGTCGTCGGCGCTCGGTGAGCACCGCCATCGCGGCGAACATCGCGCCGAGCCCGATCGGGATGTTGACGAAGAGCACCCACCGCCAGGACAGCTCGGCGGTGAGGACGCCGCCGAGGATGACGCCGAACGCGCCGCCCAGTCCGGCTACCGCGCCCCATGCGCCTAGTGCGCGGTGGCGCCGCTCGCCCTCGGTGAACGTCGTCATGATGATCGTGAGCGTTGCGGGAGACAGCACCGCACCGCCGAGACCCTGGACGGCGCGGGCAGCGGTCAGCTCACCGGAGTTCTGTGCCAGACCACCGAGCAGGCTTGCCGCCGAGAACAGCACCAGCCCCGCGATGAAGACCCGGCGACGACCGAAGAGGTCGGCGAGCCGCCCGCCGAGGAGCAAGAATCCGGCAAACGTGAGGATGTAGGCGTTGACCACCCACTGAAGCCCGGTGGCTGAGTAGTGGAGATCGTGCCCGATGTTCGGGAGCGCGACGTTCACGATGGAGACGTCGAGGACGACCATGAACTGCGCGATGCAGGCGACCGCGAGGATCAGCCCGTCCGACGAACCTGGTGAGTCCGAGGGTCCCGGTGAGCCGGTGGAGTGCTCGGCGGCGGCGGCAGTGCCTGCCGCGGCTGGTGCGACCTCCGCCATCAGCGGGCGCGACGGTGGATCAGCGGGCGCGGCTGCGTGCGGATCGGTCGTCCTTGAGCTTGGCCAGTGCCTCTTCGAGCAGCTCGTCGCCCTCGGCCATGGTGCGACGCATCATGAGGAACTCGAAGGGAGTCTTCGGGGGACCACCCGCCATCCGCTCACGCGGCGGCGGCTCGTCCTGCACCGGACCTGCCGGCTGGCCGCAGACCTGGCAAGCCCAGGTCTGCGGCAGCTCGACATGCAGTGCAAACGCCGGCTTGCTCTCGTGACCGGCGTGACACCAGTAGGAGACCTGTCGACGAGGCTCGACGACACCGCCACGGTCGACCTCGGATCCCGGCGCGCCGCCGAGGCGACCACCGCGAATCGTTGAGCGTCGAGAACCCATAGCTGTGCCTTGTCTCCTGGACCGGTGGGTGAAGCGCTTAGAGCGCGCGGACGTTCTCTGCCTGCGGGCCCTTCTGGCCCTGGGTCACGTCGAACTCGACGTTCTGACCCTCATCAAGGCTGCGGTAGCCGCTGCCCTGGATCGCGCTGAAGTGAACGAACACATCCGCGCTGCCGTCGCTAGGGGCGATGAAGCCGTAGCCTTTTTCGCCGTTGAACCACTTGACGGTGCCTTGAGCCATGAACCTGATCCTTCAACTGCTCGCCCCGAAAGGGACTCGGTCGACGCGGTGCTCTCGAGTGACAGCTTGACGATCGCGTTGGAAGACTCCCGCGGTGCTAGCACTCCGAGAACCTCGACCTAGGCTTTGAGGCTAACACCGTCACCCCCCTGAGACGAGTGCGTCGGCTTCGGCGGGAGGCGGCGTCGGGTCAAGGGCGGCCTCGCGCCAGCCCTCCGGAAGCGCCACCCGGCGCGGCCCGTGCGTGTGACCGCGCGCTATCCGCTCCGATCCGGCGGGAAGTCCGGTGTCCGGGCCGACCCGCTCCAGCAGCCCATCGAGCATGCCGTCGAGCTCGGCGAGCGAGGACGTCTGGGCCAGATCGCGACGTGCGAGCCCGCCGACCGGATAGCCGGCGAGATACCAGCCGACGTGCTTGCGGAAGTCCCTGACACCGAGGAACTCGTCTGCCATCCACTCGACAAGCAGTCGGACGTGGCGGCGCATCACCTCGGCCACGCCAGAGAGCACAGGCGGTGGTTGGGGGGTCCTTCCGGCGTACGCGTCGACGAGATCGCGGAACAGCCATGGCTTGCCGAGGCACCCGCGTCCGACGACGATGCCGTCACAGCCTGTCGTGCTCATCATCGCGACCCCGTCCTCGGCGACCCAGATGTCGCCGTTGCCCAGGACCGGCACGTCGGTGACGACCGTCTTCAAATGGGCGATGGCCGACCAGTCGGCCTGGCCGGAGTAGAGCTGCTCGGCGGTTCGTGCGTGCAGCGCAACTGCGGCGACTCCTTCGGCCGCGGCGATCCGGCCGGCCTCGACGTAGGTCACCGTGTCGGCGTCGACCCCGATGCGCATCTTCACCGTGACAGGCACGTCGCCGGCACTCGCGACGGCTGCGCGGACCAGGTCCGTGAACAGCACCTGGTGCATCGGCAGGGCGGCACCGCCGCCGAGCTTGGTCACCTTCGGGACCGGACAGCCCATGTTGAGGTCGATGTGGTCCACGCCGAGGTCCAGCAGGATGTCGACCGCCTGGCCCACGACCGCAGGGTCGACACCGTAGAGCTGAATGCTGCGGATGTCCTCGTCCGGGCCGAACGTCAGCATTCGATGGGTACGTTCGCTGCGTTCGACCAGCGCCCGCGCCGAGACCATCTCGCTGACGTAGAGACCCGCGCCGAACGAGCGGCAGAGCGTGCGGAACGCGGAGTTGGTGACGCCCGCCATCGGCGCGAGAACGACGGCCGGCTCGACGGCGATCGGACCGATCTGCAGGGTCATTGCCGCGGATCCCCTTGCCACAGCTCCACGATGCCGATGCCGAGCTCGGCCAGCAGGCGGCGCACGACCGGCAGCGACAACCCGATGACGTTGCTCGGATCGCCGTCGATGCGGTCGACGAACGGCGCCGCCAAGCCATCGAGAGTGAACGCGCCTGCGACGTGCAGCGGTTCTCCCGAGGCGACGTACGCCTCGATCTCGGCGTCTGTCGGAGTGCCGAAATGGACGACGGTGCTGCCGACCGCCTGTGCGGACCTGCCAGTCTCGTCGATCAGGCAGTGGCCGGTGAGCAGCGTCGCACTGCGGCCGCGCATCTGCTGCCATCGCGCCGTCGCCGCCTTGGCGGTTCCCGGCTTGCCCAGCGCCTCGCCGTCGAGGACCAGCGTGGAGTCGGCGCCGAGCACCACAACGCCCGGCCCGGCTTGCGTCTCGGCCACGGCCGCGGCCTTCGCCGCCGCGAGGGCGAGAACCATGGCGTGCGGGTCGTCGGTGGGGACGGTCGACTCGTCGACGCCGCTCACCACGACAACCGGGTCGATCCCCGCGTCGTGCAGCAGCCGCAGCCGGGCAGGGGACGCCGACGCAAGCACGAGCGAGCGAGCGGCCATCTGTTGAGTCAAGCAGGCGCATGGGGCTCCGCTCACGCGGATGCAAGCATGGACACATCGGTCATACTTCCCGTCGGAGGTCATCCCTATGACGCAGCTGGCAGCACACGGCACCATCGCGATCCCTGAGGCGAGCTCGACGCAGACGGCAACCTCGATCGAGGTGTGCGACACGGCGATTGCCGATCTCGCCGCTCACGCGAAGAGCTGGTTCGAAGAGCCGGCCGCGGACATGATCGGGTTGCTCGCCCGGCTCAACGACTCGGTGCTGACCTTCGCCGAGGAGTGGGTGCGGGTCTCGGCCGAGGCCAAGCACTATCCGGTTGACCACCCGTTGGCTGCGGAGGACTGGACCAGCGTCATGGTCGCCGGCCGCTACGTGCGGATGCTCTCCCTAGCGTTGACGGACATCGCAGCCGGCCGCAAGCCGGCGTTTCCGGGCAAGCCGCACCCGGTTCTTGACGGCCACACCGCTGTTCCGGCGTTCCCGGTCGACGGCTTCGACAAGGTCGCGTTCTCCGGATTCACCGCCGAGGTGTGGCTGCGCCGAGGCATCACCGGGACAGAGGCCTCAGAGCGCCAGGCAGGGGCCTGGTTCGGCGCGGGCTCACCCGGGGTGTCGCTGGTGCTCGGCGCCGGCAACCAGAGCTCCATTCCGATCACCGACGCGCTGGACCGTCTCTTCGTGGCGCGTCATCCGGTGATCCTCAAGATGAACCCCGTCAACGACTACGCCGGCCCCGTCTTCGAGAAGATCTGCGCCGAGCTGATCGACCGTGGCGTGCTGAGGATTGTCTACGGCGGCGCCGAGGTCGGCGCGCACCTCGTCCGCCACGAAGACGTTGCCGACGTGCACGTCACCGGCTCGGACAAGACATTCGAGGCGATCGTCTACGGGGGCGGGCCCGAGGGGCTGACCCGCAAGGCCGCGAAGGACCCGCTCGTGACCAAGCCCGTCACCGGCGAGCTCGGCAACGTCTCGCCGGTGATCGTGGTTCCAGGGCCGTGGACCGCCAAGGACCTGTCGTTCCAAGCTCAGAACATTGCGTCGATGCTGACCAACAACGCCGGCTTCAACTGCATCGCGCTGCGCGCGCTGATCACGTCGAGCACCTGGACGCAGAGCGGTGAGCTGCTGGAGGCACTGCGCGGTGTGCTGACGGAGACCGAGGACCGCTATGCGTACTACCCAGGTGCCCGCGCGCGCTGGGACACGTTCGTGGGGGCGCACCCCGAGGCGGAGCGGTTCGGCGAGGAGACCTCGGCCTGCGTGCCGTGGACGATGATTCCGGGCCTGCGTCCGGGCTCGTCGGATGAGATCGCGTTCACGACAGAGGCATTCAACGGCGTCTTCGGTGAGGTCGCAGTCGACGCGACGGACACCGTCGACTTCATCCGCAAGGCGGTGGAGTTCTCGAACGACGGGTTGTGGGGCACCCTGGGCTGCTCGATCATCGTGCACCCCAAGTCGATGAAGGATCCGGCAGTTGCCGCTGCGGTCGAGCAGGCGATCGCGGATCTGCGCTACGGCACGATCGGCGTCAACCTCTGGTCCGCCATGGGATTTGCCCTCGGCACGACGCCATGGGGTGCCTACCCCGGTCACACGATGGATGACGTGCAGTCAGGCATCGGCTTCGTGCACAACTCGATCATGCTGGCCGAGGACGACATCGAGAAGACCGTCGTGCGAGGGCCATTCCGGATGCCTATCAAGCCGACCTGGTTCGCCACCAACAAGACTGCTCACAAGGCCAGCGAGCTGGCCGCAAAGCTGATGACGAAGCCATCGTGGGGCAAAGTGCCCGCACTGGTCACCACCGCATTGCGCGGCTAGCGCACCTGGAGACAGGTGGGGATAGGGGTCGTACGTGAATCGCGTCGCTTTGGGGTTGGCGGCGCTGGCCGCGGCGAGTGTCGCCGTGGCCGGCTGTGGCAGCTCGAGTTCGGGCGGAGCTATCGCCGCAACGACACCCACCGCTAGCGCTGCCGCGGGTGCCATCCCGGGCTGTACGCCGAGCACGCTGCAGACGGTTTCCTCGGGGAACATCACGATCGGTGTCGACCAGCCGGTCTACCCGCCATGGTTCAACCACAACGGCTCGCCGATCGACGGCAATGGCTTCGAGAGTGCAGTCGATCTTGCGATCGCCAAGGAGCTGGGCTACACAACCGCGCAGATCAAGGTGAAGCGCATCAGCTTCACGCAGGCGATCGGCCCCGCGGCGCGCAACTTCGACTTCGACCTCGATGAGTTCACCATCAACGCCGGCCGCGAGAAGGCCGTCGACTTCTCCACGCCGTACTACAACGTCGCCGAGGCGATCGTGGGGATGAAGGGCGGCAAGGCCGCATCGGTGACCACCTTCGCCGGTCTGCAGACTCTCAAGCTCGGCGCTCAGTCCGGCAGCACCGACCAGCAGACGATCAGCAACGTCATCAAGCCTGCGGGCTCGGCGTTCTTCGGGAGCAACGCGCTGGCGGTCCAGGCATTGAAGAACGGCCAGATCGACGGCCTGGTCGTCGACCTTCCGACGGCGTTCTACATCACGTCGGCACAGGTCAAGGGCAGCGTCATCGTCGGTCAGCTCCCGCCGGGGGCAAACCCCGAGCAGTTCGGGGCGCTGCTCGCGAAGGCCAGCCCGCTCACGTCGTGCGTGAGCAAGGCGGTCCAGGCGCTGCAGTCAAACGGCCAGCTGTCGCAGATCCAGGACAAGTGGCTCGCGCAGGAAGGCGACGCGCCTGTCCTTCAGTAGCGAGCTCGCGCTCTCGGACAAGGAGCGGTGGCGGCGGGACTACCGCCGCGGGCAGGAGCGTCGATCGACCTGGCTGGCGATCGTCAGCACGATCGTGGTCGCGATCGCAGCGTGGCTTGCGGTCACCCATGCTCCGGGATGGCATTCGGCACGGGAGACGTTCTTCTCCGGGCATTCGTTCCGCCACGACGGCCCGGGCATCGCCAAGGCCTTGCTGGTCGACCTCGAGATCCTGGCCATCGCCGAGCCGTGCATCCTGTTGCTCGCGTTGATCGTTGCCACGATGCGCACGTCCGTGGGTCCAATGCTCGCGCCGCTGCGGATCGGTGCCGCGCTCTACGTCGACCTCTTCCGCGGCTGCCCGATGATCATCCTGCTGATCCTGTTCGGGGTTGGGATTCCCTCGCTCGGGGTGCACCACGTGACGAACTCGGCCGCGGTCTGGGGCACGACCGCGATCGTGCTGTCCTACAGCGCGTTCGTGACGGAGGTCTTCCGCGCGGGCATTCTGTCGGTGCACCCGAGCCAGCGCGCGGCTGCTCGGTCGCTCGGCCTCAACCCGCGCCAGACCATGCGGCTCGTTGTGCTCCCACAGGCGGTTCGCACCGTGGTTCCCGCGCTGCTCAATGACTTCGTCTCCCTCCAGCGAGACGTCGGCCTGATCTTCATCGTCGGCGGCGTCGTCGACGCGGTATCGAAGGCGACCATCGCCAACGAGGAGACCTTCAACTTCACGCCGTACGTGATCGCGGCGATCTTGTTCATCCTGATTGCGGTGCCGTCCGGCCGGCTGGCGGACCGCTACAACCTCCGGGCCTACCAGCGCCAGCAGGCCGGAGGTGCGGTGTGAGCGGGCCGGTGCTCGAGGTACGCAATGTGCACAAGCACTTCGGCGATGTCGCGGTGCTCAATGGGGTCGACCTGACGGTCGCCGAGGGTCAGGTCGTCGTACTCATCGGAGGCTCGGGCTCGGGGAAGTCGACCCTGCTGCGGTGCGTCAACCTGCTGGAGGTCGTGACCGACGGGGAGATCGTGCTCGACGGACAGGAGATCACCGACCCTCGAGTGGACCCGGACGCTGTGCGGCGCCGGATCGGTGTCGTGTTCCAGGCCTACAACCTGTTCCCACACATGACCGCGCTGCGCAATGTTGCCCTCGCGCCTCGTGTAGTCGGCGGCTTGTCGCGTGAAGTCGCGGACCAGCGCGCGCGGGAGCTGCTCGCTCGCGTCGGACTTGCCGACAAGGCGTCGTCGTACCCCGACCGTCTGTCGGGCGGCCAGCAGCAGCGCACCGCCATTGCGCGGGCGCTCGCGAACGAACCGCGACTGCTGCTCCTCGACGAGGTCACTAGCGCACTCGATCCGGAGCTGGTTGGCGAGGTGCTCGACCTGATCGGAGAGCTCAAGGCGTCCGGAACGACGATCCTGATGGCCACGCACGAGATGGGCTTCGCCCGTCGGGTCGCCGACCAGGTCTGCTTCCTCGCAGATGGCGTCGTTGCGGAAGCAGGCACACCGGAGCAAGTCCTGGACGCGCCGGAGCACCCAAGGCTCAAGCAGTTCCTGTCCCGCGTGCTCGCGCACTGACAGCACGTACTAGGAAGGAGGCATGACGCTTTCTTCTCGCACTCTTGGCCGCGACAGCGCGCTGACCGTCCCGATGCAGGGGCTTGGCTGCATGGGCATGTCCCAGTCCTACGGCAAGGCCGATCCGGAGGAGTCGCGCCTCACGATCGAGCGGGCCCTCGATCTCGGCGTGACGTTCCTCGACACCGCGGACATCTACGGCGGCGGCCACAACGAGCACATCGTCGGCAAGGCGATCAAGAGCCGCCGCGACGAGGTCACGCTCGCGACGAAGTTCTCGCTGTCGCGGGCCGAGGACGGCACGATGTCCATCAACGGGCATCCCGACTACGTCCGCAGGTGCATCGACGCGAGTCTCGAGCGGCTCGGCGTCGATCACATCGACCTCTACTACCAGCACCGGGTGGACGCGACGGTCCCGATCGAGGACACCGTGGGTGCGATGGCCGAGCAGGTCGCCGCTGGCAAGGTCCGTCACCTCGGGCTGTCCGAGGCGAGCGCCCAAAGTCTCGAGCGAGCGGTCACCGTCCACCCGATCACGGCACTCCAGAGCGAGTGGTCGCTGTGGACCCGCGACCTCGAGGACGAGGTCGTGCCCACCGCCCGGCGACTGGGCATCGGGATCGTCCCGTTCAGCCCGCTCGGCCGCGGCTTCCTCACCGGAGCGATCAAGAGTCCCGATGATTTCGGCGAGGACGACTTCCGCCGCCACAACCCGCGCTTCATGGGGGACAACTTCGCCAAGAACCTCGAGCTGGTCGACGCGGCGCGCGCGCTTGCCGCCGACAAGGGATGTACGCCGGGCCAGCTCGCCCTCGCCTGGGTGATGGCGCAAGGCGAGGACGTCGTACCGATCCCCGGCACGAAGCGCCGGGTCTACCTCGAGGAGAACGTCGGTGCGTGTGACGTCACTCTCACTGACGCGGACCTGAAGCGGCTCGACGAGCTCGCCCCGGTGGGCGCGGCAGCCGGAGGTCGCTATCTCGCCTCCGCGGGCCTCGCGAACTCCTACGGCGACTCACCGGCCCGCGCCTGAGGGAGCAGCAGCGCCAGCGCGAGCAGGAGCGTCGCGGCGAGGGAGCCGACCTCGACTACCGAGTCGAGCGTGCCCATGCCGTCGAGGTGTGTCGCATGAAAGAGCAGGTGCGGCAGGCTGAACACGGTCCACGCCGCGCCGGTGACCCGAAACGCCTCACTGGTGGCGCGCACGATCGCCCAGCAGGTCACCGCGAGCAGCGCGAGGTAGAGGCCGCCGACGTCTCGCACCAGATGCTCGTCGTAGGCTCCGGCCATCGATACCCAGTGACGGCCGGGCAGCGGGAACGATGTGTAGAAGCTGTGGGGCGCTGCCGTCGCCCAGATGCCGACATCTGCTGCGGAGACACCGAGTACTGCCGCCATCGCGCGCTTGACCGTGATGCTCACACCAGTAGGACGGGACTGTGCCGTCGGTTGTGACATGAGGATCAGTGTCCGCGAAAGTGTCGTACCGTCCGCCTAGCGTGCCGGCATGGCGCGGGATGTGCTGTGGCAGCCGTCGTTGCTCGACGGTGGTGATCCTGGCCTCGACGTGTCCTATGACGGACTGCGGCGGATCACGCTCGACGAACGGTCATGGGTCGATTACTGCCCAGGATGGCTCTCGGGATCCGACACCGTCTTCGACTCACTCGCCGGTGAGGCGCGGTGGCAACAGCGAACCGTGACGATGTGGGACAAGCAGGTGCTCGAGCCGAGGCTGACCGCCGGTTGGTCCACCGACGCAGCGCATGTCCCGCCGCTGCTGGCGCAGATGTGTCGGCTGCTGTCCGCGCGCTACGCCGTCGGGTTCGACAGCGTCTGGGTGAACCTCTACCGCGACGGGCAGGACAGCGTCGCGTGGCACGGTGACCGCAACCGCCTCGTGATGGAGCGACCGATGGTCGCGACGGTCTCGCTCGGGGCGCGTAGGCGGTTCCTGTTGCGCCGGCGCGCGAGCAGCCGGATCGAGCACGAGCTGCGACCCGGCGCGGGCGATCTGGTCGTCATGGGAGGTGAGTGCCAACAGGCGTGGGAGCACACCGTGCCGAAGACGGCGCGCGTCGTCGGCGCCCGGATGGCGGTGACGATCCGCCATTCCTCACCACATAACGTGAGCGGGTGACGAGCGAAGAGCCCGCCCAGTATCGGCAGTTCCGCTACAGCCCGCCGCCAGGCGCAACCGTCGTGTTGTTGGTCCGGCACGGCGAGTCCGCAGCCGCACTCGAGGGTGTGGAAGGTCCGATGCGAGATGGGCATACCGATCCTCCGCTCGACCCGGTCGGCGAGGCGCAGGCACTCCGCGTCGCGCAGCGACTCGGTCACGAGCCGATCGACGCGATCTACGTCACCAAGCTGCAGCGCACCGCTCAAACCGCGGCACCGCTCGCCGCAAAGCTCGACCTCACGCCGACAGTGGAGCCTGACCTCCACGAAGTCGGCCTCGGCGAGTGGGAGGGCTGGAGGTTTCGCAAGCTCACCGCGGAGCACGATCCGATCGCCATTCAGATGTTCACCGAGCAGCGCTGGGACGCCATCCCGGGTGCGGAATCCAACGACGACTTCGCGGCCCGGATCCGAGCCGGAATCGGTCGGATTCATGCCGCGCATCCGAACCAGCGGGTTGCGGCGTTCGTACACGGTGGTGTGATCGGGATGACGATGTCGATCGCGACCGGTTGTCGCCCCTTCGGGATGATCGGCGCCGACAACGGGTCGATTCACGAGATCGTGGTCCTCGGCGAGGAGTGGTCGGTCCGTCGTTTCAACGACACCGCACATCTCGACCCCGCGTTGATCGTCACCAGCGAGCCGTTGATCTGAGGGGAGGCGTATGCCCAACACGCACTTCGACACCCCGAGCGGCCGGCTGCGCGGCTACCTCGCGACACCGCTCGTGGAGGGACCACGCGCCGGCGTTGTCGTCATCCACGAAGCGATGGGCCTGACCGACGACATCCGGCGCGCCACCGACCGGGTAGCCGCGGGCGGCTACGTCGCGTTCGCTCCTGACCTCTACTCCTACGGGTTCGCGCCACAGTGCCTGATGGCGACGATGCGAACCCTGATGCGTGGTGGCGGTGGACGCGCACTCGATGACATCGACGCGGCGCGTGACTTTCTCGTCGCTCGCGACGACTGCACCGGCAAGGTCGGCATCATCGGCTTCTGCATGGGCGGTGGCTTCGCGATCCTCGCCGCGAGCCGCGGCTTCGACGCATCCGCGCCCAACTACGGCATGGTGCCGAAGGACGCCGAAGCAGCGCTCTCCGGCGCCTGTCCGGTCGTTGGCTCGTACGGCAAGAAGGACTGGATGTACCGAGGCGCAGCGGCGAAGCTCGACGCAGCGCTGACCGCGAACGGCGTCGTGCACGACGTCAAGGAGTACGCCGATGCCGCGCACGGCTTCATGGTGCGTCACACCGGGAGCTGGGCGCTCGCGGAGCGGATCCCGGGAATGGGCTACGTCGAAGGCTCGTCCGACGACGCGTGGGGCCGGGCCTTCGCGTTCTTCGGCGAGCATCTGGCATGACCGGCTCGCGCTACGGCAGCAGCCGGCGTTCGGTCGCCCAGCGCGTCAGCTCCCGCCGGTTGGACAGCTGAAGCTTGCGCAGCACAGCGGACACATGGGTTTCGATCGTCTTCACCGACAGGAACAGCTCCTCGGCGGCTTCGCGGTAGGTGTACCCGCGCGCGATCAGCTGCAGCACCTCCCGTTCGCGGGGAGTCAGGACGTCGAGCTCGCTCGGTGATGGTGCGACGACCGCCTCACCGGTGAAGGCATCGAGGACGAAACCGGCGAGCCGCGGGGAGAAGACCGCGTCGCCTGCTGCAACCCGTTCCACCGCGTCGGCGAGCTCGTCACCACTGATGCTCTTCGTGACGTAGCCCCGTGCACCGGCACGGATCACGCGGATCACATCATCTGGGGCATCCGAGACCGACAGCGCGAGGAAGCGGATGTCGGGCAGTTTCGCGTGCACCGCCTGGATCACGGCGTCGCCGGTGCCGCTTGGCAAATGCACGTCGAGGAGCACCACGTCGGGCGCGGTCTTGGTGATGCAGGTGATCGCCTCGCCGACGTCGGCTGCCTCGCCCACGATGTCGAGGCGACCGCCGAGCTCGGTACGCACGCCCGAGCGGACCAGCGAATGGTCATCGACCAGGACCACGCGGGGTTTGGCCATCAAACGCTGGCCGCGGCGTGCAGCGGAAGCGTGAGCCGGACCTCGGTGCCGGTGCGTCGCGCCGAGCGGATGGATGCCTCACCCCCGTGGCGCTGCATCCTTGCGACGATCGACTCGCGTACCCCGAACCGGTCATCAGGAATGGCCGCCGGCTTGAAGCCCTTGCCTCGGTCGCGGATATAGATCTCCAGCGACGTCTCGCCGACCTCGACGTACACCGAGAGCTCGCGCACGCCCGCGTGCTTCGCCGCGTTGACGGCGGCCTCGCGCATTGCCTGAACGACCGGCTCGACGGCGGGCTCTGCCGGATGGTCGCCCACGACGACCAGGTTGATCGTGACGTCGTACTCGTCTTCGACCTCGCCGCATGCTGCGGCGACCATCGCGCGCAACGACGCTGCCGGTTGGGCCGATCGGTAGAGCCAGCCGCGTAGCTCTCGCTCGGAGTGCCGCACCAGGCGGCGCACCTCCTCCGGATCCTCCGCGCGACGCTGGATGAGAGTCAGGGTCTGAAGCATCGAGTCGTGGATCCGGCCCGCGAGCTCGACGCGCTCGTGTTCACGGATGCGCGCGGTGCGCTCCACAGCCGCCTCCCGCCAGTACCGCAACAGCCATGGTCCGACCACGACGATGAGGCCGAGGCTGACGACAACGGCCGGAAGGAACGCGCGACGGGCGACCGGGAAAGCATTCTGCGTGGCGAGGAACGTCCCCATTCCGGTGAGAACCAGCGCAATCCCTGCTGCGTAGCGGACAGCGGTTCGGCCGCGCGCTCCGCTGAAGACGGCGCGCTGTCGATCTGCCACGCTGCGCCACCGGTGGCGGCTGGACTCGTCCGCTTGCCGCCACAGGATCGCCGCGCCCGTCACTGTCGCGGCGGCCGGCCAGAGCAGCGATGCTCCGAGTCCGAGCAGTTGCGCGACGAGCAGCATCGCAGCGCCGAGCGCGGCGAACGCGACCAGCTGCACCCGTGCGTCGGTTCGGTCGATCCGGTCTGCGTCGTCCTCGCCTTGTGGCACCACGACCCAAAACGCCGTGTAGAGCAGCACGCCGAGGCCGCCGAGCGCGATGCTGATGACGAAGCCGATCCGGAGGAGCATCACATCGATGCCAAGATGGTCGGACAGGCCACCCGCGACACCGGCCACGAGCCGGTCGTCGCGTCGGCGGTACAGCCTGCGAGCCATGCACAGATGGTCACACGTCCTGGCGTACCGAAACCGGCAGCGGATGCGGTTCAGGGTCGATCTCAGGGTTAGCCCCTGATGGCAGCTCGGCGTCCTTTCAGCAGGATCGACGCCATGACCACTGCTGAGATGCCTGCCGCGACCGAGCGCCGGCTGACCCGAGCCCGCAACGGTCGCGTCATCGCCGGTGTCTGCCAGGGCGCCGCGCAGTACTTCGACATCGACCCGGTGATCTTCCGGATCGTCCTCGCTGTCCTCACCGTCTTCGGTGGCGCGGGCCTGCTGATCTATGTGCTCGCGTGGGCATTCGTTCCTGAGGAAGGCAGTCCGCAGACCCGGCTCGAGCGCTGGATGTCGTCCGGCAGGCGAGACCTGCGAGGGATTGCACTGCTCACCGTGATCGCGGTCTGTGTGGTCGGGCTACTCAGCAACACCGACATCTTCGCCCACCGGTTCGGCGCGGCAGCGGTCGCAGTGTTGGCGGCACTACTCCTGACCGAGGTGGTGGGCCGCCGTCACGGCCACGGCCTGTTTCCGTCACGCACGCCGTCCGCAGATCCGGTGATCTACGGGCCGCCCGCTTCCCCCGCGGCTGGGTCGACGCAGTCGTATCCCACGGTCGTGACGCCCCCCGCACGACCGCGTGAGCGCGCCTGGCTCGGCTGGCTGACGTTCAGTGCGGTGCTCCTTGCGGGCGGCGTGCTGTGGCTGGTCGCAAGCTCCGACGCGGCACACCCGCAGCCGGCCGACGCGCTCGCAGTCTGCGTAGCGATCGCCGGTGCCGGACTCATGGTCGGCACGTTCGCCGGCCGGGCACGGGCGATGATCCCGATTGGGCTGCTGCTTGCGATGGCACTCGGCCTCGCCAACGCGCTGCCGCGCGACCTCACGTGGAGCGCGGGGACACGTGACTGGGCTCCGGTGTCGAGTGACATCGCGCCGTCATACGTGCTGGGTGCCGGCAAGGCCGACCTCGACCTGACCGGGCTGGACCCGGCGATGTCCGCCACGATCGACGCCAGGATCGGCACAGGCCGGCTGATCGTGACCGTGCCTCGCGGCATAGGGGTGGTGATCGACGCGAAGGTCGGCGCAGGGCGGCTGTACGTATTCGGCCACGAACAGGAAGGCACCGGAGTGAAGACCGCGGTGACGACGGCGCCGCGTCCGCACGACGGAACTCTCACCCTGCATCTGCAGGGCGGCTTTGGTGACCTGGAGGTTCGCAATGAAGCAGCATGATCTGGACCCGTGGTCACTTGTGTTCGGAGTGGCGTTCCTGTTCATCTCGGGCAGCTACTTGCTCACCCACACCACAAACGTGCGGCTTCACTGGCTGCTTGTGCTGCCAGCCGCGCTCATCGTGATCGGGTTCGGCGTCCTCGGTGCCTCGGTACGTCGGATGCAGCGATCAGAGATCGATGTCGACGACGACCGGCGCGTGGTCTGACGGTCCGGTGCCCTTGCGCGCGTCGCGATCGACGTACGCGTCCTTCACGCCACCAGCGACCGCGGCGCTCGCGTAGACCAGGTCGATCCGCATGCCCTGGTTCTTGTGGAACATCCCCGCGCGGTAGTCCCAGTAGGTGTATGGAGTGTCGTGCTTCATCGCGCGCGGCATGACGTCGGTCAGGCCGAGGTCGCGAAGCGCGGCAAGTGCCTTGCGCTCCGGGTCGGTGACATGTGTCGAGCCGACGAACTTCGAGGCATCCCACACGTCATCGTCGGTCGGGATGATGTTGAAGTCGCCGGTCACGACGAAGCGGTTGTTGGCCGCGACCTCCGGTTCGAGCGCGGTACGCAGCCGGGCCAGCCACTCGAGCTTGTAGGGGTAATGCGGGCTGTCGAGGGTCCGACCATTGGGCACGTACACCGACCAGATCCGTAGGCCCCCGCACGTCGCGCCGACCGCGCGAGCCTCGATCTTCGGCGGCTCTCCGATCAGCGCCGGGTCGTCCTCGTCCGGCGGCGGGTCGTACGCCGGCTGACCGGGAAAGTGGCGCGTGACGTCGTCGAGCCCGACGCGGGACAGGATCGCGACGCCGTTCCATCGGCCCTCACCGTGCGCGGCCACCTCGTACCCGAGCTCCTCGGCCCGCTGACCCGGGAAGGCGTCAGTGGCGCACTTGATCTCCTGCAGGCACAGCACATCCGGTTGTGCCAGCTCGAGCCACTCGTTGAGGCGCGGCAGGCGCGCGCCGACTGAGTTGACGTTCCAGGTCGCGATCCGCACTGCGTCACCCTAAGAGGTCGCGCCGACAGGACTGCCGGGCTACGCGGATCTGTGGCACTTCGCCTCGCTTCGTTGTCCTCCTCGCGCGTGCCTCCAGCACGCGACTCGTCGTCCGCCTTGCGATGCTCGGCCACAGCCCCGCTCGCCTACGGCGCCCTGCCTGCGCGACCTCTATGGTCACCTCGTGGGGGATGCGGACCTGGTCGCGCTGCCGAAGGCGCACCTTCACCTGCATCTGACCGGAGGCATGCGCCACTCGACTTTGGTCGAGCTCGCCGAGCAATACGGCGTCCGCCTCCCGGAGCGGCTCGTCGACGAAGTGCCTGACGATTGGCGGCTGCTCGGCTGGCCGCGCTTCCAGCGGCTCTACGACCTTGCGCGCGGAGTCCTGCGCACGGCGGCCGACGTGAAGCGGCTGATGCGGGAGATCGCGGAGGATGAGGCCGCAAACGGCTCGCGATGGCTTGAGCTACAGGTCACACCCAGCGGCTACGCCACCCGCCTCGGGGACCTGGTGACTGCGATGGAGATCTTCTGTTACGGCGCGGCCGAGGCGCAGGCCGCGACCGGTGTCGGCGTCCGGTTGATCGTCGCGGCCAACCGCACCCGGCCGCCATGGGAGGCAGAGGTGCAGGCACGCCTCGCG
The DNA here is from genome assembly GCA_036268405.1 of Mycobacteriales bacterium. Taxonomy (GTDB): domain Bacteria; phylum Actinomycetota; class Actinomycetes; order JAFAQI01; family JAFAQI01; genus DASZTV01. The sequence continues at coordinate 15,783 of DATAUF010000066.1, forward strand.
GTGCGCTACGCGGGCTACGGCGTGATCGGCTTCGGGCTGTCGAACGACGAGCGGCAAGGGGCGCCTGAGGACTTCGCGAAGGCGTTTCGCATCGCGCGTGCCGGTGGGCTGTTCGCGATGCCGCACGCGGGCGAGCTGCTCGGCGCCCAGTCCGTTGCGCGGACCGTGAGAGCACTCGAACCGGTGCGCCTCGGTCACGGCGTCCGGGCGGTTGAGGACCCACAGGTGTTGGCGCTGCTCGCCGAGCGGGACATCGCCTGCGAGGTCTGTCCCGCTTCCAACCTGGCGCTCGGCGTCGTGAGTGACCACGCCGACCTGCCGATCCGCTGGCTCGAGGACGCGGGAATCCCGGTCGTGCTGGCCGCGGACGATCCACTCCTGTTCGGAGCCTCGCTGGTCGAGCAGTACGCCGTCGCGCGCGACCGGCTCGGATACTCGCGCGCAGACCTGGCGCGGCTGGCGAGGTCCTCGATCGACTACTCCGCGATGCCGGGCAAGCTCGCCGCAGCCGCCCTCGCCGACATTGACACCTGGCTCGCCCAACCTCCAGCTGTCAGGACGTGAGCACGCTATAGCGGCGTGACGGCCTGACAAGTCCAAGAAGTCGCGGCACCCGTAGCCTGGTATGTCGTGGCCCAGCGCAGCGACCTCCGAAATGTGGCGATCATCGCCCACGTAGACCATGGCAAGACCACGCTCGTTGACGCCATGCTCTGGCAGTCCGGCGCGTTCTCCGCACATCAAGCCGACGAGGGCAGCGTCAAGGACCGCGTCATGGACTCGATGGACCTCGAGCGCGAGAAGGGCATCACGATCCTCGCGAAGAACACCGCGGTCCGCCACGGCGACCTGACGATCAACATCGTCGACACGCCTGGTCACGCCGACTTCGGCGGCGAGGTCGAGCGGGCGCTGTCGATGGTCGACGGGGTGGCGCTGCTCGTCGACGCCAGCGAGGGCCCGCTGCCGCAGACCCGTTTCGTGCTGCGCAAGGCGCTCGCCGCGAACCTTCCGGTCATCCTGATCATCAACAAGGTCGACCGCAGCGACGCGCGGATCGCCGAGGTCGTCGACGAGACCTACGAGCTCTTCCTCGACCTCGAGGCCGACGAGAGGCAGATCGAGTTCCCGATCGTCTACTGCCAGGCCAAGACGGGCCAGGCATCCCTCACCCGGCCGGCTGACGGCACCAGCCCGGACAGCCCGGACCTCGAGCCGTTGTTCGCCGTGATCCGCGAGACGATTCCCGCTCCTGAGTACGACGAGAAGGCGTCATTGCAGGCGCACGTCACCAACCTCGACGCCTCGCCGTACCTCGGCCGGCTGGCGCTGTGCCGGATCCACAACGGTGAGCTGAAGAAGGGTCAGAACGTCGCCTGGTGCAAGGCCGACGGAACCGTCGAGCAGGTCAAGCTCACCGAGTTGCTCGGAACCGTCGCGCTCGAGCGGGTTCCCATTGACAGCGCTGGTCCGGGCGACATCGTGGCGATCGCCGGCATCCCGGAGATCACCATCGGCGAGACGCTGGCCGACCCGGCGGACCCCAAGCCACTCCCGGTCATCACGATCGACGAGCCCAACATCTCGATGACCATCGGCATCAACACCTCGCCGCTGGCCGGGAAGAGCGGCAAGAAGCTGACGGCGCGGCTGGTGAAGAACCGGCTCGAGGCCGAGCTTGTCGGGAACGTCTCGATCCGCGTGCTGCCGACCGAGCGGCCCGACACATGGGAGGTCCAGGGCCGCGGCGAGCTGCAGCTGGCGATCCTCGTCGAGCTGATGCGTCGCGAGAGCTTCGAGCTCACGGTCGGCAAGCCGCAGGTGGTGACCAGGGAGATCAACGGCAAGCTCCACGAGCCTGTCGAGCGCCTGACGATCGACGCGCCGAGTGACTACCAGGGCGTGCTGATCCAGCTCATGGCGTTGCGCAAAGGGCGGCTCGAGCAGATGGTCGACCACGGCACCGGCTGGGTACGCATGGAGTACCTCGTGCCGGCTCGCGGGCTGATCGGCTTCCGCACCGAGTTCCTCACCGAGACCCGCGGCACCGGCCTGCTGCACCACGTTCACGAGGCGTACGAGCCGTGGTTCGGTGAGCTGCGGACCCGACCGACCGGCTCGCTCGTCGCGGACCGCTCCGGCCCCACGACCGGCTTCGCGCTCGCCAATCTCCAGGACCGCGGCACGATGTTCGTCGGTCCCGGAACCGAGGTCTACGAGGGCATGATCGTCGGAGAGAACTCTCGGTCGGATGACATCGACGTCAACCCGACCAAGGAGAAGAAGCTCACCAACATGCGGCAGAGCTCCGGGGACATCCTCGTGCCACTGATCCCGCACAAGGTGCTCAGCCTCGAGCAGTCCCTGGAGTTCTGCCGTGAGGACGAGTGCGTCGAGGTGACGCCCGACAAGGTTCGGCTGCGCAAGGTGACACTGGACGCGGCGACCCGTTACCGCGAAGGTAAGCGGGGGCGGGCTCAATAAGGGGGACCCGATGGGTCTGATCGGCAAGCTTTCCGAGATGCGGATGAAGGACCCCGTCGAGGGCGTCCTTCGAGTGGTGGGGATCAGCATGCCGGACCCCACGGCGACCGAGGCGAACTACCGCCTCGAAGGCGTGGTGTCCGCCGACGGGCTGACACCGACGGCGGTCACCCACCACGGCATGACCTCCGTCGGTCACTGGCCCTCCGCGGGTGACGAGCTGCCCGTGACGGTCGACCGCACCAAGCCCGAACGCCTGGTGATCCACTGGAAGACGGTGCCCAACGGCTTCGATCAGTCACGGGTGGCCGCCCAACAGCTCGCCGAGCAGATGAGGTCCGGCACCGCGCCCGCTGCCCGAGCAACGTCGTCCGGGGGCGGACCGAGCAACGTCACTGTCACGGTGAACGGTAAGCCGATGGATCTCGGTGCAGCGGTGGGATCCGGCTCGGTCGACCTGAGCTCGATCATCCAGTCCGCGATGTCAACCGCGGATGCGCAAGACACGTCGATGCCGGAACCGGCGCCAGCGACCGCGAGCAACGCCGACATCCTGGCGCGGGGGACAGCCGGCAACGCGACCCTGCTCGGCACCTTCCCTTCGCCGGTGCC
>DATAUF010000067.1:0-35241 GCA_036268405.1 Mycobacteriales bacterium
TGAGGGAATGCACGCCGACCGGTTGACCGCTCAGCTGCTGAGCGGTCCGAAAGCCAAGACGCCGGAAGAGGTCGTGGCTCGGCTGCTGGCCGTGCAGGGTCAGGACCCGCGCGGTTTCCGGCTCTCCGTGCGGTCGCGGACAACGGGGGCGTCAGCGGTTGATGTCGATGCGGCGTTGACCGACCGTCGTTCGCTGGTCGTCGCGTGGCTCAACCGCGGCACTCTGCATCTGGTCCAGGCTGAGGACTACTGGTGGCTCCAGCCGCTGACGACTCCGCAGCTTGCAACGAGCAACGCGACGCGACTCGGCCAGGAGGGTGTGTCTGCGAAGCAGGCGGACAAAGGCGTGGCGGTGATCCAAGCCGAGGTGACAACGCACGGTCCGCGCACCCGAACCGAGCTGCGGGATGCGCTCGACGCGGCGAAGGTGCCGACTGCCGGACAGGCGCTGGTGCATCTGCTGTTTGCCGCGTCGTTGCGGGGCGACCTCGTCCGCGGACCGATGCGGGGCAAAGAGCAGTGCTTCGTCAGCGCCGTCGACTGGCTCGGCGCGGCGCCCGGGCCCGTGGAGCGGCCAGTCGCTCTCGGCCGGCTTGCGCTCCGCTATCTCGCGGGTCACGGCCCAGCCTCGGTGCAGGACCTCGCGAAGTGGGCCGGGATCCCGTTGCGGGATGCCCGGGCCGGTCTCGCCGCGATCCGCGACCAGGTTGTCGAATCGCCCGACGGAACGAGTGACCTTGCCGACCGCCAACCTGCGGCGCCGCTCCCGCCGCCGAGGCTGCTCGGCCCGTTCGATCCGCTGCTGCATGGCTGGGTGTCACGCGATGCGGTGGTCGGCGACTACAGGGGCGTGGTCACCAACAACGGCCTGTTCCGGCCGATCGCGCTCGTCGGCGGCCGCTCGGTCGCGACGTGGGGACTCGACGGCGGCAAGATCACGATCCGGCTGTTCGAGCCGATCTCCGAGTCGGTGAGACGTGCGCTGGTCAAGGACGCCGCCGACGTGCTCCGCTACCTCGGCCTGCCCCCCACGAGTTGTCAGGTTCAGAACGCGCTTTAGGGGCGTGTGAGCCTGACAACTCAGCGGGTGCGGCGGGCTCGCGCTGCCGCTGGCAGCGCGACCGCTAGGCGGCGCGGCATCGAGACGCTTGCTCGGCGGTCGAGGACTCGATAGCCGGAGCGCTCGACGGCGTCGAGGATGCCGCGATACAGGCGAAACGCCGTGCGCACGCAGTCGCGCGACGCCGGGTCGAGCAAATCGATGCCCGGCTCCGCGGAGCGATAGAGCTCGTGGGCGCGGCTGATCTCGAACGCCAGTAGCGCTTTGATGTTCGCGTTGACCTTGCCGGCGTACAGATCGTCGCTGGTGACGCCGAACGCCGTCAGGTCCTCCTTCGGCAGATACACCCGACCGCGACCGAGATCCTCACCGACGTCGCGGATGAAGTTGGTGAGCTGGAACGCGAGTCCCAGCGTGCGGGCATACGGTTCAGCCTCTTCCATCGCTCCGGGCACGGTGCCGAGCACGGGCACGAGCTGTGAGCCGATCGTCGCCGCGGAGCCCTGCATGTAGTCGACGAGGTCGTCCCACGTCGCGTAGTCCGACGTCGTCAGGTCCTTGCGCATCGAGGCAAGGAAGTCATCGAACAGATGTAGGGGGATGTTGTTGCGAACGATCGTGTCGTGCACCGCAGGCATGACCGGATCGTCGCCGGCGCCGCGCAGCAGTAGCTCCGTCCAGTGTGTGAGGTCGCGATCGCGTTCCGCAACCGAACGTGCCGGCTCGATTGCGTCGACGATCTCGTCGGCGCGGCGCGCGAAGCCGTAGAGGGCGTGCACGGCGGGCCGCTTTCCCCGGGGGAGCAGGTACGTCGAGAGGTAGAACGTCCGTCCGTGCGTCGCGTTGACGGCACGACAGGCGCGGTACGACGCACGCAGAGCGGGATCGGTGATACCCGCGGCGTCGAGGGCGCGCCAGTGGTTCATCGCACCGCTCCGACGATCCGCTCCGCGGCGAGCCGTCCGGACATCAGCACCATCGGGACCCCGACGCCGGGCTGGGTGCCGGTCCCGGCGAACACGACGTTGTCGAAGGCGAGATTGCGAGGCCGGAAGGGGCCGGTCTGGCCGAAGCTGTGGGCGAGTGAGAACGGTGTGCCGCGTGCCATCCCGCGGCGCTCCCAGTCGGCCGGGGTGGTGAAGTTCTCCACCTCGATCGCGTCGCCGAAGCCGTCATACCCCAACGTCTCAAGTCGCTCCACGATTCGGTCACGGTAGCCCGGTCCGGCGCGGTTCCAGTCCATTGCGCCGTCGAGATTCGGTGTCGGAACGAGGACGTACCACGACGACCGGGCGTCGGGTGCGAGCTGAGGATCGGAGACGGTCGGCACCGACACGAGTAGTGATGGATCAGTGGCCGGCACCTTCTCATCGATCAGCTCGCGGAATGTCTCTCGCCAGGCCGCACCGAAGTGGATCGTGTGGTGCACCGGGCTGGCCGGACGCAGTGTGGAACCCGCCAGCAGCAACGCACACGACGGTGAGTGCTCCATGCGAGCCAGCCGTCGCGGCGCCCGGCCGCTCGGGAGTAGCTCACCCCATGCCACCGGCAGGTCCGGGTTGAGGACGACGACATCGGCGGCGATCCGCTCTCCCGCGGCGGTGTGGACCGCGACCGCTCGCGAGCCGGACAGCTCGACGCGTGTCACGGTGGTGCCATAGCGGATGTCGACACCGTGATCGGCAGCGGCTGCGGCGAGCGCGACCGGAACGGCATGCATCCCGCCGCGCGGAAACCACACTCCCGCCACACAGTCCATATAGGCGATCACGGCGAAGATCGCGAGCGCGTCATACGGCGAGCGCCCGGCGTACATCGCCTGAAACGTGAAGATCCGCCGCAGCCCGTCGTCGGCGAAGAACGAACCCACCTTCGCGTCGAGTCGCCGGAAGCCCCCGAGTGCCACGAGCTTCGCCAGCGACGGGCGCAGCAGGTCGAGCGGGCTGTCCAGGTTGCGGTCGATGAAGTCGCGCCGCTCGAGGTCGTAGAGCCGCCGCGCGAAGTCCGCGAAGCGCCGATAGCCCTGTGCGTCGGCTGGGCCGACAACGTCGCGGATCTGCTCCGCCATCGCGTCGACGTCGGCGATGACGTCGATGCTCGAGCCGTCGGCGAAGCGAGCCCGGTACGCCGGATCGATGCGCATCAGCTCCAGCCGGTCGTCGAGGTTCTCGCCGACGCAGTGCAACGCGTCCGCAATCAGCTCGGGCATCGTCAGCACGGTCGGGCCCGTGTCGAAGCGATAGCCGCCCGACTCCAGCAGGCCGGCCCGTCCGCCGGGCACCAGCTCGCGTTCGAGGATCGTGACGCTGCGCCCCGCGCCGGCCAGACGCAGCGCAGCCGAGAGCCCGCCGAGGCCCGCGCCGACCACGACGACGTGGTTTGTCGGACCGCTCACCTGCCGCACGCGAAGTGACCGGTCAGTCGTGCCGATAGCTCGCCGCGGCGGCGAGAGCGGCGAGCTCGTCGCGGGCCGCCGACTCGAGTGACACTTGATCGAGGGCCGCAACCGCTTCCGCGAGCCGGCCCGCGATCATCGTCTCGACCTCGATCGCGGCACCGCTGTCCTCGATGATCCGGCGCAGTCGCTCGACCGCCGAGTCGTCGAGCGACGGATCCCCGAGGCTCACGCGAAGCTCGTCCGCAACCGATGCCGGTGCCCGCTCCAGCGTGAGCGCGACCAGCACGGTCTGCTTGCCCTCACGCAGGTCGTCGCCCGCGGGCTTGCCGGTCGCCTGCGGGTCGCCGAAGACGCCGAGCAGGTCGTCGCGCAGCTGGAACGCCTCGCCCAGCGGGATGCCGTACGCCGTGAAGGTCGCGTCCACATCCGGTCCCGCGCCGGCGATCGCGGCGCCGAGATGCAGCGGTCGTTCGACGGTGTACTTCGCGGATTTGTACCGGGCAACGCGTAGCGCCCGCTCTACCGTGACGCCGCCGTGCGCCTGCTCCACGACGTCGAGGTACTGACCGGCCATGACCTCGAGGCGCATCGCGTCCGCCACCGGCCGGGCCCGGCGCAACGCGTCGTCGTCGATGCCGCTTGTGGCGAGCATCGTCTCGGACCATGCGAGCAGCACGTCGCCGAGCAGAATCGCGGCAGCGGCGCCGAAGTCATCGGCGTCACCCGTCCAGCCAGAAGTGCGATGCAGATCGGCGAAGCGGCGATGCACCGCGGGACGGCCGCGGCGGGTGTCGCTGTGGTCGATCACGTCGTCGTGGATCAGCGCGCAGGCTTGCAGCAGCTCGAGGCTCGCGGCGGCGCGGATCAGCACCTCGGTGTCCGCTGCGCCCGCGGCGCGGGCACCCCAGAAGCAGAAGGCGGGCCGCAGCCGCTTTCCGGTGTCGACGACGAACTCCCGCGCGGCTTCGGCCATCGGGGCGAGCTCGTCACCGACCGCCGCAAGCTCACCTGTCGCGGCCGTGATGAAGGCGTCGAGGGCCGCGTCGACGCGCCCCCGGACCTCACCGCTCACCCGCCGAGCATCTCCCACGGGGGGCTGCGCGAATAAACGAGGTCAGGTAGTTGCGCGCTTCGCCGATACTGATGGGGTGACTGCCGTGTCCGCGAGCCGGGTTTCCGAACGCACGCCTGCCACCCGCATGACGATTCGCGACCTGCTCGCGAGCGGCAAGAAGTCGTACTCGTTCGAGTTCTTCCCGCCCAAGACGCCTGATGGCGAACGTTCGCTGTGGCAGGCGCTGCGCGAGCTGGAGTCGCTGCACCCGACGTTCGTCTCGGTCACATATGGCGCGGGCGGGTCCACGCGCGACCACACGGTCTCGATCACCGAACGGATCGCCTCCGAGACGACACTGACCGCTGTCGGGCACCTCACGGCGGTCAACCACTCGATCGCCGAGCTGCGTCACGTGATCGGCCAGTACGCCGACGCCGGCATCCGCAACGTGCTGGCACTGCGAGGTGACCCGCCGGGCGACCCGCAGGCGGAGTGGCTGGCGCACCCAGAAGGCGTGAGCTACGCCTCTGACCTTGTGAAGCTGCTGCGCGATTCCGGCGACTTCTGCGTGGGTGTCGCGGCCTTCCCTGAGAAGCACCCGCGGTCCGCGGACTTCGACAGCGACGTTCGCTGGTTCGTCAACAAGTGCCGTGCTGGTGCCGACTTCGCGATCAGCCAGTTCTTCTTCCAAGCAGAGGACTACCTGCGGCTGCGCGACCGCGTCGTGGCCGCCGGGTGCGACGTACCGATCCTGCCGGGGATCATGCCCGTCACGAACGTCTCTCAGATCGAGCGGTTCGCCGTGCTGTCGAATGCCGTCTTTCCGGCCGAGCTCGCCGAGCGGCTGCATGCCGTCGAGGACGACGCGGCCGCGGTGCGTGCGATCGGCGTCGAGGTCGCGACCGCGATGTGCGAGACCCTCCTCGCCGAGGGCGCCCCCGGTCTGCACTTCGTCACGCTGAACCGCTCGACGTCATCGCGGGAGATCTACCAGCGTCTGGGACTGGACTCAGCGGCGACGTCGTAAGTCGCGCCGCACGACCGCCGCGGCCGAACGACCGCTGGCACCCCAGACCCCACCGCCCGGATGCGTCGACGCGCCGCACAGGTAGACCCCGCGATGCGGCGTCCGGTATGCCGACCATCCCGGCAGCGGGCGGAACGCGAACGTCGCGTCGAGCTCGCTTTCGACGTGCATCACGTTGCCCGCGTGCAGCCCGAGCTCGCGTTCGAGGTCGACCGGCGTCTGTACGAGCCGCTGGATCACCCCAGATGAGAAGCCCGGCGCCCAGCGGTCGATGTCGGCCAGCAATGAGTCGCCGACCTGCTCTCGCACGGCGTCCCACTCGCCGGTCCGCAGGTGCCGTGGATGCCACTGTGCCCACACCGTCACGACGTGTTGTCCGGGCGGCGCGAGGGTCGGATCGACCGCGGTGGGTGTCATGACGATCAGCGGTGGACGTTGCGCGGGATCACCGCGCAGGAAGTCCCCGTACGCCGCGCGCAGCTGATGCGGTGAGTCCACGAGCAGCTGCATGGCGGTGTGCATCCCCGGCACCTCGACCCGGTAGGTGGGCAGTCGGTCGGTGAGCAGCCGCATGACGATGCCGATTCCTTCGCCGGTGCGGATCTCGGCACGTGCTGCCTCGTCGCCGAGCATCCGCGCGGTGTCGTCGATGTGGCACGCGGCAATAACGGCGCGGGCCTCGATCCGCTCGCCGGACGCCGTCGTCACCGCGCAGTGCCGGCTTTGGCGAGGCTCGATCGTGGTGACGGGATCGGACGTCCGGGTGGTGGCGCCGTACGACGTCAGGCGCTCGGCGAGGGCCTCGGTCAACCGGCCACTGCCGCCACGGGGGCGCCCGGCGGCGCGCATGTGGAACAGCGCGACGGTGCCCGCCATCGGTGCCGTGCCGACGGCGTGCGGAGGCGGGCCCGACTGGGCTGCCCACCAGCCGATGGCAGCGCGCAGCCGCGGGTCGTCGAAGCGACGGGCGAGCGCGATCTCGGCAGGCTCGACGAACTCGCGGACCAGGCCGGTCCGGTTTCCCTTGGCGTTGCGCATCAGTCGGGCGCCGCGGCGGGCCAGTGTGCCCATCGCCGGTGGCGCCGACGCGACGTCGAGGAACCACCGCATCCGCGGTGTCCACTCCTCGACGTAGCTGCGATACGCCGCGGCGTCCTTTGCACCGCACGCAGCCTCGAGGGACGCGCAGGTCTCGTCGAGATCGCCCGCGAAGCGCAGCGGCCCGTCCGGGTGGGGCAGCACCGCCCACGGCTCGACGTCGTCGTACCGAAGGCCCACCTGGTCGAGCGCGAGATCCTCGACGATGCCCGTGTGACGGACCATCACATGCACGCTGGAGCCGCGGTCCACGCGGACGCCGGGCCATCGCTCGACGGTGGAGACCGCGCCGCCGATCACGCTGTCGCGCTCGACGACCTCGACGTCGTACCCCGCGCGTGCGAGGTAACCGGCAGCGATGAGGCCGTTGTGGCCCGCGCCGACGACGACCACATCCCTAGCCGTCAAAGAGCTCGGCTCACTGCGATCACAGAGCTCTGCTCACGGCGATCACAGAGCCCTGCTCACTGCGATCACAGAGCTCTGCTCACTGCGATCACAGAGCTCTGCTCACGGCGATCACAGATCGACGCCCATGATCGCGTAGGCCTCGGAGCTGCCGGGGAACGTGAACCCGCACAACAGGTCCTCGAACCCCCACGACCGGTAGAGCAGTCGCGCCGGTGACTCTGTGTCCGGTGTGGACAGCAGGGCTTGATGAGCCTGGGTCTGGGCGAGAACGTCGGTGAGCAGGCGTCGGCCGAGACCGCTGCCCTGATGAGCAGGCAGGACGTGCAGCTCGGCAAGCTCGAAGGCGTCGCGGAGCCAGCGGCGGCTGCGTTCGCGGCCGAGTGCGTGCGCGACGGTGTCGTGCCACCACTGACCGCTGGCGCCGAGGTAGCCGTAGCCGAAGCCGACGAGGCTGCCGGTTGTGCCGCCGCTGTTGGCAGCAACGCCGATCTCGTAACCGTCGAAGACGGCGGCGCAGCAGAAGCCCGGGTAACCGGCATGGCCGGCGATGATGTCCCTTCGCTGCACGACGACCTCGGGGGAGCGGCGCATCGCCTCGCCGTACACCGATGCCGCAGGCCCGGCGATGGCGCGGAACTCGCTGCCGTCCAGTCGAATCAGCCGGGTCACGGGATTGCTGCGACATCTGCCGGCGAGCCGTTGCAGATCCGGACGAGCTCGTCATAGGTGGTTGGGAAGACGGCATGCGGCGTGCCCGCGGCAGCCCACACGATGTCGAAGTCGCCGAGGTGCTGGTCGACGACGCTCGGTAGCGGTTGCGGATGACCGACCGGGGCGACGCCGCCGATCGGGAGGCCGGTCGCCTCGCGCACCAGGTCTGCGTCTGCGCGCTTCACGGTGGTGGCACCAAGAACTGCCGCGACCTTCGTCGTGTCTACCTGATGGTCGCCACTGGCGAGCACCAGGACGGGTGCGCCGTCGGCGGCGAAGACGAGCGACTTGACGATCGCTCCGACCGGCACGCCGAGGGCGTCCGCTGCTTCTTGGGCAGTGCGGGCCGAATCGGCTAGCTCGCGGATGCCGTCCGCCGCAGTCGTGGCGCCCGACGCGCGCAGCGCCGCGGCAACCCGCTCAGCATTCGCGTGCACTCAGCGGACGCTAATGCACAGCGCGCGGTGCTTGACGTGGCTCATGTTCGAACGTATGTTCGAACATGAGCCAGGAGGTGGCCGCATGACCCAGACGCTCATGGAGCGCGCCGTAGTGGAGCGCCCGTCGGTGAATGACCCGGGTACGACATCAACGGCGCAGCCGACACCACTACGTCGCACTGCGATACCTGCGTCCGCCCTGCGACTCGTGGTTGCTGCCCGACGGGCCCTCGGGGAGGCGGAGCAGGCGACAGATGTCGGCGAGCGGTACGCCGCGGCGCATCTGTCGGCGTTGCGCGCCGCCGCAGGGATCCTCGCGGCCGATGCGCGTCCGGACAGCGACCGTCCGCTTCGACGTGGCCGGCCGACCAGCGTGTGGACGTTGCTGGACCGGGTTGCGCCCGACCTCGGTGAGTGGGCGGCGTACTTCTCCGCGGGTGCCGACAAGCGAATCGCGGCCCAGGCGGGGATGCGGGGAGCGGTGACGACCCGGGAGGCCGACGACCTGGTGCGTGACGCGGGCCTGTTCGTCGACATCGTGGCCGGTCGACTGGGGATGCCGCGGATGGGCCAGGCGATGCTGCCGCTCGGCATGGCGCCCGCATATCCGGTTTCGGTAACCGCTTAACGTTGCTGCATGGCGGCTGACCGCAGGGCGCAACGCAGCGCTGCTCGGACAGCCGTGGTGTGGGATGTCCTGCGGTCCGCCCTCGCCGATCGAGCCGGGGGTCCGGCGGCGACGACGGTCCTCGACATCGGTGGCGGCACCGGCGGCTTCGCGGTCCCCCTCGCCGAGCTGGGGTGCACGGTCGAAGTCGTCGACCCGAGCCCCGACTCACTCGCCGCTCTTGAGCGCCGTGCCGCCGAGGCTGGAGTCGGCGAACGGGTACGAGCGCGACAAGGCGACGCCTCCGACGTGGTCGCTCTGTTGGGTGCTGCTGCGGTCGACCTGGTCGTCTGCCACAGCGTCCTCGAAGTCGTCGAGGATCCCGAGGCGGCGCTTCGCGACTTGGTCGCGGTGTTGCGGCCGGGTGGCGCGGTGAGTGTGCTGGTCGCCAACCGGACCGGCGCCACAGTGGCGCGAGTCGCGGCCGGGCGACTGACCGAGGCGGGTGAGATGTTGCGCAGCGCGACCGGCGTCGCGGGTGCGGGCGACCCGCTGCGGCGGCGCTTCACCGTGGAGCAGCTGACCAAGCTCGTCGCAGCGGCCGGTCTCGGAGTGGTCAGCACGCATGGCGTGCGGGTGTTCGCCGACAGCGCGCCGAATGCGGTGCTCGACGCCGATCCCGCGGCGTTGGCCGAGCTGGTGGCGCTGGAGACAGCCACTGCAGGTGATCCGGCGTACTTCGGGGTCGCTGCCGCACTGCACGTGTTGGCCCGCAAGCCTCCCCGATGAGCCGGCGGCAGCTTGAGCGCGGCGAACGCCAGGCGGACCTGCCCGGCGACGACGCCGGCTGCACGATCCTGCACGCCGACATGGACGCGTTCTACGCAAGCGTCGAGCTGCGGCGTCATCCGGAGCTGGCAGGCAAGCCGGTCGTTGTCGGGCATCCCGGCGGGCGGGCGGTGGTGCTTGCGGCGACCTACGAAGCGCGCGAGTTCGGCGTGCACAGCGCGATGCCGATGGCACAGGCGATGCGGCGTTGCGCCGGCCTGGTGGTGGTTCCGCCCGATCACTCGGCGTACGGCGACGCGTCGCGCGCGGTCATGGCGATCTTCCGGGAGGTCACGCCCGAGGTCGAACCGCTGTCCCTCGACGAGGCCTTCCTCGATGTCTCCGGGGCGCTGCGCCGCCTCGGGTCACCTCGCCAGATCGCCGCGGACATCCGGGAGCGAATCCGGGTCGCGGAGCGCCTGCCGTGCTCCATCGGCGTGGCCAGCACGAAGTTCGTCGCGAAGCTCGCGTCCTCGCGCGCCAAGCCCGACGGGCTCCTTGTCGTCCCGCACGAGTCCGTCCTGGCTTTTCTCCACCCTCTGCCGATCGGCGCATTGTGGGGCGTGGGAGACAAGACCGAAGAGCTGTTGACCCGGATCGGGCTGCACACGATCGGCGACATCGCCGCGACCCCGGTCTCGACGCTGGTGCACACCGTCGGAAAGGCGGCGGGCACCCACCTTCACTCGCTGGCCAACGGCCAGGACCCGCGTCGGGTGGTGCCGGACGAGCCGGATCGCAGCATCGGGGCCGAGGAGACGTTCGACCGGGACATCGCGGACCGCGACGGGATTCTGCGCGAGCTGCTGCGGCTCTCGGAGCGCTGCGCCGAGCGGGCCCGTGCCAGCAACGTCGTCGGGCGCACCGTGGCGATCAAGGTCAGGTTCAGCGACTTCCGGACGATCAGCCGCTCCCGCACCCTCAGCGAGCCCACCCAGACCGCCCGGACGATCTACGACGTCGCGACGCGGCTCTACGACGCGCTCGAGATCGCCGGTACGCCGCTGCGGCTGGTCGGCGTAAGGATCGAAGGGCTTGCCCGGGTCGAGGAGGTCCCCCAGCAGCTGTCGCTGTCCGGCGACGAAGAGGAGTGGCAGGCCGCGGAGCAGGCCGTGGACCGGGTTTCGGCGAAGTTCGGCCAGGGCTCGGTGCGTCCTGCGGCCCTCGTCAAACCGCCCGCCGACCCGGCCTGACCAGGTTGCTCGCATCACTACTGGCCGTCCCTTGCGCTGCGCCCGTATCCTGGTGAAGTCCGAAGTGGCGTCTAGGAGGCGTCGTGCCGCTCTCTGATCACGAGCAGCGCGTGCTCGAGCAGATCGAGCAGGCGCTCTATGACGAGGATCCGAAGTTCGCGCGCCTTTACCAGGCCACCGACGTTCGGACGCATTATCGTGCGCGCGTCACCTGGGCGGTCGTCGGTGTGGTCGGCGGACTGGGCGTGTTGCTCGCCGCGGTCATCGTCCCGCTGATCCCGCTCGGCATCGTGGGATTCCTCGTGATGTTGGCGAGCATGACGTTCGGCATCCACTCCTGGCAGCGGATGATCGGGCGCAAGACCGCCGTCACGACGGACGTGCCACGCACCGGTCGTCGCGCCACGCACCGCGCGCGCGGGCGTCGTGACGGCGCTCGACGTTCGGTGCTGCGGCGCCTCGAGGAGCGCTGGCAGCGCCGCCAGGACGAAGGCCGCTAGCCCTAGCCCTCGTCGTAGCCGTCGATCGCGTACATGTTGGCGATCGCCGCGCCTTCGCGGACGTGACGTGCCTCGAGGTACGTGGCGCTGTTGTACCAATCGACGGCGGCCTGTCGGGTGGGAAACTCGATGACGACGGTGCGGCTGGGGGGCGCGCTGCCTTCGAGCACCTCGAACTCTCCACCGCGGACGATCAGCCGACCGCCGGCCGCGCTGATGCTCGCGGCAGATAGCGGCTTGTACTTGTCGTACTGCGCGGGGTCGGTCACGTCACCTTGGTAGATCACATATGCCGGCATGAAGTGATCGTCCCAGGCACCAAGGGGGGTCAGCTGCTGCGGTGACGAAAGACAATCCTTCGCCGGGTCGGCCGCACGTCGTCGAGCGTCTGAGCGATCCGTGACCAGCGGGCGTTGAAGCGCCCCAGGGTCGACGGCGGGAGCAGCAGAGCGCGAACACCCTGGCGCCGGTCCCGGCGGCGGCGCAGTGCGCCCCGGAGCGCACGCAGATCGGCCGGCAACGATGCCGGTGCGCCAGCAGGATGTTCCGCGTACCGGTCGACCTCCTCGGCATGCGTGAGACGCGCGAGCGGCTCGGAGACGTCGAGGGCGGCGCCGAGCCAGCCGGCGAGAGCGGTTGCCGCCTGGCGCGGTGACGCGCCGTCTGACCATGGCGCGCCGGCGTCGATCGCGCTGTCCCGCAACTCGGCCCACGCGACGGATGGCGGAGCGTGCACACCGTGCAACTGCAGGAGACGCCGGCGGCGGGTGAGCTGGCGGCTCCCGGCGGGGGCGAGCAGGAGCACCACGATGATGGCGAGAGCCAGCAGCCAGAGGGTGTCACCGAAGACCGAGCCACCTTTCCCGGCAGACCCGTTGGCACCGGCGCCACCTGAGGATCCGTCCTCTCGGTGGTTCCCCAAGTTCGCGCCCGGCGTCTGGGTCGAGTCCGGGGCGGTGCTCGGAGGCGTCGAGCCCGACTTTGCACCGGCCTGGTTCGGCACCGCGCGGGCGTACGACGGCGTGACGGCCTGGCCATCACCGCGCGGGGTCGGCTCGAATGCGAGCCAGCCGTAGTTGGGAAAGTAGAGCTCCGGCCAGGCATGGGCGTCGTGGGTCGTCACCAACCACGTGCCGTTCTGCTGTTGCGTGCCGGCCGTGAAGCCCACCGCGACGCGCGACGGGATGCCGACGAGGCGTGCCATCACTGCCATCGCGGTCGAGTACTGCTGGCAGAAGCCGGCCCGGCTGTGCAGCAGGAAGAACGCCAGTGCGTCCTCGTTGCCAGGCGCGACCGGGGGGTCGAGCTTGTAGGTGAAGCGACTGCTTGTTAGGTATCGCTGGATGTCGAGCGCGGCGTCGTACCTGCTGTTGGCGCCGGCGGTGACCTGGTTGGTCAGCGTGCGCACCTGAGGATCGATGTTCGGGTGCGCAAGGTCGGCGGCGGGCGCTCCGTCGATCGCCGCGGGAGCGTGCGCAAGTTGCGCCGGCTTGGGCAGGTCCGGCGAGCTGACCACCGAGTAGTGCAGTCCTTGTGTCGTGTCACTCGCCGAAAACGTCGTCGCCGTGGTCTGGTCGTAGCGCCAGTCGCCGGGGACCGACACCGATGTCGCCGTCGTCGGCATCGGCAGCCACCGGAACGCGATGTTGTTCGCCACCGAGACGGTGGTCGTGAACTGGTGCTGGGACGGCGCAGGGACACCGAGCCCGTTTGTCACGCGCGCGCTGATCGGAGCGTTGAGGGACGACGCGGTGAAGGATCCGGCACTGAAGTTGTCGAGCGATGTCATCCGGAGGTATCCGGGCGCCTGTGCCGTGGTCTGGTACGACAGCACAGGGGCGTCAAGGTTGCTCGCCAGCTCGCGGTCGACGGAGACGATCGGATCGATCGTGGTGACGCTGTTGTTGCCATTGCCGGGACCGCCGCCACCGTGGCCGCGGAAGCCGGAATGCATCCCTGGGACGGCGAGCGGGACAATGACACTGATCCCGATCGCCGCGGCGCCGACGCGTCTGCCCAGCGACGCGGGCGCCGACGAGAGCTCGTGCTCGGCGGATCGGGTGGGCGCGGGACGCGCGTTGCCTGCCCCCATCGCTGAGCCCCAACGGCTCACCCGCTCGCGACTGTCCGCGAACAGCAGCAGCAGATAGCCCGCCGCGGCGGCCGCAAACGCGAAGACGCTGACGCCGTGCCGACTCGTTGCCGCGCACACCGTGAACGTCGCGAGGAGCGGCAGCCCAGCAAGCGCCGAACGACGCAGAGTGACGGTCATCAGGTCCACGAGCAACGCGACGCCCGCCACCGCGAGGACGGCGATGAGGACGAGGCCCTGATGAGTCGGCACGGGTGGCGGCAGCTTTCGGATGTCGGTACCGCCGCTCTGCGCCAGCACCCTGAGCCTGCTGAACGCGGCGCCGGTCGGGATCACGCCGAGACGTGACTCGGGTCTTGCGTACAGCCAGGTGACCCACACAAGTACGGCGAGTGCCGCCGTGAGCGGCTCCAGCAGCGACGGCAGCGGACTCCACCTGATCAGCGCACACGAGCCGCTCACCAGGACGACGGCGCCGACGACAGGGATGACCCATCCGTCCGACGCAAAGACGGCGCTCAGCGACATCGCTGCCGCGATCGTCGCCACCATCGCCGCGAGTGCTAGCCGCAGCGGGCCACTCATGAGACGGCTCCGACCGTCGCGGTCGCGCCAAGTGAGGCCCACACCTGGGCGACCGAGTCGCCGCGGCGTACCTCGACGACCCGCCAACCGGCGGTCG
Organism: Mycobacteriales bacterium; assembly: GCA_036268405.1. Lineage (GTDB taxonomy): Bacteria > Actinomycetota > Actinomycetes > JAFAQI01 > JAFAQI01 > DASZTV01. The sequence goes on from DATAUF010000067.1 coordinate 14,105, forward strand.
TGAGAAGCCCGATCACCTGCGCGCGTTCCGCAGCCGCCGTCACCGGCGCCGCCGTCCAGGTATCGGTGTCGAGCATGAGCACGACGCCGGTCGAGCGGTCGGTGGCGCGCAGTCGCGCCAGTCGCTCTGCATCGTCGGCCCGAAGCGCGCCGACCACCGCGACGATCAGGCCATGACCGCCGGCGCGCCGTGTCGCATCGACTCCGACATGGAGGCTCTGCCCGGTCGACGGGGACAGCGACGCGAGCACGTCGAGGAGGGCGCCGTCGAAGCCGAGGCCGCCGAGGTTCGATGATGAGACCTCGCCACCGGTGTCGGTGACGAGCCTGACGTCGAAGCCGCGCTGCGCGAGGTGCAGGCTGACCGAAGCCGCTGCGGACACCGCCCACTCCAGCGACGAAGCCGGTCCGTCACCGCGGTGCGCGACGAGTCGCGAGTCGAGCAGCACGGCCGCCCGGCTTTCCCACGGCTGTTCCTCGCGGCGCACCGTGAGCTCGCCGCGACGTGCCGTGGTGCGCCAGTGAATCCGGCGCAGGTCGTCACCGTGCCGGTACTCCCGCGTTGCGACATCGTCGTCACCGTGGGTCGACACCACTCGGCTTGTACTCTGCCCGGCGCCGCCCCACTCGCCGCGAAGCGAGGTTTCCGGGAGCGTCTCGACACGCGGCGTGACCACGAGCGTGTCGACGCTCGTGAACGCGCGCGGAAGCTCGCACAGCCCGAACGGGTCGAGCAGGCGGACCGTGAGCGGACCTACCCGGTAGCGACCGCGGGCTTCGCCTATGAGGTGGTATCCGACGTCGATCGGACGCCGCGGCGCGAGCCGTTCGACGACGACCCGCGGTCGACCACCCAGCAGGTAGGGGATGGTGTCCTCGATCAGCAACAGCCCGGTCGGGATCCGGGAGACGTTCTCGATCCGCAAGACCGCACGAGACCGGCTGCCCGCGGCGATTCGTGCGGGTTCCAGGCGACGCGTGCAGCTGAGCCGAAAGCGGGTGCGTACGACGAACGCGCCCGCGACCAGCGGCAGTGCGAGCAGCAGCAGCCCGAGTCGCAGCAAGTCAACCTCACCGAGCGACAGTCCGGTGATGCTCGCCGTGATTCCGGCAGCCACGGCACAGCGGCCACGCAATGTCAGCGAACGAAGCACCAGCCGCACTGCTGTCATGTCGAGACTGCTCTCACGTCAGCACGGGCGCGGCGTCGAGCGACTCGAAGCGACGTCGTCCGCGGGTCACGCCGGGCGGCGCGTGCTCGATGCGGGGACCGGCACGCTCGCAAGAATGTCGGCGAGCACCGTGGCCACCGGTCGCCGCGCGATCTGCGCATCGGCCGAGAGCAGTAGTCGATGTGCGAGCACCGGTTCGGCAAGTGATTGCAGGTCATCCGGCAAGACGTAGTCGCGCTCGTCCATCGCGGCCACGGCGCGCCCGGCGCGCAGCAGGTGCAGGGTCGCGCGAGGGGATGCGCCGAGGCGAAGATCGGGGTTCGAGCGTGTCGCGGTGACCAGGTCGACCGCGTAGCCGCGAACGCTCTCGGCCACATGCACCTGCCGGACGCCGGCGATCAGCTTCGCGATCTCCAGGTCGTCCGCCACCGGCTCGAGGTCCTCGAGCGGTGAGCCAGCGCCGTGGATATCGAGCATCGCAAGCTCGGCGTCCCGCCCCGGGTAACCGAGCGCCACACGCGCGGTGAACCGGTCCCGCTGCGCCTCGGGAAGTGGATAGGTGCCTTCCATCTCGATCGGATTCTGTGTTGCGACGACCATGAACGGCGGCTCGAGCTCGTACGTCACGCCGTCGACGGTGACCTGCCGCTCCTCCATGCACTCGAGCAGAGCCGACTGCGTCTTGGGAGAAGCGCGGTTGATCTCGTCGCCGACCACGATGTTGGCGAAGATCGCGCCGGGCTTGAACTCGAACTCCCGGGTGTTCTGGTTGTAGACCGCTACGCCGGTGATGTCGCTAGGCAGCAGGTCGGGCGTGAACTGGACCCGACGTACCGAGCAGTCGATGGCCCGCGCCAGCGCTTTGGCGAGCATCGTCTTGCCGACGCCCGGGACGTCCTCGACGAGCAGGTGGCCCTCGGCCAGGAGCACGGCGACGGCGAGCCGGATCTCCTCCGATTTGCCCTCGATCACGCTCTCGACGGCTCCGGCGATGCGGGCGCCGGCGGCTGCGATCTCGCGCGCACCGGGCTCAGATGTCGCGCTTCGCGCGCTCGCTCGGCCTGTCGACCTGCTCGGGACCCTGCCAGACGACGCCGACAACGCGGCACCTCCCTTGCTGGTGGCAGTCTCCGCCACCCCGGAGCCCCCTTTGTGCGCTCAAGTGTGTCACAGCGAATTCGGGGTTCTCAGGGGAGCATTTTGGGCGCAATGTGGTTGACAGAGGAGTGAAATGGAGTACGGTGGCGCGTCATGGGGAGCAAAGTGGGGTGTTGGCCCACTTCCCCCCGATCGAGCGCAGCGTCATCGAACTCAGGGCCGAGCAGTAGGGGAGGTGGGGCGTGTTCCTCGGAACCTTCACGCCTCGCCTCGACGAGAAGGGCCGGCTGTTCCTTCCGGCGAAGTTTCGCGAAGAGCTCGCGGGGGGCCTCGTGATCACCCCCGGCCAGGAGCGCTGCCTTCGGGTCTTTCCGATGGCGGAGTTCAGCCGCGTCACCGAGGTCGCCCGCGCCGCGCCCACCGCGCTACGAGAGACCCGGGACTTCCACCGAATGGCGTTCGGTGACGCTCACGACGAGGTTCCGGACCGCCAGGGCAGGGTCACCGTCCCGCCCTCGCTGCGGGAGTACGCCGGGCTGACGCGTGACTGCGCTGTCGTCGGCCTGAACAGCTACCTCGAGATCTGGGACGAACCCGCCTGGCGCGACTACCAGTCCGGCCAGCGCGAGGCGTACTCCTCACTGTCCGAACAGGGGGTGCCGGGGCTCTTCTAGCGCCCTTGTGAACAACGCCTGCCCGACCAGCCCGCCGGTTTGCCGCGGTGTGTGACGTGGCCCCTGCCGACGCCTGTGAGACCACTTCCCCGGGTCTCAAGGGCGACGGCCGGGACCAGGCCCCACACCACGTCGACCCACTACCCGCCCAGCCCGACAAGGCCGACGAAGGGACCCGATGGACTCGCCAAGTGCAGACGGGCGCGCGGAGCGCGACCGCCCTGCGCACGTGCCGGTGCTGCTCGACCGGGTCCTTGAGCTCCTCGCACCGGTTGCCGGCGGAGATGACGCCGTCGTGGTCGACGCCACGCTCGGGCTCGGCGGGCACACCGAGGCGTTGCTCGAAAGGCACTCGCGGCTTCGGATGATCGCCATTGACCGTGACCCCCAGGCGCTCGAGCGCAGCGAAGCGCGCCTCGCGCCGTATGCAGACCGAGTGCGCTTGGTGCACGGCGTCTACGACACGCTCCCGGAGGTACTCGAAGACGCCGGCATCACTCACGTCGACGGGGTGCTGTTCGACCTCGGGGTGTCCTCGATGCAGCTCGACTTCGACGACCGCGGCTTCGCCTACTCCCGCGACACCGCGCTCGACATGCGGATGGACGCCACGCAGGGGATCACCGCCGCGGACGTCGTCAACACCTACTCCGCGAGCGACCTCGCTCGGGTGATCGGCCGGTACGGCGAGGAGCGTTTCGCGCGCCGGATCGCCGACGCCATCGTTCGCGAGCGAACCGTGAGCCCGCTGACGAGCTCCGCCCGGCTCGCTGACCTGGTCCGCGACGCGGTGCCTGCCGCGACCCGCCGGACCGGTGGCAACCCCGCGAAGCGAACCTTCCAGGCGCTGCGGATCGAGGTCAACGACGAGCTCGGCGCCCTCGAGCGGGCGATGCCTGCCGCTGTCACGGCTCTGCGCGTCGGCGGACGTCTCGTGGTGCTCGCGTACCACTCGCTCGAGGACCGCATCGTCAAGCGCAGCTTCGCTGCTGGTGCCTCGATCACGGCCCCCGCGGACCTCCCGATCGTGCCCGAGCAGGACCAGCCGCAGCTGCGCCTGCTCACCCGCGGCGCAGAGCAGGCATCCGCCGAAGAAGAGGCCGCCAACCCGCGCGCCGGCTCGGTGCGGCTGCGCGCAGTCGAACGCATAAGGGCCGCGGCGTGAGTGCGACGTATCCGGTTCGCAGAGCGGCCGTCCCCGCCCGCAAGGCGGCGGCGAAGCCGAAGTCGCGACCGCGTCTCGTCGTCATCTCCTCGCACCGCCAGGTCGTGGCGCGTGGGCCGTTCATCGCGATCGTCGGCGCGCTGATGCTGGCCGGTCTGCTCTCACTGCTCATGCTGCACACGCTCGCCGCCCAGGATGCGTTCCGGCAGACGACGCTGCAGCATCGGCTGAACACGCTCACCGACGCCGAGCAGCAGCTCGAGCAGCAGGTGCAGACCGACTCGGCGCCCGCCGCGCTGCAGGCCCGCGCCACCGCGCTCGGCATGGTGCCGTCGGCCATCACCTCCTACCGCCGGCATGCGAACGGTCGCACCTACGCCAAGGAAGTGCCGCTCAACCAGGTCCCGACGAGCACCGTCGCCGCGACGTCAACGAAGCCCACGACGACGACAAGCTCTACTACGTCGGACACGTCCACGAAGCCGGACAGCACGACAACCGCGGGCGCCGCGACAACCAAGAAGCACCACAAGGCGACGAAGTCGTCGACCGCCTCTACGTCGAGCTCGACTTCGGGGCAACCTGCCGGGACGCCGACTCCATGACATCGCGTCCTCCGCAACGCGGATCGTCAGCGGCTTCTCGTAGCCGCGCGGCCGCGACAACGCGGAGTCGCGCCGCTGCCCGTGCCCGGGCTCGTCGTCGCGGCCCGAGCCCGCGCCGCCGCCTCGGCGCGATGCTGCTCATCACGATGATGGCGATCTCGTTGATCGCCGCCCGGCTGGTGCAGTTGCAAGGCGTCGACCGTGCTGCGTACGCCGCTTCAGCGCAGGAGCAGCGGCTGCACACGGTCACTCTGACGGCCGCGCGCGGCGAGATCACCGACCGTGCCGGGCATCCTCTCGCCGAAACCGTCGACGCGCGGGACATCGTCGCGGATCCCAGCGAGATCAAGCACCCGACGACGGAGGCGGCCCTGCTCGCCCCCGTTCTCAGCCTCAAGCCCAAGGCGATCGCGAAGCTGCTCTCGGGTCCGGGGCAGTACGCACTGATCGCACCGGCAGTGTCGCCGGCCGAGGGCGACGCCATCGACGCGCTCGACCTCGTCGGCATCACGACGCCCGACACCAGCCGCCGGATCTATCCGGACAGCCGGCTCGCGTCCAACGTCGTCGGGTTTGTCGGATCCAACGGCCAGGGCCTCGGCGGGCTCGAGCTTTCGTACCAATCGCAGCTCGCCGGTCGCAACGGCGTTGCGCACTACGAGGTCGGCGCCAACGGCGCACCGATCCCGGACGGCGAGGACCTTGTCCGGTCGGCGGAGCCGGGCAAAGATCTGCGGCTGACTTTGCAGCGGGACATCCAGTTCGAGGCACAGCAGGCCATCACAGAGCAGGTGAAGGCGACGCATGCGCTGTCGGGCACCGTGCTGGTCATGAACCCCCAGAACGGTCAGATCCTTGCGCTCGCCGTCGCCCCGGGCTTCGACCCGAACGACCTGAGCAAGGCACGGTCGGCCGACCTCGGCGACCCAGCGGTCGGTGATGCCTACGAGCCGGGCAGCGTCATCAAGGCGGTCACTGTGTCTGCCGCGTTGCAAAACGGACTCGTGACGCCGCACTCGAAGTTCGTCATCCCGAACACCTACGACTACGGCGGTACGACGTTCCACGACGCCGAAAGTCACAGCACCGAGCACCTGACGCTGACCGGGATCCTCGCCTACTCCAGCAACATCGGCGCGATCCAGATCGCGAAGCGGCTCGGGCCGCAGCGGCTCGACGCCTATCTGCGCGACTACGGCTTCGGTCAGCCGACCGGCGTCGGGCTGCCCGGCGAGAGCGCTGGCGTCCTTCCCGCCCTTGACCAGTGGTCGGGCACGACGCTGCCGACGCTCGCGTTCGGCCAGGGCATCAGTGTCACTGCCATGCAGGTGGCGAGCCTCTACTCCACGATCGCCAACGGCGGCGTGCGGGTGACCCCGAACATCGTGGAGGGCACCACCGCCGCGAATGGCAAGTTCCACGCCGCTCCCGCACCCAGCCAGCGACGGGTGATCAGCGCCGACGTGGCGGCCAAGATGCGCAGCATCCTCGAGTCGGTCACGACCAACGAGGGCACCGCTCCGGCCGCGCGCATCCCCGGCTACCGGATCGCGGGCAAGACCGGTACCGCCAATCGTCCGAACGGCCACGGGGGCTACACCGGTGCCGGGTACGACGCGACGTTTGTCGGAATGGTGCCAGCGGACAAGCCGAAGCTGGTCTGCGAAGTTGTCCTGGAGCGTCCCGTCCGCGGGTACTTCGGTGGGTTGGTCGCCGCTCCGGTCTTCAAGACCGTGATGTCGTTCGCGTTGCGGACTCTGGGCATCGCGCCGACATTCACCAAGCCCGCCAGGGCCGCGCTCACCTGGTAACCGGCCCTGTCGCACTAGCGTTCCTTCGATGTCTGAGCCGCCCGCCCGCCCGTCGGTCGTGCCGCCGCGCCCTGTCGCGCTGCTGGCCGATCGGCTTCGCGACGCCGGTATCGAGGCGCAGGTGGGGGGTTCGGCCGGCACCACCGTCACCGGCATCACGCATGACTCCCGGGATGTGCGACGGGGCGACATCTACGTCGCGCGCGCGGGCGATCACACCCACGGCATCGCTCATGTCGAGGAGGCATTGGCGGCCGGCGCGGTCGCGGTCCTCACCGATCACGAGTCCGGAGAGCAAGCAGCGAGCGCCGGTGCAGCCACAACTGTTGTCGTCGCTGATCCCAAGGCCGCGATGGGGCCGGCCTCCGCGTGGGTGTACGGCGATCCGGCCGAATCAATGTTGCTCATCGGTGTTACCGGGACCAACGGCAAGACGACGACCGCATATCTGCTCGAGGCGGGGCTGCGCGCCGCGGGCCGGCGTACCGGCCTGGTGGGGACAATCGAAACCCGCATCGACGGTGAGGTGTTGCCAAGCGCGCGAACCACCCCCGAAGCCACCGAGCTCCAGGCGCTGCTTGCAGTCATGAAGGAGCGAGGCGTCGACGCCGTCGCGATGGAGGTCTCCAGTCACGCCCTCGCGCTCGGCCGGGTCGACGGCGTCGCCTTCGACGTCGCCGCGTTCACCAACCTGTCGCACGACCATCTCGACTTCCACCGCGACATGAGCGACTACTTCGCGGCCAAGGCGCTGTTGTTCCGAAAACCTCACTCACGTCGTGGCGTGGTCACTGTCGACGACGAGTGGGGGTTGCGGATGGCGGCCGAAGCCGGAATCCCGGTCACGACGACCGGTGCCGGCGAAACGGCCGACTGGCGGCGGTACGACGAGGCGCCCGCTACTGCGACGGGTCCCGGCTCGCTGCGTCTTGCCGGCCGCGACGGCGAGGACGTCAGAATCGGATGCGGCCTGCTCGGGCGCGTCAACCTCGCCAACGCCGCGCTCGCCTACCTCGCGCTGAGAGCCGCAGGACTCGATGCGGACCAGGTCCGCGAGGGCATCGCATCGCTCGACGCGGTGCCGGGCCGGCTTCAGCGGGTCGATGCCGGGCAGCCATTCGTCGCGCTCGTCGACTACGCGCATACGCCTGGCGCCGTCACCGCGATGCTCGCGGATGCGAGGCAGCTCGCCGATCCTGGCGCGCGGGTTCTGGTGGTCCTCGGCTGTGGGGGAGACCGTGACCGAGACAAGCGCCCGATGATGGGTTCGGCCGCTGCGATGGGTGCCGACCTCGCGGTGTTCACCAACGACAACCCACGTTCCGAGGACGCCGGTGAGATCCTCGCCGCCATGCAAGAGGGAGTACCTCCGGGCGCGCGCGTGCTCGTCGAGCCGGACCGGGGCCGCGCGATCGATGCCGCAGTGGCACTCGCCCGCCCGGGTGACGTGCTCGTCGTCGCAGGCAAGGGTCATGAGCAAGGTCAGGAGACGGCAGGCGTCGTCATCCCCTTCGACGACCGGGTCGTGCTGCGCGATGCGATTCTTGCCAACGCCGCCCATCCGCCCGACCCGACCGACATCGGAGCGGCGTAGTGCTTTCGCTGCGCGCCGACGAGATCGCGGCCCTGACGGGGGGTCGCCTCGACCACGTCGATCCGGCGACCGTCGTGGACGGACCGGTTGTCATCGACTCCCGCGAAGCCGGTCCGGGAATGATGTTCGTCGCGCTCGCGGGCGAGCACGAGGACGGTCACCGGTACGTCGGGGATGCCCGCCGGCGAGGCGTACCCCTCGTGTTGACCGCTCGACCGGTGGACGAGCCTGCCGTGGTCGTCGACGACGTCGCGAAGGCGTTGGGCTTCCTTGCCGGGGGAGTGTTGCGGCGTACGCCGGGGGTCCGGGTGTGCGGCGTCACCGGGTCATCGGGCAAGACGTCCACGAAGGACCTCATCGCCTCGCTGCTTCATCACCACGGGCCGACGGTGGCCGCGCGGGGATCGTTCAACAACGAGATCGGGCTGCCGCTCACGGTTCTGGGCGTCGACGCCGAGACCGAGTACCTCGTCCTGGAGTACAGCGCGCGCAACGTCGGCCACATCGCGTATCTGACCGGGATCGCGCGGCCGGAGATCGCCGTCGTGCTCAACGTCGGCAGCGCGCATCTTGGCGAGTTCGGCAGTCGTGAGGCGATCGCGCTCGCCAAGGGTGAGCTGGTCGAGGCGCTTCCCGCCGACGGCGTCGCGATCCTCAACCTCGATGACCCGCTCGTTGCACCGATGGCTCTGCGAACCTCGGCTGAGGTCGTCGGTTTCGGCGAGACCGACGCGGCGACGATCCGGATCGCGGATGTCACGGTCGACGATGAGGCACGGCCCCGTTTCCGGCTGGTCACCGAGTCCGGCGAAGCGAACGTTGCCCTGTCGGTGCACGGCCGCCATCAGGTGGGCAATGCCGCGGCGGCCGCCGCTGTCGGGTTGTCCTTCGGGATGAGCCTCAACGAGGTTGTCGAGGAGCTGGGCTCCGCGACCGCGCAGAGCGCGCATCGCATGGCAGTGCAGCGGCGCGCGGACGGATTGCTCGTCGTCGACGATGCGTACAACGCAAACCCTGAGTCGATGCGGGCCGCCATCGAGGCGTTGGTGGGTCTCGCCACATCACGGGACGGTGCTTCCTGGGCGGTCGTGGGTGAGATGCGCGAGCTGGGCGAGGAGTCCGCAGGGCTGCATCGGGCGACCGGCCGCGCCGCGGCGAGTCTCGGAGTGGATCATCTGGTGGTGGTCGGAGAGGTTGCCGCAGAAGTCGGCGAGGGTGCGCGCGGGGTGGCCGGCTGGTCCGGGACCTGCACCGCGGTTGCGACCGCTGACGATGCGGTTGCCGCCCTCGGCGCGGCGCGGGCGTCGGACGTGGTGCTGGTGAAAGCCTCGAACGCGATCGGGCTATGGCGGGTCGCGGAGCAGCTCGTCGGGGGAGTTGGGGCGCACCGATGAGAGATGTCTTTGTCGCGGCGCTCGTGGCCCTGATCGTGTCGCTCGTCGGCACGCCGTTCGCGATTCGATCGTTCACGCGTCATGGCTACGGCCAGCTGATTCGCGATGACGGTCCGACCAGTCACCACACCAAGCGGGGTACGCCGACGATGGGCGGCACCGTGATCATCGCCGCCACGGTGCTCGGATACCTCGCCGCGCATCTGGTCTTCCTCAACGGTCCGACAGCCTCAGGCCTGCTGGTGCTGCTGCTGATGACGGGGCTGGGCTTCGTCGGATTCGTCGACGACTTCATCAAGATCCGCAAGCAGCGCAGTCTCGGCTTGACCAAGCTGGCGAAGTTCGCCGGCCAGGCCGTCATCGCACTCGTCTTCGGCATCCTCGCGACGCACTTCGTCAACCACCACAGCCTCGCGCCGGCATCGACGCACCTGTCGTTCACTCGCGACTACGGCTGGGCGTTCGGGACGATCGGCTTCGTCATCTGGGCGTACGTGATGGTGACGGCCACCTCCAACGGTGTGAACCTCACCGACGGCCTGGACGGCCTTGCCAGCGGTGCCTCATGCATGGTCTTCGGCGCCTACGTCGTCATCGCGTTCTGGGAGTACGGCAACAACTGCGCCAACGTCACCACCAACAGCTGCTACGCGGTGCGCGACCCGCTTGATGCGGCGGTCATCGCCGCGGCCGCGATGGGCGCCTGCTTCGGGTTCCTGTGGTGGAACGCCTCACCGGCCCGAATCTTCATGGGCGACACCGGATCGCTGGCGATCGGCGGACTGCTCGCCGGGCTCGCGATCACCACCCGGACCGAGCTGCTGTTGCTGATCCTCGGCGGCCTGTTCGTCATCGAGACGCTGTCGGTGATCATCCAGGTCGCGTCGTTCCGCGGCTTCGGTCGGCGGGTGTTCAACATGGCGCCGTTCCACCATCATTTCGAGCTCGCGGGATGGTCCGAGAACACCGTCATCGTGCGGTTCTGGATCATCGCCGGGCTCGCGGTGGCGTTCGGCCTCGGCGTCTTCTACGCGGCCTTCCTCAACTTCAAGTGACACGCACTTTGCGATGACAGAGCCCTCGTTCGCCGGAACGCGGGTCGCGGTTGCCGGTGCTGCGGTCTCGGGTCTCGCGGTTGCTCGCGTGATGATCGAGCGAGGCGCGCGCGTCGTGCTGGTGGATGCCCGCGACGACGAGCCGATCCGCGAGTCGCTCGCCCCGTTGGTGGCAGCGGGCGCGGAGGTGCGACTCGGCGATGCGGAGTCTCCGGTCGACGCCGATCTCGTCATCACCTCGCCGGGTTGGCGACCCGACCAGCCGATGCTGGCCGCCGCTCTGCGCGGCGGCGTCGAGGTCATCGGCGAGCCGGAGCTCGCATGGCGGCTTCGCCCCGGCGCTGACCGCGGGGACGCGGCGCCGTGGGTGGCGATCACGGGAACGAACGGCAAGACCACGACTGTCGGGATGGTCGAGTCGATTCTCACCGCCGCGGGCTACCGCGCCGTGGCAGCCGGCAACGTCGGGCTGCCACTGATCGACGTCGTGCTCGACCCGGATCCGTACGACGTGATCGCGGTCGAGCTGTCCAGCTTCCAGCTGCACTGGAGCCGAGACCTTGCGCCGGACGTCGGCGCCGTGTTGAACATTGCCGAGGACCACCTCGACTGGCACGGCTCGATGGCGGCCTACACCGCTGCGAAAGCGGCGATCTGGCGGCACGGCGGCTGCCAGCCCTACAACGCTGATGACCCGATAGTGCGCGATCTGGTCGTGACGATGGTCGAGGAGCCACATCCGTTCACAACCGGGATCCCGCCGCGCGGCGGCTTCGGAGTGGTCGACGGCGCGATCGTCGACGCGATGAGCGGCTGGTCGCCCGACCACGAGCCCGAGCCGCAACGATGGGGCGACGGGTTCCGCCTCGTGGACCTCGCCGACCTCCCGGTGAGCGGCCGGCACAACGTGGCCAACGCGACGGCCGCGGCAGCGGCGACAAAGGTGCTCGGGCTGACCCGGGCTGTGCCGTGGACGGCGGTCCGCGACGGGCTGCTGGCCTACCGGCCCGGACACCATCGCAATGAGGTCGTCGGGCAGGCGGGAGGCATCACCTGGGTCGATGACTCGAAGGCGACCAACCCGCATGCGGCCGCCGCGAGCCTGTCGGCGTACCCGTCAGTGGTCTGGATCGCCGGGGGGCTGCTCAAGGGCGCTGACGTCGGCCCCTTGGTCGCCGAGCATGCCGGGCGGCTCCGCGGCGTGGTGCTGATCGGCCGCGACCGCGCTGAGATCGCGGAAGCTCTTGCGCGACACGCGGCGGATGTGCCGGTTGTGACAGTCGGTACGCAAGACACTGCAGGGATGGATGAGGCAGTGCAGGCTGCCGCCGAGCTGGCCCAGCCCGGCGACACCGTGCTGCTCGCCCCCGCTGCAGCGAGCATGGACATGTTCCGTGACTACGCCGACCGAGGGGATCGTTTCGCGGCCAACGTCCGCCGAATCATCGAATACCTGAAGTGAGAGCCGGCGCGGCCGGATCCCGGCGGTTGGGCGGCGAAGCCGCCACTGCTGTTGGGTGGCGGGCGGGGTGGAGGACGTGACGTCGGTCGCCGGGCGCTCGCGCGCCCGGAAGGCTGCCGCGCCGTCCCGGTCACCGGTTGCCGCTCTGGTCGGCCTGCTGAACCGGCCGCAGGCGTCGTACTACCTCGTGATCGGCACTGCCGCGTCGCTGCTGGTCCTCGGGCTGATCATGGTGCTGTCGGCATCAAGCGTGACGTCGTACACCTCCAGCGGCTCCTCGTTCACCATCGCGTCGCGTCAGGCGCTGTGGGTGGTGATCGGGCTGCCGGTGTTGTTTGTCGGGGCCCGTCTGCCGACCCGGGCCTACCGCGTGCTGGCGTATCCGTTGCTGATCCTTTCGATCGGGCTGTTGCTGGCGGTGCTGGTTCCCGGAGTGGGGCAGAACGTCTCGGGCGCGACCCGGTGGATCGCGTTGCCCGGCGGGCTGCAGCTTCAGCCGTCCGAGCCGGCGAAGCTCGCCATGGTGCTGTGGGGCGCCGACCTGCTCGACCGCAAGGAGAAGCGGCTCGGCGAGGCCAAGCACCTGCTGGTCCCGCTGGTGCCGATGGCCCTGCTCCTGGCGCTGCTTGTCATGGCCGAGCCCGACATGGGCACCACGATCGTCCTGATGGTGATCGTCATGGCACTGCTGTTCACCGCGGGCGCCCCGATGCGGCTGTTCGCCCGGTTGGGAATCGGCCTTGGTGGTCTCGGTGGGCTGCTCGCCGTGACCGAGCCCTACCGCGCACAGCGGCTCGTCGGCTTTCGTGACCCCTGCGCCCAGCAGCACGCCCTTTCGGTCGGCTACCAGGCCTGCCAGGGCCTCTACGCCCTGTCATCGGGCGGCTGGTTCGGCGTCGGCCTCGGCGGGAGCCGCGAGAAGTTCGGCTACCTGCCCAACACCTACACCGACTACATCTTCGCCATCATCGGGGAAGAGCTCGGTCTGCTCGGTTCGCTGCTCGTCCTCGGGCTCTTCGCCCTTCTCGCGTACGCCGGAATCCGGATCGCGCAGCGCTGCCGTGACCGGTTCAGCCAGCTCGCCGCGGCCGGTATCACCGCCTGGCTGCTCGGTCAGGCACTGGTCAACATGGGCGCCGTGGTCGGACTGCTTCCGATCACCGGCATCCCGCTGCCGCTGGTCTCGTTCGGCGGATCCGCGCTGGTCCCCACCATGTTTGCGATCGGGATGCTGATCTCCTTCTCCCGCCGCGAGCCCGCGACCGCCAAGGCGCTCGCTGCACGCCGGGCCGGTCGCGAGCGCTGGCTGCCCCGGCTCGCCTGGTCCAGATAACGTCTCGGACCCAATGAGAGCGGTCCTTGCGGGTGGCGGCAGCGCCGGTCACGTGTCGCCGCTACTGGCGCTCGCCGATCGGCTCATGGCCGACGACCCGGACGGCGAGATCGTCGCGCTCGGCACCGCGGCCGGGCTCGAAGCGCGCCTGGTCCCGGCGCGGGGCTACCGGCTGCACCTGGTCCCCAAGGTCCCGTTGCCGCGCCGTCCCTCGCCGCGCGCCTTGCGGCTGCCGCTCGACCTCGCGGCGGCCGTCCGGGCGTCCCGGCAGGCGATCGACGACCTGCACGCCGACGTCGTGGTCGGCTTCGGTGGCTACGTCGCCGCGCCGGCGTACCTCGCTGCCCGCCGGGCAGGTGTGCCGATCGTGGTCCATGAGCAGAACAGCCGGCCCGGCTTCGCCAACCGGCTCGGCGCACGTTTCACGAGATCGGTGGCGGTCAGCTTCCCCGGCACGCCGCTTCGCCACGCGGTGCGCACCGGCCTGCCGCTGCGCCGCGAGATCGTCGAGCTGGACCGCGCGGCGCTGCGGCCCGCGGCGAGGGAGGCGTTCGGTCTGGATCCGGCCCGCACGACCCTGCTGGTGTTCGGGGGCTCGCTCGGCGCGCAGCGGCTCAACGAGGTCGTCCCGAGCGTGGCTGCGGAGCTTGCCTCGAATGGGGTCCAGGTGCTCCATGTCAGTGGGAACGGCAAGTCGGTGGCGGCTCCGGCTGCTGGGGGCGCCAGGTACGTCGTCGTGGAGTATGTGGACCGGATGGAGCTCGCCTACGCCGCCGCGGACGTCGTGGTCGGCCGGGCCGGTGCCAACACCGTCAGCGAGCTCACCGCGCTCGGGCTGCCCGGGACCTACGTGCCACTGCCGATCGGAAACGGCGAGCAACGTCTCAACGCCGCGCCGGTGGTCGAGGCTGGCGGCGGCTTGATGGTCGCGGACGCGGAGTTCGATCCGGCGTGGGTGCGCAGCAACCTGCTTCCATTGCTGGCCGACCCCGGCCGCCGTGAGGCGATGGGCAAGGCGGCAGCCGGCTTCGGCCGGCTCGACGCCGACGTCCGGCTCGCCGAGCTGGTGCGGGCCGCGGTTCAGGCATCCAAATGAGCGGGATCGTCGAGCCGGTGGCGGACATCCCGGCTGCGGAGGACCTCGGCCGGGTCCACCTCATGGGGATCGGTGGTGCAGGGATGAGCGGCATCGCCCGGATCCTGCTCGCCCGTGGGCTGGCGGTGAGCGGGTGTGACGCGAAGGAGTCAGCCGCGCTGGCGGCGCTGCGTGCCCTCGGGGTGACGGTGTCGGTGGGCCATGACGAGGCGCACGTGGACGACACCGACACGGTGATCGTCTCGAGCGCGATCCGCGCTGCCAACCCGGAGCTGGTCGCGGCGAGGGAACGTGGTCGCCGAGTCCTGCCGAGAGCCGCCGCGCTCGCGTCGGTGATGGCAGGCCGGGTGGGCCTCGCGATCGCCGGAACCCACGGCAAGACCACCACCACCTCGATGCTCACGGTCGCGATGCACGCATGCGGGCGAGATCCGAGCTACGCGATCGGCGGCGATCTCAACGAACCGGGGTCCAACGCCCACCACGGCACCGGTGACCTCTTCGTCGCAGAGGCGGACGAGAGTGACGGCTCGTTCTTGTTGCTGTCCCCGCAGGGTGCGGTGATCACCAATGTCGAGCCCGACCATCTCGACAACTACGGCGACTCCGACGCCGTCCATCTCGCCTTCGAGGAGTTTGTCTCCCGGATCGACGTGGGCGGGCCGTTGCTGCTCGGCGCAGACGATCCGGGATCGCTGGCGCTGGTGGAGCCGGCGCGGGCCCGGGGCCTCGAGGTACGCACCTTCGGGCTCGCCGCCGACGCCGACGTCAGGGTCGACGGGCTGGACGTGCGACCGGCCGGCTCGCGGTTCGACCTGGTGGCCGGAGGTCGCCGGATGGGCCGGGTGGAGCTCGGCGTGCCGGGGCCCTTCAACGCCGTGAACGCCGCCGGCGCACTCGGTCTCGGTCTGGCCGTCGGCCTGCCGTTCGCCGACATGGCACGAGGGCTCGCTGGCTTCTCCGGTGCCCGTCGCCGGTTCGAGCTCAAGGGCATCGCCGGGGGAGTGAGGGTCTTCGACGACTACGCCCACCACCCGACCGAGGTGGCCCGTGGGGCCCTCGTGGCCGCACGGGGAGCGGCAAGGGACGGCCGGGTCATCGCGGTCTTCCAACCCCACCTGTACAGCCGCACCCAGCGCTTCGCAGAAGACTTCGGAACTGCCCTCGCGGCGGCCGACGTGGTCGTGGTCATGGAGGTCTACGCAGCCCGCGAAGACCCGCTACCCGGTGTGACCGGAGCCCTGATCGCCAATGCTGTGCCGCTCCCCGCGGAGCGCGTCCACTACGAGCCCTCTTGGGCCGCGGTCCCCGCCCTGGTCGCCGGCCTCAGCCGGCCCGGAGATGTGGTCGTGACCATCGGCGCCGGAGACGTGACCATGATCGGCCCGGCAGTGCTTGACGAGCTCGCGAGTCGCGGTGAGCGCACGCGCGGATAGTCCGCTCCGCGACTGTCACTCGCCCGTTGGGCTCACTCTTTACGTCGCTCCGCGCACTATCCGCGCGTGCGCTTGGGCGGTTGGGGAGCTGATCGCGCACCTTGGCCCGAGGCACAGATCCTCGGGCTTACGTTGAGATAGAGACTCCGTGGAACATGAACTTATGGATCCATACGCTGGAATCACGCCATCCGGCCTTGACCGTCCTTGAGCCTGCGACTTAAGGTCCCCGGGCTTTGAGCGGGGTTTCTCGAACCCTTCACTCGAGGTTTAGAGTTTCCAACGGTAGCTACGCTCAGCGATTCCGCGTTCGGATCCCTGAGCGGGGCACACCACCGTTGAGGCTCGGCGACCGCAGTGTCGGCGACACCTTCCCCGGGTCGCCGCCGATGCGGTCGCCGCCCCAGATGTCCGGTACGCACTCGATCACCCAGGAAGGCATGAGGCTCGTGGCCGCACCGCAGAACTACCTCGCCGTCATCAAGGTTGTCGGCATCGGTGGCGGCGGCGTCAACGCCGTGAACCGCATGATCGAAGTCGGCCTCAAGGGGGTCGAGTTCATCGCGGTCAACACGGACGCGCAGGCGCTGCTCATGAGCGATGCCGACGTCAAGCTCGACGTCGGCCGTGACCTCACCCGTGGTCTCGGCGCAGGCGCCGACCCGGCCGTCGGTCGGCAGGCCGCGGAGGACAACACCGAGGAGATCGAGGAGGTCCTCAAGGGGGCCGACATGGTCTTCGTCACCGCAGGCGAAGGTGGCGGCACCGGCACCGGTGGCGCTCCGGTCGTCGCCCGGCTGGCCCGTGAGGCCGGCGCCCTGACCATCGGCGTGGTGACCCGGCCGTTCTCGTTCGAGGGCAAGCGCCGGTCGACCCAGGCCGAGGAGGGCATCGCAGCGCTCCGCGAGGAGGTCGACACCCTCATCGTCATCCCCAACGACCGGTTGCTGTCGATCAGCGACAAGCGGGTCAGCGTCCTCGAGGCGTTCCACTCCGCGGACCAGGTACTGCTGTCCGGTGTCCAGGGCATCACCGACCTCATCACCACCCCGGGTCTGATCAACCTCGACTTTGCCGACGTGAAGTCGGTCATGACCGGCGCAGGGACGGCGCTCATGGGCATCGGCTCGGCTCGCGGCGACGATCGTGCATTGGTTGCCGCTGAGGGCGCGATCGCCAGTCCGCTGCTCGAGGCGTCGATCGAAGGCGCGCACGGCGTGCTCATGAACGTCTCGGGTGGCAGCGACCTCGGTCTGTTCGAGATTCACGAAGCGGCTCAGCTCGTGGCCGAGTCGGCCCACCCCGAGGCCAACATCATCTTCGGTGCCGTCATCGACGACGCGCTCGGCGACGAGGTGCGGGTCACCGTCATCGCGGCCGGCTTCGACGGCGGCATGCCGCGGGCGCGGCACTTCGAGCCGCGGCGCACCCAGACCACGATCATCGACCGGTCTGCCCCTGCCCCGGCGGTCGAGGAAGACGAGGACGACGATCTGCTGATCGCCGACCTCACCGAGGAGCCCCCGCCTCCGCCGGTCCGCGCGCCTCGCCGGGCTCCGGAGCCTGAGCCGGTCCGCGAGCGTGAGCCGGTACGTGCGGCATCGCGGCCCACTCCGCCGCGGCGCACGATCGTCTTCGAGGACTCCGACGATCTCGACGTCCCCGACTTCCTGAAGTAGTCCGCAGCTCATACCGTTGGCCGGCCTCGACCTGCTCGACGCCGGGCTCCCCGGTGTCGTGGGCGGTTTCACCACGCGCGGGGGAGGCGTCAGCGCGCCACCATGGGAGTCGCTGAACCTCGCCTCGCACGTCGGGGACGAGCTGGGACGAGTCCTCGCCAACGCCGACCTGTTAGCCAGGCACCTCGGGGCCGAGGGCATCAATCTCCCGCACCAGATGCACGGCGCCGAGGTGTTGATCGTCGACAGCTCGACGTCCGGACTGCGGACGCACTCCAAGCTGGGCGGCGTCGACGCCCTGGTGACAGCGCGGCCCGGCATCGCGATCGGCGTCCTCGTGGCCGATTGCACGCCCGTCCTCATCGCTGATCCGGTCGCCGGGATCGTAGCGGCGGCGCATGCCGGACGCCGTGGGCTTGGCGCCGGCGTCCTCCAGGCGACGCTGACCGAGATGGTCGACATCGGAGCCGAGGTCGGCCGGATGCGGGCGGTGGTCGGGCCCGCGATCTGCGGTCGTTGCTATGAGGTTCCCGAGTCGATGCGATCCGAAGTAGATGCGCTGGTCCCCGGAACCGCGACGGTGACCCGCGCCGGTACGCCCGGCCTCGATCTCCCGGCCGGTGCGATGGCGGTGCTCCGGGCTGCCGGCGTGGCGGAGGTCCGGTCGATCGGGATCTGCACCGCCGAGGACGAGCGGTTCTACTCCTACCGCCGTGATGGCGTGACGGGGCGCTTCGCGGGGGTCGTCATGCTGGCAACCGATGACTGACCGCCGAACCGAGCTGGCGACCAGCCTCGCGGAGCTGCGCGAGCGGATCCGCAAGGCCTGCGGCGCCGCACACCGGGACCCGGCGGAGATCACGCTGGTGGCGGTCACGAAGACGTACCCGGCCTCGGATGTCAGGCTGCTCGCCGGGCTCGGTGTCGCCGACGTGGGGGAGAACCGCGACGACGAGGCGTCCGCCAAGCACGCCGAGTGCGCGGACCTGGCGCTGACCTGGCACTTCGTCGGGCAGCTTCAGCGCCGCAAGGCCGCCTCGGTCGCGCGCTACGCCGACGTGGTCCATTCCCTGGACCGTCCCGAGCTGGCCGATGCGCTCGGAAGGCAGGCTGTGGCGGCCGGTCGCGAGATCGCCGCCATGGTCCAGATCAGCCTCGACGGCGACTCCGGCGACTCGACCGGGCGCGGTGGGACCCCGCCCCGCGCTGCCGTCGAGCTCGCCACGCGGGTGGCGGCAACTCCGGGCCTGGTCCTCGCCGGGGTCATGGCGGTCGCGCCGGCGGGGGTCGAGCCGGGACCGGCGTTCGCTCGGTTGTCGGAGGTGTCTGCGCAGGTCAAGGTGTCATTTCCGGACGCGAGGGCGATTTCCGCCGGTATGAGCGGAGACCTCGAGGCGGCGGTGAGGTACGGCGCGACACACCTGCGTGTCGGAACGGCGTTGTTGGGCGGTCGGACGCCTCCGGTCGGCTAGCCTGAATGAACGTTCGAGGGTGAGCAACGCCCTCGAACGACCGATCTACCGGAGGACGTCGTATGGCCGGCGCGATGCGCAAGATGGCCGTCTATCTCGGGCTTGTCGAGGACGGAGACATCGATGGCGAGTACGACGACGAGGGTTTCGACGAGCGTGCTCACGTGATCCGTCGTGGCGAAGAGCCGGTGCTGCGGGTCACCCGCCCGGACGAGGTCGCGCAACGCGCGCCGCGCCGCGAGCCGGTCGATGCCGCGGAGGCGTACCGGATCACCACGGTGCACCCGCGCAACTACAACGAGGCGCGCGTGATCGGTGAGCACTTCCGGGATGGCACGCCGGTCATCATGAACCTCACCGACATGGACGACTCCGACGCCAAGCGGCTGGTCGACTTCGGCGCGGGTCTGGTCTTCGGGTGCCACGGAAGCATCGAGCGGGTGACCCAGAAGGTCTTCCTGCTGACGCCGGCCAACGTCGAGATCACCGCCGAGGACAAGTCCCGGCTGGCGGGGGCTGGCTTCTTCAACCAGAGCTGAGATGCCGGTCTTTCCACGGCATGGCGCCCTGATCGTCGGTGTCCGGTGATTGCCGCGATCATCGGGCTCTACGCCCTGTACATCTTCCTCGGGTTGCTGTTCGTCCGGTTTGTCATGGACTGGGTGATGATCCTGGCCCGCAGCTACCGCCCGAGCGGCCTCGTCGCGGCGGCGCTCGAAGCCGCCTACTCGGTGACCGACCCGCCGTTGCGAGCGCTTCGTCGGGTGATTCCGCCACTTCGGCTGGGGCAGATGTCACTCGACCTGGCGTTCCTGTTGCTCTTCATCGGAGTATCGATCCTGATCGGCGTGATCTCGCCCTATGCGTGACCTGTCAGCGTTGCTTTGCGCCCCGTCCTTGGGCGCCCCCGCCCGCAAGAGACGCGAAGGTGACCTGCCATGCCGCTGACTCCTGAGGACGTCCAGAACAAGCGGTTCACCGTCGTGCGGTTCAAGACCGGCTACGACGAGGAGGAGGTCGACAACTTCCTCGACGAGGTCGAGGAGGAGATCCGCCGGCTCGTCACGACGAACAAGTCGTTGAACAACGCGGCGTTGCGCGCACCCGAGACGCTCAGCCCGGCGGCTCTCTTGCCGCCGGTCGCACGTGCGGAGCCGCCCGCGCCGGTCGCGCCGGTCGCGCCACCGCTTCCGCCCATGCCCGAGCTGGTTCTCGACGACAACGGCGACCCGGCCCTTCGCACGCTGATGATGGCCCAGCGCACCGCTGAAGAGGCGATCTCCAAGGCCCACGCCGACGCGTCGGAGATCCTCAATGCGGCACGTGCCAAGGCGACCGCGCTGGAGAAGGACCTGCGCATCGCTCACGCCGGTCGCCTAGCGGCGCTCGAACAGGAGCGAACCGGGCTGATCGAGGAGATCGCCGCGCTGCGGGGCTTCGAGCGCGAGTTCCGGACCCGGCTGCGCTCCTACCTGTCCTCGAGCATGTCGGATCTCGACGCCCGGCCCAGCGTCGAGCCCGCGCCCAAGCAGGCCGCGCCGGTCGTGCCGGCGGGGACCGTCCCGGCCACTGGCCGCCACGCTGCCGAGCGGCCGACAGGTGAGCTACCACCGGCGGCTGCCCCGCCTCCGCCCGCGGCGGCGCCTGCGCCGCCAGCTGCTGTACCACCAGTTGCTGTACCACCAGCTGCTGTACCACCGCGTCCGGCAACGCAGGCTCCCGTCGCACCCCCGGCACCAGCGCCGCCCGTTGCGCCACCGGCGGCACCTGCGCCGTTCAGTCCGGCACCGCCCGCGACCCCGGGATTCGTCAGTCAGCCGGTGCCGCCTCCGAGCGGTCCGCCGACTCAGGCGTGACGAGCACCACTTCGCACCGCCCGGGTTTGACAGGGTCAGACTCCCCTGGCAGGCCCGGTGCCCACTACGATGTTGAGCGATAGCCGCGAATCGCCAGGTTCGTCAGGAAATGCCTGGTGTTCGCGGCAACTGCCGTCGCACCACCACACCAGCACGACGAGGGAAATGGAGTCGACGACGTGATCGTCATCAGCGGGGTTTTGCTGCTCATTGCCGTTGTGTTCCTGGTCATCGGG
>DATAUF010000068.1:0-5568 GCA_036268405.1 Mycobacteriales bacterium
TTGACCGCCGCCGTGCAGTCGACGACCGGCGCTGACGTGTCCGGCGACACCGTCTTGCTGCCGCAACCGGGTGTGGAGTACCCGGCAACGATCGATGACGGCGCCCTCACCATCCGTGGACTGACGATCGGATCGCGACCCGGCGGCCCGTTGCTCGTCGCGGCCGTGGGAACGGCCGGCGTCGGCTGGTTCAGGGTCGCCCCGTCCAACGCGGTCGACCCTCGTCCGGTGCGAGGCCTGGACCCGGCTCTCGGTCTGGCTGAACTTGAGGCGGGCTCCGTCGAGGGGGAGCCGGTGCTCGGCGGCGCCGACGCGGCTCGCACCTGGGATACCGCGGTTGCGGCCGCCCGTCGCGCGCTCAGCGCTCAGATAGCTGGAGGGGTCGAGCAGATGCTGAGCCTGGCGACAGCGCATGCCAAGCAGCGCGTTCAGTTCGGTCGGCCGATCGGGTCATTCCAAGCGGTGCGGCACCGTCTCGCTGATGTGTCGGTAGCCCTGCACGCGGCGAATGCCGCGATCGAGCAGGGCTGGCGGGCCGACGACGAGGTCCTCGCCGCCATGGTCGCGAAGTCGTTGGCAGGACGGGCGGCGCGTGTCGCCGGAGCGCACTGTCAGCAGGTATTAGCCGGGATCGGCTTCACCGCAGAGCATCCATTCCACTCCTATTTGAAGCGGACGATCGTGCTCGATCGCTTGCTCGGGTCTTCGGCTGAGCTCCCCACGAAAATCGGAGCGAGACTGGCCGCAGCGGGCACCGTACCCAGGCTGGTGGAGCTTTGAGCAGCCACGCGGGTCCCGCCGATCGACCAGAGTCGCTCGTCTCGATTGGTCGGGTCGGCGACGTCAGCATCGTGACCCTCGCGCGCCCAGACAAAGCGAATGCGTTGGATGCCGACGTTGCCGCCGCGCTGCTCGACGCCGTCCAGCAGGTGGCAGTCGACGGGACGCGGGCCGCCGTCATCACCGGCGAGGGCGCGGCATTCAGCGCGGGCGGAGACTTCCGAACCATCCAGGACATGCAGAACCCCGAGATCCGCTCGGCCGTGCTCGACATTCACCGGACGCTGTTCTGGGAGGTGATCCGGTCCCCGATCCCAATCGTCGCGGCCGTCAACGGACCAGCGGTCGGTGCCGGGGCGACGGTCGCCTTGCTTGCCGACCTGGTCGTCATGTCTCAAGACGCCTACCTATGCGATCCCCGCGTCTCGCTGGGCTTGCTCGACGGCGCGGGCGGCCTCATCATCTGGCCACTCCTGACAAGCCTGTCCGCCGCACGCGAGTACCTGCTCCTCGGGGACCGGGTGACTGCAGACGACGCCTACCGGTTGGGACTGGCGAATCGCGTCGAGCCAACCAAACAGGTTGTTCCCACCGCGATCGAGCTCGCCGGACGTCTCGCCGCGCTGCCCGCACAGGCGACGCGGCAGGCACGCCGACTGCTCAACTCGCCACTCGAAGCCGCCGCCGCCGATCTGCTCGATGCGTGCTCGGCGGCCGAGACGACCTGTTTCGACAGTGACGAACATCGTGACCGGCTCGCGGAGCTGATCACGCGTACGGCTGCCCGCAACGAGAGGACAGAGCCGTGACCGATTTCCCCCGAGTAGCACTCGTGACCGGCGGGACCCGAGGAATCGGGCGAGCCGTCACCGCGCGCCTCGTCGGCGAAGGCGCGACCGTCGTTGCGGCATACGCAAACGACAAGGATGCGGCCGAGGAACTGGCCGGCGGTCTCGCGAACCTCACCGGCCAGGTGGACATCCGGCACGCCGACGTCGGAGACGAACAGCAGTGCACGGGCCTGGTCGCATCAGTGCTCGAGACACATGGGCGTCTGGACTGTCTCGTCAACAACGCCGGCACCGTCGTCGAACAACGGCTCGCCGAGATAACCCGTGGCGACTGGGACCGCCAGGTCGCGGTGAACCTGACCGCCTCATTCCATCTCGCGCAAGCAGCCATTCCCGCGATGAGCTCCCAAGGTTTCGGTCGCATCGTCAATGTCGGTTCGGTTACCGCCTTGATGGGCAGCCCAGTCCAGATCGCCTACGGCGCAGCCAAGGCTGGTCTGCAGGGTCTGACCCGCTCGCTCGCCCGTACGGTCGCGCGCAAGGGCATCACGGTGAACTGCGTCATCCCAGGAAGCATCGAGACAGACATGTCCTCCGCGCTTCGCTACACCGATGCCAGCCTCGTCACGCCGCTGATTCCCATGGCACGGTGGGGAACTCCCGAAGAGGTCGCTCACGCGGTCGTCTTCTTGCTCGATGACCGGTCCGGCTACATCACGGGCTCGGTCCTCACCGTTGACGGTGGAATGAGCATGGGTGGGTGACCGGACCGAATGCCACTGACCACTCGCGACATCGACGCCACGGCTATCCCCGCACCGCTGCACGAGACCTACCGCCGCAGCGGCTACGTGACCGACCAGACCATGAGCGCACTGCTCGAGCGCGCGGCCCGGCAATGGCCGTCGCGCCCGGCACTGGCTGAAGCGGACCGACACTTCACCTACGCCGAGCTCGACACCCTCACTCGACGGGCAGCCGGCTGGTTGCGCGCAGCCGGAATCAAGCCTGGCGACGTGGTCTGCTGGCAGACGCCGAACTGGTGGGAGGCCCACCTGCTCGGCCTCGCGATATGGCAGCTCGGCGCGATCAGCAATCCGATCGTCCCGTTCTACCGAGAGCATGAGCTTCGACAGATCCTCGATCAGGTCCGACCGGCAGCTGTGATCACCGTCGCCGACTTCCGCGGGTTCGCACACGCTGAGGCCTTCGATGATCTGCTGGCCGGAGCCGGACTCCCGGAGATCGTCAAGATCATCATCCGTGGCAGCAGGCTCGGATGGACCAGCTTTGATGACCTGCTGGCCCACGGCTACGAGGTCGCGCCCGCCGCAGTGTCCGCCCAGGATCCCTGTCTGATCCTGTTCACCTCAGGGACCACCTCGGCACCGAAAGGTGCGGTCCACTCCTCGCAGTCGCTGCTGGCCGAGACCCGTCAGCTCGCCGATGCGTGGGGGCTGGGCTGGACCGACGTGGGGTACATGGCCGCTCCGCTACAACACATCACCGGTGTGCTCAACGCCATGTCGATCCCGCTTCTCACCGGTGCGTGCGCAGTCCTCGCCGAACGATGGGATGCCGAGCAGGCCGTCCGCCACATCCTGGCCTGCAACGCGACCTACACCGCCGGCGCCACCGTGTTCCTGCAGGAACTCACCGCCGCCGCACGCAAAGCGAATTTGCAGTTGCCGCTGCGCAACTTCGCGTGCGGAGGAGCGCCCGTGGCGCGATCTGTGATGGAGGCCAGCGAGGCGCAAGGGATCCCCGCCTCACGTGTTTACGGCATGACCGAGCTTCCGACAGTGACAGTGATGAACAGCGCCGAGGACTTCGAACGTCGCGCGCAGACGGACGGCCGGATTGCGGCGGGAGTCGAGATCCGCGTCGTTGCGGGGGACGGTGAGGTTCCCAGCGGCGAGGAGGGCGAGCTGCTGGTGCGCGGTCCCGAGCGGATGATCGGCTACCTGCGTGCCGCCGACAACGCCTCAGCACTGGACGCGGACGGCTGGTTCCGTACCGGCGACGTGGGAGCGGTCGACGCTGAGGGCTATGTACGGATCACTGGGCGGCTGAAGGACGTCATCAACCGCGGCGGCGAGAAGTTCTCCGCACGGGAGATCGAGGACCTCCTCGTCACCCACCCCGGAGTGCGCGCTGCGGCGATCGTTCCTGGGCCAGACGCGCGACTCGGTGAGGTACCTATCGCCTATGTCGTGCTCGACGACGACTCGGTCACCGACGCGGGCTTGATCGAGTACGCCGCCGATGCGGGACTAGCCCGCCAGAAGACACCGGTCGCCTGGCACTTTCTGGACGCCTTGCCGATGACCCCCTCCGGCAAGGTCAAGAAGTTCGAGCTTCGGGTAGAGGCCTCCGATGACTGAGGTCCTCGCCCCGGCCCGGGCAGTGGTCGCGCGAAGCGTCGTCAAGCGCGCCGCGACTCTCGCGCGGCTCATCGAGGATGACATCGTCGCTGCCGGCTGGCCGGTGGGAGATGTCCTCGGAACCGAACCGGAACTCATGGCGCGCTACGACGTCAGCCGGGCCGTACTGCGCGAGGCAGTCAGACTCGTCGAGCACCACCGCTTCGCCGAGATGCGTCGCGGACCGGGCGGCGGACTTGTCGTGCGCGCCCCTGATGGCGAGGGTGCCGCAAAGGCGCTCGTCGTCTACCTGGCCGCGCAAGGCACGAGCGTCGCGGACCTGATGGCCGCCAGACGGATTCTTGAACCAGTCGCCGTGACGCTCGCTGCCGAGCGGTTGACCGAGGAAGGCATCGTGCTACTACGCGCGTCCGTTCAGGACGAGATAGGTGAGTCGACGCAGCGCCGTCCCGCTTCACTTCCGTCGCACGTTCATCCGGCGATCGCCGCGATGTCCCAGAACGCAGTCCTGCGGTTGTTCTTGGACATCCTTGAAGAGCTCAGTGAGATCTACGGGACCCGGCCGAGCGGGATCACGAAAGCCGAGGCGATCGCCGCTGATCTGCGCATCCGCGAGGAGCACGCCGCCATCGTTGCCGCGATCATCGAGGGCGACGTCGCACGCGGCCAGCGACTGGCCGACGAGCATCTGGAAGGAATCACCTCCCTGCTGGTCGATCCCTCGCGCGTCACCGGGCCGAGCAGCCCTTTACTGGCGCGAGAGGAGTCGAAGCAAGCAGAGCTTCTTGCCGAACGGATCCGATCAGACCTCGCCGAATCCGGCTTGCCGGTTGGTGCCATCGTCGGCTCCGAGAGCGATCTGCGGCAACGGTACGGCGTGAGTCGGCAGATCCTGCGCGAAGCGGTTCGCCTGCTCGAGCACCACGGCGTGGCAGTGATGCGACGCGGGCCCGGCGGCGGGCTGGCGATCGGTGAGGCTGACCCTGCGGCGGCTGTCGAAGCGATCGCGGCGTACCTGCAGTTCCGCGAGGTCGCCGTCGCCGACCTTCGCTGCGTCCGCGACGCCATCGAGCTTGCGTGCGTCGACCAGGTGGTCGACGGGCGAGAGGACCCCCAGGTCATCCGACGACTGAGTGAGGCGTTGGAGGTCGACCTCCGTGGTAGCTCCGCGGACCTGATCGGCTCGGTACACAGCATCCACCGCGAGCTCGCCGAACTTACCGGGAACCCGGTCCTGGTGCTGTTCCTCGACGTCCTTACCAGCCTGTGGGAGCGCCGCAGCGCACACTGCCCAGCCGATGCTCCCGCGGCTGACTCGCCCACACTTGCCTCGCTTCGCGCCGCTCATAGCGGCATCGCTGAAGCCATTCTGAACGGCGACCGCGGGCTCGCTCGACTGCGCATGCTGCGGCATGTCGAGGCATTGACCGCCTGGTGGCAATAGCCAAATCCGGCTCTGTTTACGGTGTACGAAGGAGATGTCATGGCACGCAAGATGGACTTTCCGGTCTTCGACGGAGACAACCATCTCTACGAGACCCGTGAGGCGCTGACCACCTATCTGCCAGAGGAGCAGCGTGGCCTCGTAACGTACGTCGAGGTCAACGGACGGA
>DATAUF010000069.1:0-9220 GCA_036268405.1 Mycobacteriales bacterium
AAGCCTGACCCGGGGCCGTGGCTGGGCGGCAGCACCACCTCCACGTTCGTCGCCGAGGATCCCGATGCCGAGTGGGAACTGCTCGCGCCATATCTACTGCACGAGACCAATGCGTACGGCGCATGGCAGGCCCAGACCGACAACTTGGCGACCGGCTTTGTCTCCGTCTCCGACGCCGCTGAGCTGCGTGCCAAGGAGCAGTACCGGATCCTCACACCTGCGGACTACCTGGCCGATCTGGCTGCCGCGGGCGACTTCGCTTTTGCGATGCTGCATCCAATGTGTGGCGGCATCCCGCCCGAGCTTGCGTGGCCGGGTCTTGAGCTGTTTGCGGACCGGGTCCTCAGCGCGTAGCGCCCACGTCATCCCGATGTCGGAAGGCGCAGGCACACCTCTGTGATCCGCTTCCGCTCGCTGCGAGTCGGCTGACGCTGCTGCCACAGGCAGTCGGACAACACCCCGAGAACGGCGTGTGACGCCAAGGTCGCGTCCAACTCGGGCGAGGCGGAGCCCAGCGCAGCGTAGGGCGCCTCGAGAAGCGCGGCGAGGGGCGTGCTTGCGAAGTGACGCCCGGCAGCCGCACCGCTTCCTGCGGCGCCGCCGTTCCACAGGACTGCCAGGGTCGCGTCCGCGATCCCGGGCTCGGCCTGCGAAAGCACGCCCTCCACCCATCGGCGGACTTTGCCGTGTGGTGCGGCCTCCTTGTCCATCTGGTGGCTGAGGTATCCGACCAACCGATGGGAGCCGTCTTCGAGGATTGCAGCAACCAAAGCGTCCTTTGAGGCAAAGTGCCGGTAGAACGCGTCATTCGACAGACCTGCAGCGGCGACGACGTCGGCTACCCGCGGCGAGGAGGTGGTGCCGTGCTGTCGCATGAGGGAGAGCGCGGCGTCGAGGAGGCGGCGGACCTCGTCGACGTACTCCTCGCCACGGCGGGCGAGGGAGCGTCCGGCGATCTGGCTCGCCACGTCGCCGTCCATCGACGTGCCGCCAATTGCATTCTGCATTCCCAGAATCATATTCTTCGCTCGACCAGAGGAGAAGCGAATGTCGTGGGACTTCGAGACCGATCCCGAGTTCCAGCAGAAGCTGGACTGGGCCGATGCGTTCGTCACCGAGAAGGTCGAGCCACTCGACCTCGTGTGGCCGGGCCTGGAGTTCACGCCGCTTGACGGTGAGCGACGGCGAGCGATCGAGCCGCTCAAGCAGGAGGTCCGCGACCAGGGGCTCTGGGCCACTCACCTCGGACCGGACCTCGGCGGTGCCGGCTACGGGCAGCTCAAGCTGTCGCTGCTCAACGAGATCCTCGGCCGGTCGTCGTGGGCGCCGATCGTCTTCGGTTGCCAGGCACCGGACACCGGCAACGCGGAGATCATCGCCCACTTCGGCACGCCCCAGCAGAAGGAGCGCTACCTCCAGCCGTTGCTGGGCGGCGAGCTGTTCTCCTGCTACTCGATGACCGAGCCGCAAGGTGGTTCCGACCCGTCGACATTCACCTGCGCCGCCGTCAAGGACGGTGAGGAGTGGGTCATCAACGGCTGGAAGTTCTTCTCGTCCAATGCCAAGACCGCGTCGTTCTTCATCGTGATGGTCGTCACGAATCCCGATGTCGAGATCTACCGCGGCATGTCGATGTTCCTGGTCCCGGCGGACACGCCCGGCATCAAGATCGAGCGCAACTTCGGGATGGGTGGCGAGGGGTCGCACGAGGGCTCCCACGCGCTGATCCACTACGACAATGTGCGGGTCCCCGCAGACGCGCTGCTCGGTGACGAGGGGCAGGCGTTCGCGATCGCGCAGACCCGGCTAGGCGGCGGCCGGATCCACCACGCGATGCGCACGATCGGAATGTCGCAGCGCGCGATCGACATGATGTGCGAGCGCGCGCTGTCGCGTCATACCGCGGGCTCGCTGCTTGCCGACAAGCAGTTCGTGCAGGGCTACATCGCGGACTCCTACGCGCAGCTCAAGCAGTTCCGGCTCTTCGTCCTCTACACCGCATGGTCGATCGACAAGCACAACAACTATTTGAAGGTCCGCAAGGACATCGCGGCGATCAAGGTGCTCATGCCCGGTGTGCTGCACGACATCGCGCAGCGCGCGATGCAGATCCACGGGGCGCTCGGCGTCACGAGCGACATGCCGTTCTCAAGGATGCTGATCGGTGCCGCCGTCATGGGGCTCGCGGACGGACCAACTGAGGTGCACAAGGTGACCGTCGCCAAGCAGGTGCTGCGTGACTACAAGCCGTCGGAAGACCTTTGGCCGACGCGCTACGGGCCCACGCTAAAAGCTGCGGCGCGTGAGCAGTACGCCGAGTACCTGGAACACGAGGTCGGCAATCTCTGATGGCACAAAGCTGATGGCAAAGATTTTCGAGTCGAGCGATGCGCCGCCACTTGATGTGGAGTCGCTCGCGACGTGGCTGGACACCCAGGATGTGCCCGGCAGAGGAGAGCCGCTCGAGTACGGCTTCGTCTCGGGGGGTTCGCAGAACGCGATCTACGAGATCCGTCGCGGTGATCTCCATGCGGCGTTGCGGATCCCGCCGGCGGAAGCGCCGGAGAGCCGTGACGACGGCATCCTGCGCGAGTGGCGAATCATCGACGCGCTGACCGGCACCGATGTGCCCCACACCGCTGCGGTCGCGGTCTGCTCGGATCCGACGGTGCTCGGTCGGACCTTCTACCTGATGGGCTTCGTCGACGGCTGGTCGCCGATGGGTCTCGTCGACAAGAAGTGGCCTGCGCCGTTCGACACCGATCTGGCAGCGCGGCGCGGTCTGGCCCTGCAGCTCGCTGAGGGCATCGCGCTGCTGTCCAAGGTCGACTGGCAGGCGAAGGGGCTTGCGGACCTCGGGCGGCCCGACGGTTTCCACGAGAGGCAGGTGGAGCGGTGGACGCGGTTCTTCCTCCGCATCAAGGGACGTGACCTGCCCGGTCTTGAGACGGCGTCGGCGTGGCTCGCGGCGCACAAGCCGATCGACTTCATCCCCGGGCTGATGCACGGCGACTACCAGTTCGCCAACGTGATGTACCGGCACGGTGCGCCCGCGCAGATGGCGGCCATCGTCGACTGGGAGATGGGCACCGTCGGCGACCCGAAACTCGACCTGGCGTGGATGGTGCAGGGCTGGCCGGCAGACCCGTCGTCCCCGGAGGCCGCTGGTGACGGATACGTCGACATGGTCGGCATGCCGTTGGCCGACGAGGTGCTGGCGCACTACGCCGATGTCTCCGGGCGTCAGGTCGACGACATCGACTACTACCTGATCCTCGCCAAGTGGAAGCTTGCGATCGTGCTCGAGCAAGGCTTCCAGCGCGCGGGCGACGACCTCAAGCTGCTGGCGTTCGGCCCGCTCGTGCTCGATCTCATGAAGAGCGCGGCAGATCTCGCGGAGAGCACGGACTACCGAGAATGACCGGACCGACGATGATGCGCGCGGCAGTCTGCGCGGCCCACGGCGGACCCGAGTCGATTGTCGTCGCCGAAGTCGAGGTCCCGTCGCCGGGACCGGGCGAGGCAAGGGTCGCGGTGGACGTGGCCGCGGTGAACTTCCCCGATGTGCTGGTCGCGGCGGGGGAGTACCAGATCAAGGTGCCGCCGCCGTTCGTCCTCGGCAGCGAGTTCGCGGGAGTCGTCTCAGCGGTCGGCGAAGGAGTGACGTCGCCCGCGGTCGGCGAAGCTGTCTTCGGTTCGTGCCTGGTAGGTGCGTTCGCGGAGCAGGCCGTCGTGCCGGCGGCAGGACTGGCCAAGGTCCCGAAAGGCGTGTCCACCGACGTCGCTGCGGGCTTCGGAGTCGCTCACCGGACGGCGTACCACTCGTTGCGCTCTGTTGCCCGGCTCACCCAGGGCGAGGACCTCATCGTGCTCGGCGCGGGTGGCGGGGTGGGACTGGCCGCCGTCCAGCTCGGAGCGGTGATGGGTGCGACCGTCACTGCGGTGGCGTCGACCCCCGACAAGCTCGCGGCTGCGCGGTCCTGCGGTGCGACCCGGCTCATCGAGCACCGCGGCGCCGATCTCCGGCAGGTGCTGCGTGAGCAACTGCCCGACGGGGCCGATGTGGTCATCGACCCGGTCGGCGGTGCGTTGAGCGAACCGTCGCTGCGCGCACTAGGGCGCGGCGGGAGGTTCGTCACGGTCGGCTACGCCTCCGGCGTGATCCCGAAGATCCCACTGAACCTCGTCTTGTTGAAGGACATCGCCATCGTCGGCTTCGAGTTTCGAGGCTGGGCGATGGCCAATCCGCAGGAGATGGCCCGCAACGACGCCGAGCTGATGGCGTTGCTCGCCGACGGAAAGGTTGCGCCGTACGTCGGGGCGCGCTTTGCCTTCGCCGATGTCGTCGACGCGGTGCGCCACGTCGCCGACGGCAAGGCAATCGGAAAGGTCCTCCTCGACGTCCGCTAGGCAAGTGCCGGCGCGAGTGCTCGCCACTGCGCTTGCGGTGCATCGGCGCCCTCATTGACGACCTGGATGCAGACGTGGTCGGCGCCGGCGTCACGGTGCTCCTGCACGCGAGCGGCGATTGCTGTTTCGTCTCCCCACGCGATCAGGGCGTCGATGAGCCGGTCGCTGCCCCCGTTGCTGAAGTCGTCGTCGGTGAAGCCGAGACGCCGCAGGTTGTTGGTGTAGTTCGGCAGGTCGAGGTAGACCGACAGGTGCTGACGACCAGCGGCGCGGGCAACGACGGCATCTGTCGTCAACGCCACGGCGAGCTCGGTTGCCACGAGCGCGTTGGGCCCGAGCGCCTCACGTGCGATCGCGGTGTGTTCGGGTGTGACGTTGTAGGGATGGGCTCCGGCAGAGCGGTCCCTCGCCAGCTCGAGCATTTTCGGTCCGAGTGCTGCGAGCACACGACGATTGCGAGGCAACGGCTGCTCGGCCTCGTCCAGGCCGTCGAGATAGCTGCGCATTGCCGAGAGTGGCTTCGTGTATCGGCCGGGTGTCTTGCGGTCGATGAGTGGCTGATGGCTCACGCCGATGCCGACGAGGAACCGGTCGCCGTGAGTCTCGGTCAGCCGCGCGTGCTGCTGCGCGGTCTCCTCGGCGCTGTGCATCCAGAGGTTCAGGATCCCGGTGGCAATCGTCGTCCGCTTCGTCGCATCCAAGAGGAGCTCGACGGAGGTGAAGAGATCACCGCCGACATCGGGGATCCAGAGTGCGGAGTAACCCAGCTCCTCGAGCTCCGCGGCCATCTCCCGGATGGCCCCGGCATCGCCGTACCGAAGCTGAGCCGCCCAAATGCCAGTGCCGGAGATCGTCTGCATGCCGTCCATCGTCTACTGGCCTGCCGGGATGTTGCCCTCCTGCGCGATGTACTGGGCGCGGCGGATCCAGAAGATGCCGTGGTAGACGACGGTCCCGTCACTGAAGGTGAGCTGTCCCCGGCGGATCACGCGGGAGAACCAGCCCTGGCGATCGCTGCCGATTCGGATCAGACCAGGGCCGCGGTCGTACGTGGCGAGGCATTTCCCGGGCCGATGGAACGGCAGGTCCCGATACACGTAGACGTGTTGATCGGTCACGATCAGGATCCGGTGGAAGTAGAAGCTGACCAACGAGATGGCCAGCTGCAACGCGCCACCCACGGTCGGAATGAGGTCGGAGAGATCCTCCACCAACCCGAACGTGGCCATCGTGAAGAGGTTGTTGAACGTGTAGGCGACCGCCACTGCCTGCTCGTCCAGGTGTGCTCGGCGCGCCACCCGGGCGGCCATTCGCTGGTTGTACCGGGTGACCGGGTACTGCCGCGGCTGCTCAGGCGTCGCGTAGGGCGGGGTGCTCATGACGGGACGTTATCCTCCGCCCTGGCGCGTGCCGTCCCACCAAGAGCGCAGCGACAGCAGCTTGTCACCTTCAGCTGTGGCGGTGTAGACGTTGACGACGTCCATGTCGAGTGCGAACCCGGCGGCGACGATCGCGAAGCGGATGACGACCGCGACCTCGGTGCCGCACAGATACGACCGCTCGATCTCGTACCCGAAGGACTCAACGGTCGAGATCGTCGAGTCGTAGAACGCGGTGATGGCTTCGATGCCTTCATGCCGTCCGCCGGCAACCGGATCCTCGACGTAAGCATCCGGTGCGAACAGTCCAAGCCAACCGGCGCGGTCGCGCTCCTTGGTGAGTCGAAGCGAAGTCTCCGCGAGGTCCCTAGCCGTCATGCCGACAGTCAACCGCACGCCGCGGCCGCGATCTGCAGGAGCGCGTCCGTGACGGCTCAGGGTTCGGTGATCATCAGGTCGTGTCCGGTGTCGATGTCCCAGAGCCGACCCTCACTTCGCGCCTTGGCGTCCATCCGGGCGAGGTCGTCCGGATGCTGGAATCTTCCTGTCGGACCCGCTAGATGCTGATATTGACGTCAGTGTCAAAGCAGAGGTTAACTCGAATCATGAGCCTGAACGAGCTGTCGATCTTCGACGCGGACAACCACATGTACGAGACCAAAGAGGCGCTCACCAAGTTCCTTCCGGACGCGTACAAGAACGCCATCGACTATGTCGACGTTCGTGGTCGCACCAAGATCGTCGTGCGCGGCCAGATCAGCAACTACATCCCCAACCCGACCTTCGATGTCGTGGCCCGGCCGGGTGCCCAGGAGGAGTACTACCGCAAGGGCAACCCCGAGGGGAAGAGCCGTCGCGAGATCTTCGGCGAGCCGATGCGAGCGATCCCGGCGTTCCGCGAGCCTGCCGCCCGACTAGCGCTGATGGACGAGCAGGGCATCGACAAGGCGCTGATGTTCCCGACGCTGGCGAGCCTCGTCGAAGAGCGGATGCGCGACGATCCGGAGCTGATCCACGTTGTCGTCCATGCGCTCAACGAGTGGATGCACGAGACGTGGACGTTCAACTACGAGAACCGGATCTTCCCGACGCCGGTCATCGCGCTGCCGATCGTCGACAAGGCGCTCGAGGAGCTCGACTGGGTGCTCGCGCGCGGCGCGCGGGTGATCCTGATCCGCCCCGCGCCGGTTCCCGGGATCCGTGGTCCGCGTTCGTTCGGCCTGCCGGAGTTCGACCCGGTCTGGCAGAAGGTCGTCGACAACGACATCCTCGTCGCGATGCACTCGTCCGACAGCGGCTACGAGCGCTACTCCAACGAGTGGATGGGCAGCGGGAGCGAGATGCTGCCGTTCCAGCCGGCGGCCTTCCGCATGCTGTCCGCGTGGCGGCCGATCGAGGACGCAGTGTCGGCGCTGGTCTGCCACGGCGCGCTGTCACGCTTCCCGCAGCTCAAGGTCGCCGTGATCGAGAACGGCGCCAGCTGGGTCGCGCCACTGCTGAAGTCCATGAAGGACCTCTACAAGAAGATGCCGCAGGAGTTTCTGGAGAACCCGGTCGACGTCGTACGTCGCAACATCTACATCGGCCCGTTCTGGGAGGAGAACTACGCCGAGCTCGCGGACCTGCTGGGTGAGGACCATGTGCTCTTCGGATCGGACTTCCCGCACCCGGAGGGCCTGGCCGAACCGGCAAAGTTCGTCGAGGACCTCTCGGCGTACGCGGGCGAGGACGCGATCCGCAAGTTCATGGGCGGCAACCTCTCGAAGCTGGTCAGCGTTCCGGTTCCTGCGTAGCGACCACGTCAGTTCACACGCGCTATAGCGCGTTCTGGGTCCGACAACTCGTGCATGATCGCGGCCCAGTCCCGGTGAAGTGAGTCGAAGCCAACGGCCGGCGAACCGGCCGTTGTTGTCGCCGTCTGTGTCACCGGAGGAGCGGTCGTTGCCGGTGGCGACCCGATCCGTCGCGCCGCTAGGCGTGACAAGAGGTGATGCCGATGGTGGCGAGCGATGTGAGAGGCCCGCGATGGTGTTGTGGTCGTCGGGGACGTCGCGGTTGTCTCGCTGGAAAGCAGAGGATGCGATCTTGCCGACCCGGCGTCCGAGAGTGGCGGCGTACCGCCGACGCCGGGAGGGCGGAAGACGAACGCACTCCAACCGTGCGCCACGATCTGCTGGGCCGTTGCCAGGACGACCAGCCCGGCGCAGATGGCAGCGACCGTGAGCATGAGTCTGCGCGCTCGCAGTTGGCGTGATGGTGGCGCCGGCAGAACCGTTGCAGACCGCGCGCCTGACTGACGTACGCCGGCACCCCACGGGAGCGCAACGACCGGTGTCGTCATCAGTCCTCCGGCTGCTGGATCAACGCCGCGTGCCCACTGGTCACGAAGTCCTGAACAATCGGCACGAAGCCGACCAGAAAGATCGTCGCGGCAACCGCGCCGATCGCGACTCGGGCGGGTCGCTGCGCGCCGGCCCGTCGCGCAGCGGTGACCCAGCGCTTGACGGCTGGCAAGCGCAAGAAGAACAGCGGGGTGCTGACCTCGAGCGCGTGCAGTGCTGCGTCGTGGAATCCGAAGAGCAGCAACAGGTGGAGCAGGATCGCGCCCCACACCACGTAGGTGATGCGGTGCAGCGGCTTCCAGTACTTGCCCAGCGCGCGTTGCGCCGAGTTGTTCGCGGTGAGTGCGAGGGGCACACATAGCAACGTCGCGAGCGTGCCGACCGCGAGGAAGCTGTGCCCTGCCACCCGGGTCGTGAAGCCGCCGGGGAAGCGACTGCTCGTAGTGACGGCAGACAGGATCAGGTCCAGGAGCGCCACCGCGAACATCGCGACGCCGAAGTCGCGGCGCAGCGGGACGTGCCATCGCCATCCGGTCATCACGATGAGCGGCGTGACCATCAACATCAAGGCAAAGAAGATGAAGGCGCCGTTGCCGAGGACGTCAGCCCCCGACGCGGTCAGGTGTTCCAACGCGTCGGGCCGGCCCCGTACGCCGGCGGCGATCTCCGGTGCCATGAAGACGAAGGGCGTCACCAGGAACAGCCGCAACACCCAGACCGCAGGGTGGACCTTCGCCCCAGAGCGGGCGGAAACCGCCTGTCGCGCTCGTCGCCCACTCGTCCCGCTTCGACCGGCGTAGTCCGCCGCGGCAGTCGACACCACTTCCCGCCCCCCAAGATCATCAACTGACAGATGATCGTTGGAGGTTGCCGTCTTCGTAACAGCTGACGCGGCCTGGCTGGGCGAGTCGGCTGCTAGGTGTACTGACCAGACACGTTGGTTGAAGACATGCGATGACACGCGCTGATTGATCGTTGCAAACGAAGACCTCCCTGTCGTGGGGTGGAGCTGTCTAAGAACCGTCTCCACGACCAGGAGGTCTTCGTGTCTCACGCTAACGCTGCTCTGACTCCGAAAGCTCGCCTCGC
>DATAUF010000070.1:0-5018 GCA_036268405.1 Mycobacteriales bacterium
CGGCTTGCGCCGCGGCCTGTTCGGTCGCGGCTTGCTCTGCGGCGAGCTGAGCAGCGGCGGCTTGCGCTGCCGCTTGTTCTGCGGCGGCCTGTCCCGCGGCGAGCTGCGCTGCGGCTTCCGCTGCCTGCTGCTGTGCCGCTCGCTCTGCGTTGGCCCTGTCCGTGGCCGCTCGCTCGGTCTGCTCGCTGGCGAGTCGCGCCGCCTGCTCGGCGGCGGCGCGGGCGAACTGCTCAGCGGCCTCGCGGGCGGCGCCCTCCGCGGCGTGACGCGCCGCTTCCTCTGCCTCACGCGCGTTGACCCGAGCGCGCTCGGTCTCGAGGTCGACCAGACGAAGCGGGCTGTCCGAGACTTCCTCGGCGTCGTGCGCGTTGTGATCCGGGCGAAGGGCCTCCGCGGCTGCCTGCGCGTTCGCGAGCTCGGCGGCGGCCGCGACGCGGAGCCGCTTCTTGCGCTGCAGCTCCGTCTCGTCCGCGTCAGTAGCGGCGGGCTTCGGGGTACGCGGCTGGCGTTTGCGTACCTCGAGCAACGGGTCGACCCCGTCGTCCTCAGTCTCCGGCGCCGGCCCGAGGACATCGGCGAGGGCGCCGGAGACACGTCCCATCGAAGCGGCAAAGGTCTCCGCGCCTCTCCGGGACACGGGGACCGTGAGGTTCGTCGTGCCGCCGAGCTGCGCGGCCATCACGTCGAGCTGTAGCGGGTTCGTCGCCGGGGTCAAGGGAGCACTGCGCGCGCCGCTGGTCACCTCGGTTGCGAGCCGCGTGAGCTTGGTGAGGGCGTCGTCGTCGTCCTCCGGCGGGGTCTTGGTGTTCAGACCGCTCGCGAGGGCACTGGCCAGCGCGCCCGCGCCGTAGACGTCCTCGCCGTCGTACTCACTTGCGTCCAACGCGTCGTCGGTGATGTCGACGAGCCCGGCGTCGACAAGCGTGACGAGCACCTGCCCGGCTTCGAAGAGCGTGTAGCCGCAGTCAGTGGCGAGCGCCGCAACGCTGCGGACCCCGTCGATCTTGCACAGCATCGACCACGCGTCGCTGTCGAGCGTCGTCTCCGGGGCGCCGTCACCGCGCGCCGAGAGCGTCGGGATCGCGGTGGGGCTGTCGACCACCGACGCGATGGACTCCCATTCGTAGCCGCGTGCGCGCAGTGACTCGAGGAGGTCGACGACCGTGACGGGAGGCCCGATGTCCTCACGCGTCTTGGCGTTCTTGCGGAACTTCCAGCGGCCCTCGGTCCAGCGCATGAGATCCCACAGGGCCTCGTGCAGCTGCTCGACGACGAACTCCTGGACGACGTCCTCATCGACGTAGCCGAGGTGGACCAGCAGCTCGGCGAGGTTCCATGCAGCCAGGTCGGTGCGCTGGGCTTCGAGGGCCTCGGCCAGTGCCTCCGGTGCGAGCTCGCCCGAAGAGACCAGCTTCGCTGCGAGGTCCGAGCGCCGGTTCGTGGCGGCAAGCCCGCAGACCAGCCCGGAACGCATGAAGATCTGCGCTTCGTCGCCGTCAGGGTGATTGAGGACCAGCGCTCCGGACGAGCTGCTTTCGGCGAGATCGTGCAGCACCGTGGCGAGCGAGGTGCTGGTCAGGTCGCCCTTGAGCATTGACGACCTCCTTCACCCATAGCGCTACCGGTTCGATCCTTCATACCCTTCGGCACAGAAGCGTCTCTTGTTGAGCCATACGGCGCAATCTCGCGCTCAGCCGGGTCATCGCGGCGGGCGACCCGTGACACGATGAGCGTAAAGGTCTGCGAGAGCGGCCTTTGCCCGCCGGATCACGATTTGTCCGGAGCTCGATTCACGCAGGGTCCATTTCACGCAGCGGCGTGGGCAGGAAAGGCGTCCGCATGACCTATCCAGCCGGGAGCCGCCGGATCGACCGGCTTCTCGCGCCGGAGTACCTCTTCGGGCTCGCTCAGCGACCGATCGGGGAGGTGCGGGAGATGCGCGGGGAAGCCGAGCAGGAGGAGACCGACCTGTCCTACCTGCGGCGCTTGCTGCAGGGCCGGATCGACATTCTCGACGCAGAGGTGGCCCGTCGCCGCGCCGGCGAGCCTCTCGGCTCGCTCGTGGACGCGCTGCCGGGCATCCTGGCCGATGACCGCGGCGCCCCGCACGGGCTCGGCCGTCACGTGACGCTCGAGCCGTCGAGGGTGGACTCGCACCGCCGCTACGTCGAGGCGCTGGTCGCCGACAGCGAGATGTCGGACCCGACGCGGCATGACGACGACACGCTGTCGAGGCTGCGGGACGTTCTCTACCGCGAAGAGTCGGAGGTGTCCCGCAAGCGGCGCGCCGTACAAGCCGTGATGGACGCATGCACCGCAGAGCTGACCCGCCGCTACAAGGACGGCTCCGCCGACGTCAACGATCTGCTCCCGAGCGAAGGTCAAGACCCGAACCCGCAGTAACCAGGGGCGTGCCACCCGCTCCGGGCGCGTTTCGTCGGCCGATCACCCACGACGGCGGAAATGCGGTCGTCGATGACCGTTATCCCGCCCTCGCGAGCGAACGGGCCAGCGCGACGCGACCTTACGACTCAGCTCCGCCCCGGTAGTTGCGGATTTTCCCTTTGATCTAAAGGTTTACTGGGTGCTTGCTGGGTGCTTGCAATAGTTAGCGGTAGCGGCTAGGGTGGTGTTCGTGGCCAAGTTGGATGTCCGCAACCTCGGGGACTACATCCGCGAGCAGCGGTCCGCAGCGCAGATCTCGCTGCGTCAGCTGGCCAGTCTGGCGGGGGTCTCCAACCCCTATCTGAGCCAGATCGAGCGTGGACTGCGCAAGCCGAGCGCGGAGATCCTGCAGCAGATTGCCAAGGCGCTGCGGATCTCGGCGGAGGCGCTGTACGTGCAGGCCGGGATTCTCGAGGAGCGGTACGGCGACAGCGATGTCCCCGCCGCGATCCTTGCCGACGCTCACCTGGCTGAGCGCCAGAAGCAGGTCCTGCTCGAGCTGTATGAGGCCTATCGCCGTGAGAGCGACGCCAAGAGCGGGAGCACGGAAACGGTGAAGCCAACGGCGACACCTGCTCCGACGTCACGCACCAGGACGGCTCGGCGTGCGAACCCGCGCGCCGCCGCGGCCGATGCAAGCACCGACGTGAGCGACGTCGCCACGTCCTGAGATCCACCGGTCGGCGTGAGCACGCCGGCTCCATGCCACACGACCGCCCGAAACTCAACGAAAGAGGTCCGAACCATGCCTACCGTCCCCACGATTGACGCCAAGCCGCTGTACGCGATCGCCGGTGTCGGCGACCTCGCGGTCGAGACGATCCGCAGCCGCGCCACCGTCCTGCAGACCCAGGTCAAGGGCCTGCCATCGCGTGCCCAGACCCGCCGGGTCGAGGTCGCCAAGCAGGCGCAGTCCTTGCCCGCCGACGTGCGCAAGCAGGTCGAGGAGCTGCCGACGACGGTGCGCAAGCAGGTCGACGAGCTGACCGCAACGCTGCGCAAGCAGCAGGAGGCACTGCGCAAGCAGCCGGCGACACTGCGCAAGCAGGTCGAGGAGCTGCCGACCACCGTGCGCAAGCAGGTCGACGAGGTGACCGCAACGCTGCGCAAGCAGCAGGTGTCACTGCGCAAGCAGGTCGAGGAGCTCCCGACATCTGTGCGCAAGCAGGCGGACGAGCTCAGCTCGCGCGCCCAGTCTGCCTACGCCGACTTCGCAACGCGTGGCGAGAAGGCCGTTGCCAGCCTCCGTGGCGACGCGCCGAAGTCTGCATCGGTCAAGCCGGCCGCGAAGAAGACCTCGACCAAGCCCGCGACCCGCAAGCCTGCCGCCGCCAAGGCGACCACGGTGAGCGCGTCCACCGACGGTCCGGCCGCGCCGAGCGCCGCCTCGACCCCGGTGACTCCGTCGCCGGTGGCAGGCACGACGACGCCTTCGGCGCCGACGTTCGCTCCCGCGCCGATCAACACCGGCGAGGCACCGACCGTCTGACGGTCATCCCAGAAACCAAGACGGTCCCCGGCGGGTATGAGCCGCCGGGGACCGTCTTGCTTTTTACGCCGAGGCCAACCTTTTGGGTCTTTCAAGGCCCCTTGAGACACCCAAAAGGTTGGCCTCGACGTGCACCATGGGTGGTGTGAGCGCTGAGGGTGCGTGGGAGGTTCCGCCCCCGCACGACCCGGCACATGTGACCGACCATCAGCCGACCGTTCGTGACCGGGTCAAGCGCGCGCTCGCGCCGCTTGCCGGGATCGGCGCGTTCCTCGCGAAGTTCGGCGTGATCCTCGTCAAGTTCAAGGCGTTCGTCGTCGTCGGCTCGATGGCCGTCTCGGTCGCGGCGTACGCGACGTTGTGGGGCTGGAAGTTCGCCCTCGGCTTCGTGCTGTTGATCTTCGTGCACGAGATGGGTCACGTCGTGATGCTGCGGCGTCGTGGCATCCCCGCCTCCGCCCCGGTCTTCCTGCCCTTCCTTGGCGCGTTCGTCTCGATGAAGCAGATGCCACGCTCGGTCTACGAAGAGGCCGAGTCCGCACTCGCCGGACCCGTGGCCGGCACCCTCGGTGCACTCGCGCTTGCGTGGGTCGCACATCAGGAGGGCTCTGATCTGCTCCGGGCGATCGCCTTCTCGGGCTTCTTCCTCAACCTGTTCAACCTGCTGCCGGCACTGCCGCTGGACGGTGGCCGGGTCGCGGGAGCGCTGCACCCCGCGATCTGGTTCGTCGGCCTGCTCGGGCTGCTCGGCTTCGAGATCTACCGGCCGAGCCCGATCGTGCTGATCATCCTCGTGTTCGGTTCCTATGAGCTGTGGCGACGGTTTCGCGGCCGCAACGACCAGGCGAACCAGGTGTACTTCGCGCTCGAGCCCCGGCAGCGATGGCAGATCGGTACCGCGTACATCGCACTCATCGTGGTGATCCTGCTCGGCATGCACGCGACGTACGCCGCTCGCACGCTGTCGTAGCGGCTACTTGTTGAGCCACTTCCCGCCGAACCACATCAGCTCGTCCGCCAGCAGCTCGATGCCGATGCCGTCCGGGTCGCGCAGGTAGATCGACTCGACGATGCCGCGCTGCGG
>DATAUF010000071.1:0-10926 GCA_036268405.1 Mycobacteriales bacterium
CCCGGCTACGCGATGGGCGACATCCAGACCAGCGCCGCCTACGTGCGGTACGCCGTCGAGCGCATCGCTGTGGAGTCCGGTCGAAACGTCGACGTCATCACCCACAGCCAGGGCGGCATGGAGGCCCGCTGGGCGGTCAAATGGTTCCCCGCGGTCCGCCGCGACATCGACGACCTCGTCCTGATCGCCAGCCCGAACCACGGGATCCTGCTGGGCGACGTCTGCGCGGATGCGGGCAACTGCTGGCCGGCCGCGTGGCAGATGGCGCACGACTCGCACTTCCTCGCCGCACTCAACCGAGGCGACGAGACGCCTGGCGCCATCTCCTATACCAACGTCTACAGCCGCACCGACGAGCTCGTCGAGCCGTCGACGACCGTGCCGATGAAGGGCGCGTCCAACATCGCGGTCCAGGACGTCTGCCTGCGGGCGGTGCACCACGCGGGTCTGCTCACCGATTCCGTCGCGTGGGCGGTTGTCATGGATGCGCTCACCCACCGCGGCCCGGCCGACGTACGCCGGATCCACGCCAATGTGTGCAACAGCACCTTCATGCCCGGCGTCACCGCGGGTCAGGTGATCAACGGCAACGCAACGCTCTACGGAAACGCTGCGCTGCACTTCGCCGAGGCGCCAGGCGTCCGGAGCGAGCCACCGCTACGTCGCTACGCGCGCCAGCCATGACGCGTCCCGATCTCCTGGCGGGAGCGACATCGCCCTCGCCACAGGCGACGCCTTCGTCGCCGACCTGCCCGCTCGGGAAGCGCTGGCAAAGCGGGCGGCGCTCGTCGAGTGCACAAGACCTCGGGCGCCGGCTCGACACCGCTACCTGATCTGGCAGTTAGGCGGTGAGGCCGCCGTCGACTACCAGGGTGTGGCCCGTGATGAACTGCGCGTCCACCGAGTTGAGAAAGCGAACCGCGGCGTAGATGTCCCGGGGCTCGCCGAGGCGGCCCGCCGGGGTACGCCGCACGATCTGGCCGAGCTGGTCAGCGTCGAGGCCGTGACTCATCTCGGTGCGAAGGTAGCCGGG
Source organism: Mycobacteriales bacterium (assembly GCA_036268405.1). Lineage (GTDB taxonomy): Bacteria > Actinomycetota > Actinomycetes > JAFAQI01 > JAFAQI01 > DASZTV01. Next base: position 1,034 of record DATAUF010000071.1, read on the forward strand.
AGCGACGGAGTTGACGCGGATTCCTCGTGATCCGAGCTCCCTCGACAGCGACCTGGTGAAACCGTCGAGGGCGGCCTTGGTCGCGGAGTAGACCGACAGACCTCGATATCCGGAGAGACCGACGATCGACGAGATGTTCACGATCGACCCGGAGTGCTTGGTGAGCATGTGCCGGGACACGGCACGGGTGATGTTGAGCGTTCCCTTGATGTTGAGGTCAATGACCTTGTCGATGTCGTCATCAGAAGTAAGCGCGAGCGTGTCGGCGTGCGCGACCCCTGCGTTGTTGACCAGCGCATCGATGCGACCAAAGCGATCGATGACGTCCTTGACATATGCCGCGCCGGCACCACGGTCGGCGAGGTCGAAAGCTCGGTGACAAAAGCGGTTCTCCAGCGAAGGGTCGGCCAGCCATGACTCGACCTCGGGCGAAACCGAGCGACTGCACGTCGCGACCTGCGCGCCATCCTCGAGATATCCCGCGACGATGTCCGCACCGAGCCCGCGGCTTCCGCCTGTCACAAGCACACTGAATGCGCCGGTGTGTGCACCGTTCATCGGGACACTCCCATGTTGGTCGGCGCGACGCCGCGAAGCGTCTTACCGCCGCGCCGATCGAGTGCGTCGACGAATCGGATCAGACGCGGTCGCGCGGGCAGCGGTAGCTTCGCGCAACCGGCGCGGATCGCCTGTTTGAGCGCGTCGAGGTCCTGCCCTGGGGACGCCACAACGTCTACCACCACGATCGAGCCCGTGATCGGGTTGGGCTTGCCATAAGCGGCGGCGAGCTCCACGCCATCGACGGCGTACACCGCTTCCTCGATCGCGTGCGGGGAGACCTTCGTTCCAGCGACATTGATCCGATCATTGATCCGTCCGACGAACATCGCACGATCCCCGACCACCTCAACCAGGTCTCCCGTCGCGATCCATTCGGTCGTGACATCACTGCCGCCGACGTAGCTGATCATGCCAACGCTCGACCGGACATGGAGCTCACCGTCGACAACCTTCAGCTGAGCGCGGCCGCCCTCGCCGCGGCTCAACAGGTCCATCGGCAGGCCCGGTAGGCCGTCGCTGACGGCGATCACAGACCCGAACTCGGTGCCCGCATATATGTGCGTGATGCGGGTGTCGGGAAACATTTGGTGCAGCCGGTCGAGCAGATCCGCAGGAACGACCTCTCCCCCGAGGGTGATCTGCTCCAGCGCCACTGGGAATGCCTCATCCGTCTGCACCAGGAGGAGGCGCCAGAAGGTCGGCGTGCCGCTGACATGGGTGATGCCATGCCTGCCGATCGCCTCGATGACGTCGGTCGGTCGACGTGACGCCGGGACGACGACGGTGCCGTCATTGACGATCACATGAAGCAGCAGCTGGATCCCCGCGAACTGGTTGACGTTATAGGTGAGCAGCCACGTGGCCCCATGGTCCGATGCGACGCCGGAAACCAGGCGAGACCATTTGTGATGGGTCGCCTTGGGTTGCCCGGTCGTCCCGGTGGTGAGGATCAATAGCCCCGGATCCGGCTCGGTCGCAGAGACCGAGCCGGGCAGCGGCGCCGTCACTTCGCCGAGCGAGAGCAGATCGGCGCCTGCAGGTCGGTGCCCCGACTCGACCACCACAGCCGGATGGCCAAGCGATGCGACCAGCTCATCCAATGCCCCCGCATCGAGGTAAGTCGGAAGAACGCAGATCTCGGTTCCCGCCGCGGCCGCGCCGCAGATCACGGCAACGAGAGACGCGACGTCGTCGATAAGACACCCGATCCTCGGGATCCCGCGGCGGGACAGCTGCGCCGCGACAGCCTTCGACTCGGCGAGCACCTCAGCGACGCTCACAGAGCGTGCATCAGTGACGACGAGTGGCCTGTCGGGGTCACGGTCCGCGCTCGCGCGGAGCAGGTCGATCAGCATCGTGGTCCAGCTAGGCGGTGCTCGCGGGCTGATAGAAGGCGAGCACCTCGCGCGGGGTTCGCGCCAGCGTCCCTGCGGTATAGGGGTCCTCGCCGTACTCCTCTTCGAGGACCGCGGACAGCTCGGCGATCTCGAGGGAGTCCATCTCAAGGTCGGCGATCATGTCGGAGTCGAGCGTGATGTTCGCTGTGGTTCCGGTACGACGCTCGACCATCTCGCGAATGGTCCCGATCACAAGCGACTCGTGGTCTCGCATGGCGCGATGCTAGTGGGTCGAAGCGGACGCTCTTATGCTTGCGCCGTGGATGACGAGCGACCGCTGGCGCGGAGCGCGGACTGGCTCGGCCATGCAAAGCGAATCACCCATGGCCTTCGACACAAGCGGATGCTCTGGACGCAGGAGCCGATGTACCGCATCTACCTGCAGCGCCGGCTGGCCGTGCCGTACTACCGCCGCCGGTTTCACGACTTCGGCAAGAACGTGACCTTGGACAAGCCGCTGTGGCTCTACGGTCCGAGATTCATGTCCATCGGTGACGGCTCGATCATCCTGCGCGGGGCATGGCTCGCGGTGGAGAGGGCGGCTTGGGGCGGGCCGGCACCAGTGCTGGAGATCGGCAAGCGCTTCGCGGCGCGTCCGTTCGTCACCATCTCCGCGGCGAGTTCCGTAGTGATTGAGGACAACGTGGGCATCGCGTCGTTCTCGACAATCATCGACTCCGACCACACGTGGGCCGACGCGAGCACCCACGTGCTCGACAGCGGCATGAGCGCCTCTCCGATTCGCATCGGGGAAGGCACGTTCATCGCCGAGCGTGCCGCCATCCTCTCTGGCGCCCAGATCGGCAAGCAGTGCTTCATCGGCGCCAACAGCCTCGTCAAGAACAACGTGCCGGATCACTCGATCGTCCTCGGTGTGCCGGGGCGCGTGGTCGGTTCGACGCTCACTGGAGGCTGAGCCTTGTCCGCATCGGTCGAGCCCGGCCAGCACTACGACCGGGTCACAGCAGCCTGGCAGCTGATCTTCGGGCCGCAGTTGCACTACGGCGTGTTCGACGACGTGAACGACCCGCTCGAGGTCGCAACGGACCGCCTCACCAACCTCATGATCGAAACCGCCGCATTTCATGCTCCGGGCACGGAAGTCCTCGACGTCGGATCTGGGACGGGGGTCATCGCATGTCGACTCGGCACCGAGCTCGGCGCCAGGGTGCTTGGCATCACGACCAGCGCGATCGGCGTCGACATCGGCCGCACGAACGCCGCACAACTCAGTATTTCTGAAACCGTGCGCTTCGAGCGACGCGACGGGACCGATAACGAGTTGCCCGACGCCTCGTTCGATGTCGTGTGGGTCCTCGAGTCCTCTCACTTGATGCGCCAGCGCGAACGGCTGCTCTTCGAGTGCGCGCGGGTCCTGCGACCAGGCGGCCGAGTTTGTCTGTGTGACGTAATGCTTCGCCGCAACCTCGCGTTCACAGAGGTCAGGGCGCTGCGAAAGGAACTCGCACTGCTGCGTGACGTGTTCGGCGATGCACACATGGAGCGCCTGGAACGTTACTCGGATTGGCTAGAGCGCCAGGACGTGACGGTGGAGCGCGTCATTGACCTGTCCGAGCGCACCCGTCCGACCTTCGCGGCATGGCGGGCCAACATCGAGGCCCATCGACCCCGGATCCTCGAACTCATGGGGGAGCCTTCGGTCGACGCGTTCCACGAATCGACGTACGTCCTCGAGCGACTGTGGGACGACGAAATCATGGGTTACGGGTTAATCGGCGGGACGCACCGCTAGTGGAGCGCGGGAGTCGCGTGGCGGCGGGCTTCTTCAGCCTGACGCCGCCGGCACCGCCGGACGACGACGGCAGCTACCTGCGCTGGCACCTGCTCGACCACATGCCCGAGCAGTACTCGCTGCCTGGCGTGGTTCTCGGATCACGATGGATCGCGGACGGCGACTACCCGGAACACGTCATCGTGGCGACCGGCGCGCTGGAACGCGTCGGGGGCGTCGTCAACTACCTGTTCGCGGAACCGGTGCAGCAGACGTACGACGACTTCATGGCGCTCGGCGCGCATCTGGCCGAGGTCGGCCGCTTCCCCGAGCGTCGGCCATCGCTACAGACCCGCCTGCTCGAGCTGTCCGATGCGCACGCGGCGCCGCGGGCGATGGTCTCCGAAGGTGTGGTGCCATTCCGCCCGCATCGAGGGGTGGTGCTGCTCGTCGAGGAGCCGGTCGGTGACACCGGCCACCGGCAGGACTGGCTGCTCGCAAAGCACGTCCCGTCACTGCTCGAAGCAGATGGTGTTGCGGGCGTTTGGTCCTACGCCTCGACCGATTCCTGGACGTTGACCCCGAGTTGCCTCGGCGATCCTCAGATCGTGACGGTGGTCTATCTGGACGCCGATCCCCTGGCAACGACCGCGGCGTTGCAGCCGCTCATCGAGCAACGCTGGGCAAGCGGCGAGGTACGACCGGTCTTCGCCGCGCCGCTGCGATCGATGGTGCAGTGGGAGGCGTGGCCGGAATGACACGACTCGCGCTCGTGACACCGGTGCTAACGATGATGCCCGGCGCGCACGCGCGGTGGGAGGAGACCGCGACGATCGACGACGTCGCGCAGATCGCCGCCGCGGCGGACCGGCTCGGCTACGACCACCTCACCTGCAGCGAGCACATCGGCGTGCCCGCGAGCGAAGCGCCGAGACGAGGCGCGACGTACTGGGACCCGCTCGCGACGTTCGGCTACCTCGCGGCACGCACCCAGCGGATCAGGCTCGCGACCAACGTCCTCGTGCTCGGCTACCACCACCCACTCGAGATCGCGAAGCGCTACGGCACCCTCGATGTCGTCAGCGGCGGGCGACTGGTTCTCGGCGTCGGTGTCGGGACGCTGCGCGAGGAGTTCGACCTGCTGGCCGCGCCGTTCGCCGACCGGGGAGCACGGGCCGATGACGCGCTCCGCGCCCTGCGCGCGTCGTTGTCGCAGTCCGAGCCGTCGTACTCCGGCACGCACTACTCCTTCGATGGTCTGGTGATCGACCCATGTGCGATGCAGGAACGGGTGCCGATCTGGGTGGGCGGACGCACGCTGCGTTCGCTGCGGCGCGCCGCGACGCTGGCTGACGGGTGGACGCCGTTCGCGGTCACCCCGGCGCAGGTCCGCGAATGGCTAGGCGAGGTTGAGCCATCGACCGACTTCGAGGTAGTGCTCGCGCCGTCACGGCCGCTCGACCCGATCGACCACTCCGAGGAGGCGGCGGCGCAGCTCGCGATGCTCGTCGAGGCCGGAGCGACGATCGTGAAGGCCAGCCTCGTGCACCACTCGCTCACGCACTGCCTTGATCAGCTCGAGGCGCTCGCAGACCTGTCCTGAGTGCGCGCTGCTTCGCGTACCGCTCGGTTGACCTCCGGGTTGTAGCAGGCGCCCGCCATCCCGAGCATCTGCGCGGGCACGCAGCGGTTGGAGTTGCGGCACGCACGGGGAGACGCGTCATCGCCGAGGATTCGCTCAGCAAGATCAGGCTCCGCGTAGAACGGCCGTCCGATCCCCACCATGTCGGCATCGCCCGCATCGAGGATCTCGTTGACCTCCGCCGCAGTGCGGATGCCGCCCACGGCGAACACCGGGATCGACACCTGTTTCGACACCGCCCCGAACAGCTCGCGGTTCCACACCGGCGCGAACGGCGCTCGCTTGCCCGCCCACCAGTAGCCGAACCGCAGGGAGGCACGCCGGGTACGGCGAGGAGCCGCGCGACGCAACCGGTCGACCATCGCCTTGTTGGTCCGCAGGTTCGTCGGCGCATCGCCACGGGCCAGTGTGGTGTCCGGCAGCACCGAGACCGTGACGGGCGTGACGGCGTCGAAGCCCCACTCCTGCGCCAACCGGGCGAGCTCGACCGCTTCCGCCGCGGACGCGTGCGGGAGTCCGAGCGGCGCGACCTCCGCGGGCACCTTGACCGTGCATGCGAAGTCCAGGCCCGCGCGGTCCGCCACCGCCTCACGGATCAGCCGCAGCACGCGGGCGCGGTTCTCCAATGAGCCGCCGAACTCGTCGGTGCGCCGGTTGTAGAACGGCGAGAGGAACTGGTCGAGCAGCTTGGCGTTGGCCGAGCCAAGCTGCACGCCGTCGTAGCCGGCCTCTCGCGCCCAGGCCGCGATCTCGCCGTAGCGCACCGCCATGTCGCGAACCTCGTCGGTGGTCATGACATGCACCGGGATTCCCCGAAAGGACGGGCGTACGAACCACGGCAACGGGGACGCGGCAAGGATCGGACCCTCACGTGCCGACGCATAGGGCTCGTGCCATGCCTCGATCGCGTAGATGCCGGCGTGACCGAGCTGGAGGAACATCGCCGCGCCGGCCGCGTGCACGGCCGCGACCATCGGCGCGAAGCGCATCACCTTGTCCCGGGTGTCGACGCACGTCATCCCCGGCGAGGACCGGCCCTCGGCCCAGATACATGAGGAGCCCTGGATGATCAGCCCGACGCCGTGCTCGGCGTTCTTGACGAAGTGACGCTGATACGTCGCTGCGGCGTCATCGCCGTCGCCGGCGCCCTCGAGGACCGGCGCCCGGTAGAGCCGGTTGCGGATCGTCGCACCGCCGATCTGCAGCGGCGTAAGCAACCGAGACGCCATCACCTCATCATGGCCGGGGCGATGCCTGGCCGTTGCAGATCGCTACTTCTCACAGAACTCGACTCGAGCCTGCTCTGCGGAGCGAACCCGGTTGCGGCCGGCGCGCTTCGACGCATACAGCGCATGGTCTGCCGAGCGCAGCAGGGCTGCCGCCTCGGCTCCGTCGTAGGGATAGGTGGCGACGCCGACACTGGCGGTGACCTTGACATCGCTCGCAGCGTCCTGGACCGCGATCCGCAGTCGGTCGGCCAACGTGAAGGCGAGCCCGGCAGAGCAGCCGGGGAGGACGGCCGCGAACTCCTCGCCGCCGTATCGAGCCACCGTGTCGTAGGACCGAACCGAGCGCTGCAACGCCCGGCTGATCTGCCGAAGCACGGTGTCGCCGGTCACGTGACCGTGCTCATCGTTGAGTGACTTGAAGTCGTCGAGATCGATCAGCACCACCGACAACCGGCCGTCGGCGCGGGCAGCTCGCCCGATCTCCCGGTCGAGCGCACGGTCGAACGCGCGCCGGTTCGAAAGCTGTGTCAGGCCATCAGTGATGGCCATCTGCCGCACCCGCGCCAACAGGCTCGCACTGCGCAAGGCAATCGCCGCGTGACTGGCAAAGCGCTCGGTCGCCGTTACCACGCGCTCCTCGGATCGCCCACCCGCCCACGGGCCGAGCGGAACGACCAGGATGGCGACCACTCCTTGCGCGAGCAACGGCACGACGACGACGTTGCGCGCGGCGGGCAGTGCCGCGATCAGCCACGCGTCGCCTTCGGCGTCGAGCCGGTCAAGCCGCATTGTGGTCCCGGCCTCGATCACCTGCTGGATCGCGGACTCGGGCGCGAACTCTGCCACCTCGGGCGGCGCCACGACGCCGCAGGTCGCCAACGGTCGCGGGATCCCGTGGTCGACCTCGACCAGGACCATCCGGTCGAAGCCGAAAGCGTCACTGAGCGCGGACAGCAGGTGCGTGCCGACGGTCGACGCATCCTCCGCGGACTCCATGTCACGGCCGAGGTCGACCAGCCGGTCGAGCTCGTAGCGGCGCCGCTGCAGGTCGCCTTGGTTGAGGGCGGCGAGGATCGCCGTAGCGATCGTCAGAACCCACAAGGCGGCAAGGAAGGCCGCGAGGCGATCCCACTCGCGACCAGATGTCGCCGAACTGCCGAAACCGCCGAGCCAGCCGCCCCGCTGAGCAAGGAAGAACCCGACCTGCGCCCCGGACTGCCAGACCGCGGTCGCCAGGCCGGTCTGCCAGGTGCCGAGCAGGGTGATGACCGTCAGGTAGACGAGGACGAGGTAGCGCACCGGTCCGATCGAGGCGCCGGCCAGGTATGTCGTCGCCGCGAGATAGACGCCGTCGATGCCCAGCGCCAACCAGAACAGCCAGCGGTAGAAGCCCCCGGTCAGCCATCGGGACAACGCCTCGATGCCGAAGGTTGCCATCAGATAGGCCGCGGTGAGAAGCCCGATGGCAACCAGCGACGTACGGAGCTGGTGCGGCAAAAGCTCGCCGTAGATGACGATCGTGACCGCGAGGACCACGCGCAGGGACCGCAGGTAGAGCGGCCGCTCCCGCAGCGGGTCCAGCTCCCCGCCCCGTGTAGTTGCCGATCCGGTCGGCGCGATGCGCATCACTTGCTGTTGTCGGTGCCCGGAATGGGCGGTCTTGACACCCGTTCGGGTGGCATCCGGGTGACAGTCAGTCCTGGTGCGGATACCGCCACTCGGTCGGCGGGCGCTCGGTCGCCTTCACCACCCGAGGGCTCGTCCAGCGGAGCAGGTTGTACGCCGACCCGGCCTTGTCGTCGGTGCCGCTCGCGCGCGCACCGCCGAACGGCTGCTGGCCGACGACCGCGCCGGTGGGCTTGTCGTTGACGTAGAAGTTGCCGGCCGCGTAGCGCAACCGTGCGCTCGCCCTGGCGACCGCCGCCGGGTCCTGAGCAAAGATCGAGCCGGTCAGGGCGTACGGCGTGGCCTGGTCCACCAGGCGCATCACCTCGTCGAACGCGTCGTCGCCCGGCGAGGCGTCGTCGTAGACGTGGACGGCAAGGATCGGACCGAACAGCTCGCTGGTGAAGACGTCGTCCGTCGGATCAGTGCCGACCAAGAGCGTCGGCTCGACGAAGTAGCCGGTCCGATCGTCGGTGCCACCGCCCGCGAGCACCGTGATGGATGGCTCGGATCGGGCGCGCTCGATCGCCGAGGCAAGCCGGTCGAACGCGCGCCGGTCGATGACCGCACCCATGAACACCGAGAAGTCGGTGGGGTCGCCCATCGTGACCGCACGGACAGTTTCCACCAGGTCCTCGCGCAGGCTCGACCACAGTGACGACGGGATGAATGCCCGTGACGCTGCCGAGCACTTTTGCCCCTGGTACTCAAAGGCACCGCGCACCAGCGCCACTCGAAGCGCGTCGACATCGGCGGACCGGTGCGCGACGACGAAGTCCTTGCCGCCGGTCTCGCCGACCAGTCGCGGGTAGTCGCGGTAGCCATCGAGGTGGTCCGCCACGCTGCGCCAGATCCGCCGAAAGGTAGGGGTCGAGCCGGTGAAGTGCACCCCTGACATCCGAGGATCCACGAGTGCGACCTCGCTGACCGCCGCGCCGTCTCCCGTCACCAGGTTGATGACGCCCGGCGGCAGCCCGGCCTCCTCGAGCAGCCGCATCGTCAGATGCGCCGCGAGGCCCTGGGTCGGTGACGGCTTCCACACGACAGGTACGCCCATGAGCGCGGGCGCGGTCGGCAGGTTGCCTGCGATCGCGGTGAAGTTGAACGGCGTGATCGCAAGCACGAATCCTTCGAGCGGGCGATGGTCGAAGCTGTTGCGCACACCGGGGATCGACTGCGGCTGCTCTTCGTGGATCGAACGTGCGAAGTCGACGTTGAACCGCCAGAAGTCGATGAGCTCACAGGCCGAGTCGATCTCCGCCTGATAGCAGGTCTTGGACTGGCCCAGCATCGTGGCGGCGTTGAGCCGGTCGCGCCACGGACCCGCAAGCAGGTCTGCGGCGCGCAGAAAGACTGCCGCCCGCTCTTCGAGGCCGACCTCCCGCCACTCGGCGCCAGCGGTGACCGCCGCCTCGACCGCCGCCTCGACCTCCGCACCTGTCGCCTGCCAGGTCCGCCCGAGGACCTGATCGTGTCGATGGGGCGCCACGACATCGATCGGATCGCCTCCCCCGAGGCGCTGCTCCCCCGCGATCGTCAATGTCAGGTCGGTCGGCTCGGCGCCGTCAAGATCGGCGAGCGCCTGCTGCAACGACGCTCGCTCGGCTGTTCCCGCCGCATAGTCCCGCACGGGCTCGTTAGTCGAGATAGCTCAGCTCCTGGACGGC